>NZ_QGKR01000179.1 GCF_003172955.1 Micromonospora acroterricola | reverse complement strand
GAACAAAGGGGGGGGGAAAGTCTTTCGGCGGCCTACGGGCGGGGGCCTCGTGGCGCCGGGTCCATGTGTAACGACCGCCGGGCCCGGCTCATTCCGGGGGTGGCCCGTCCATCGGCACCCGGTCGAGCGGGCGCTCGTGCGGTCGATCAGGGATCTGCAACGACCCCCGGGCCGGGATCATTCCGGGATCGGCCCATCCATCAGCACCCGTCGAGCGGATGCTCGTGCAGTCGTTCGCGGAGTCTGCAACGACCGGGTGCGGCATCGCATTCCAGCCCTGGGGGCCGGGCGGCGAGGCAGTGGTCCTGCGATCGTCAGGCTATGTAACGACCCCGGGTCGGCCCCGATTCCGCCGCACGGGTGCAGCCGGTCACAGGCCAAGGACACCGATACCAGACACCGGTGACCGGTCACCGGTCAGCGATCACCGGACCGGTCACCGGGCAGCGCGCACCACGCACACGGCACCGGTCACCGGGCACACCGGGCACAGCGAGCGCCGGGCACCGGCCAGCGACAGCGGGCACCGGGCACCGGGCAGCGGCCAGCGGCCAGCGGCACCGGGACCGGGCAGCAACAGCGGCAGCGGCAGCGAATCAGGGCCTCAATACCGGACATACGAGGCCGGACCGCCCCCGTCCCGACGCGACACCAGCCGACTGGGCGGCGATCGACTCGGTATGCCTGAAAGCGGGGTATCCCCCGCCCGGGGACCCCGCGGGTCCACGGGACCGAGTCGATCACCGCAAGGAGGCGCTCCTGGGGCCGAGGTCGACAATCAGCTTGATACCTCACAGGCATATTTATGCCTCACAGGTATCGCGACAAGAACCGGAACATGCCCGGCACCTCGGAACCGGTCAGTCGGTGAGGCTGGGAGCAGACTGTTGCAGCGCAGCAGCCGGCACCGCTCGCGCTTCAGGCCACCGAGGCCGTCAACGCGGCGCAACGCTCTCGACGGACAGCGACCACCGACGGGGTGGGGCCCGCCGTGCCCGGCGCAGGGATCAAGCCTGACCGCCCGGAGCCGGGCACGGCGGGCCCCACCCCGCACGAACCCGGCACCCGATCACCGGCCACCACCCACGACGCCCACGACGCCCACGACGCAAACCCTAGTCAGCGCCCAGCAAGGCACCACGGCAGCAAGGCATTACGGCGGCAGGACGGCAAGGCAGCCACGGCAGCACGGCAGCGCAGGCGACACGGCAGCGCAGGCGACACGGCAGCACGCCTCGGGCGCGCCCCCAGACCTCGCCGGGAGCCCACGGCGGCACCACCACGGCACCACGGCAGCACGGCAGCACGGCAGCACGGCAGCACGGCAGCACGGCAGCGACCCCAACAAGCAGGCAACCCAGCACCGCGCATAGCGAGCATCAGCAAGCCGACAAAAGCCTACGATCGGGCAAGAGTCCTAGAGGAGGCCGGCATGACCGCAGCGATGGAGATGCCTCGGGTCCAGGAGTGCGTGGTCGTGGCCTGCGCGTACAACAACGGCGGCGACTGCCACGCCTTCGCGATCACGATCGGCAGCATGGATCACGCGCACTGCCACACCTTCGTCGAGTCGCCGGTGCGCGGTGGCGTGGACAGCCTGATCGCCCAGGTGGGCGCCTGCCAGCGCTCGGACTGCCGGCACAACGAGCAGTTGGAGTGCCACGCGCCGTCCATCAGGGTCGGCCCGGACAACGACATGGCCGACTGCATGACCTACGACGGTCGCTGACCCCCGCGCCCCAAGCCTGTCAGGGCAGGTCGTTGGCGCGGCGGATGACCGTCACCAGGTCGTCGATGATGCCCGTGAGGGCGAAGTCCTTCGGGGTGAACACGCGGGCCACCCCGGCCGCCCGCAGCGTGTCCGCGTCACCGGCGGGGATGATGCCGCCGACGACCACCGGCAGGTCCGCACGGCCGGCGGCGCGCAGCCCGTCGAGCACCGCCGGCACGGCGGCGAGGTGCGAGCCGGAGAGCACGGAGAGCCCGACGAGGTCGACGTCCTCCTCCACGGCGGCGGCCACGATCTGCCCGGCGGTCAGCCGGATGCCCTGGTAGACGACTTCGAAGCCGGCGTCACGGGCACGTACCGCGATCTGCTCGGCGCCGTTGGAGTGCCCGTCCAGGCCGGGCTTGCCGACCAGCAGCCGCAGCCGGCCACTGCCCAACTCGCGGGCGGTGGCGGTGACCCGCTCGCGGACGGCCGCGATGCCCGGGTCGCCTCCGCTCCCGGCACCGCCGGCCAACCCGGTGGGCGCCCGGTACTCGCCGAAGACCTGGCGCAGCGCGCCGGCCCACTCGCCGGTGGTCACCCCGGCCCGCACGCACTCGAGGGTGGCGGGCATCAGGTTCGCGGTGGTCGCGGCGTCCGCGCGGAGCCGGGCGAGCGCGGCGTCGACGGCCGCGCCGTCCCGGTCGGCCCGCCATCGGCGTACGCCATCCGCGGCGGCTGCCTCGACCGCCGGGTCGACCTGCTCGACGGCCTCCGCTCCGGCGGCGGTCAGTGGCGAGGGCTCCGTCTCGACGAACCGGTTGACCCCCACCACGACGTCGGCGCCGGACTCCATCCGACGGCGGCGCTCGGCCAGTGAGGCGACCAGCGCGCTCTTGAGGTAGCCGGTCTCCACGGCGGCGACCACGCCGCCCAGCTCCAGCACCTTGTCCAACTCGACGCGGGCGCCGGTGACGATCTCGTCGACCAGCGCGGTCATCACGTGCGAGCCGGCGAACAGGTCGGGGTATTCGAGCAGGTCCGACTCGTACGCCAGGACCTGCTGCATCCGCAGCGACCACTGCTGGTCCCAGGGGCGGGGCAGGCCGAGCGCCTCGTTCCAGGCGGGCAGCTGCACCGCGCGGGCCCGGGCGTCGCGCGACAGCGTCACGCCGAGCATCTCCAGCACGATGCGCTGGATGTTGTTCTCCGGCTGGGCCTCGGTCAGGCCGAGCGAGTTGACCTGCACGCCGTAACGGAACCGGCGCTGCTTCGCCTCGGTGACGCCGTACCGGTCGCGGGTGATCCTGTCCCACAGCACGCCGAACGCGCGCATCTTCGCGATCTCCTCGACGAAGCGCACCCCGGCGTTGACGAAGAACGAGATCCGCTGCACCACGTCGCCCATCCGCTCGGCGGGCACCTGGCCGGAGTCGCGGACCGCGTCGAGCACGGCGACCGCGGTGGCCAGCGCGAAGCCGACCTCCTGCACCGGAGTGGCACCGGCCTCCTGGAGGTGGTACGAGCAGATGTTCACCGGGTTCCAGCGCGGCATCTCGCGCAGCGTGTACGCCACCACGTCGGCGGTGAGCCGCAGCGACGCCGCCGGCGGGAAGATGTACGTCCCCCGGGACAGGTACTCCTTGATGATGTCGTTCTGGGTGGTGCCGGAGCAGCGGGCCAACTCGGCGTTCTGCTCCAGCCCCACCGTGCCGTACAGGGCGAGCAGCCACATCGCCGGGGCGTTGATGGTCATCGAGGTGTTCATGTCGGCCAGCGGGAGACCGTCGAAGAGCGCCCGCATGTCCCCGAGGTGGGCCACCGGCACGCCGACCCGGCCGACCTCACCGGAGGCCAGCTCGTGGTCGGGGTCGTACCCGGTCTGGGTCGGCAGGTCGAAGGCGACCGAGAGACCGGTCTGCCCCTTCGCCAGGTTGCGGCGGAAGAGGGCGTTGGTCGCGGCGGCCGAGGAGTGGCCGGCGTAGGTGCGCATCACCCACGGGCGGTCCCGCTCGGGCAACCGCCCCGAAGGTGCCTTCTCGTCCATGGCCGGAGTCTAAGTTACCGTTCAGTAAAACGGGTTGTGGAAAACCACACAGGTCCATGTCGCGGACGTCCGGGTGCGAAGCGCCCGCAGTGGCGCGGACCGCCACACCCCGAGCGTCGCACCGCCCCAGCCAGGACGCACACTGGACGACATGGATGACGAGCTGGCCATCTCCGTCCGGGGGCTGCGCAAGGCGTACGGCGACAACGTGGCCGTGGCGGGCGTGGACCTGGACGTCTACCGCGGCGAGGTGTTCGCCCTACTCGGCCCGAACGGCGCCGGCAAGACCACCACCGTGGAGATCCTGGAGGGCTACCGGCGCCGCGACGCCGGCGAGGTCACCGTGCTCGGCGCGGACCCGGCCCACCCCGACGCCGGCTGGCGGTCCCGGGTCGGCATCGTGCTCCAGGGCACCGGTGAGTTCGACGAGCTGACCGTGGCCGAGGTGATCCGGCACTTCTCCGGCTTCTACCCGGGCGCCGACGACCCCGACAAGGTGATCGAGCGGGTCGGGCTGGCCGGCAAGGCGAAGGCCCGCACGCACACCCTCTCCGGCGGGCAGAAGCGCCGCCTCGACGTGGCGCTGGGCATCATCGGCCGCCCCGAGCTGCTCTTCCTCGACGAGCCGACCACCGGCTTCGACCCCGAGGCCCGCCGCGAGTTCTGGGACCTGATCCGCGACCTCGCCGCGGCCGGCACCACCATCGTGCTGACCACCCACTACCTGGACGAGGCGGAGGCGCTGGCCGACCGGGTCGGCGTGATCGCCGGCGGCCGGCTGGTCGAGGTCGCCGCACCGAACCGGCTGGGCAACCGGCAGGAGGCCCTGGCCACGGTCTCCTGGCGTACCCCCGAAGGGGCGGTGGAGAGCGCGCAGAGCGCGGCGCCGACGGCGCTGGTGGCCGAGTTGGCCGCGCGCCACGGCGGCGAGGTCCCCGGGCTCACCGTGACCCGGCCGACCCTGGAGGACGTCTACCTCACGATGATCGGACACGCGCGATGACGACCACGACGAAGCCGGCGACGCCGGTCGCCGCGACCCCGGGCCGCCGGCCGGGCGCGGGTGCGCTGGCCCTGCGGCAGGGCCGACTGGAGATCACCCAGTTCCTGCGCAGCCGGGAGTCCGTGGTCTTCACGATGGGCTTCCCCATCATCATGATCCTGATCTTCGCGTCGATCTTCGACGGCACGATCGGTGGCGGGGTCACGTTCACCCAGTACTTCATCACCGGCATGATCGCGACCGGCCTGATGACGGTGAGCTTCCAGAACCTCGGCATCTGGATCCCCATCGAGCGGGACCGGGGCGTGCTCAAGCGCTACCGCGGCACGCCGATGCCGAAGTGGGTCTGGTTCGCCGGCAAGGTGATCATGGTGGTGGCGATCGGCATCGCCGAGACCGTGCTGCTGCTGGCGGTCGCGGTGGCGCTGTTCGACCTCGACCTGCCGGGCACCGCCGGCAAGTGGTTCACCTTCGGCTGGGTCTCCGTGCTCGGCGTTACGGCCTGCACCCTGTGCGGCATCGCCATCTCGTCGCTGGCCCGCACCGCCCGCAGCGGCTCCGCGGTGGTCACCCCGGTCGCCCTGGTGCTCCAGTTCATCTCCGGGGTGTTCTTCGTCTTCACCGACCTGCCCACCTGGATGCAGCAGGTGGCCGCGCTGTTCCCGCTCAAGTGGATGTGCCAGGGGCTGCGCGCGGTCTTCCTGCCGTCGAGCTTCGGCGCCCAGGAGCCGGGCGGCTCGTTCGAGCTGGGCCGGGTGGCGGTGGTGCTGATCCTCTGGTGCGTGATCGGCCTGGTGCTCTGCCTGACGACGTTCCGCTGGACGACGAAGCGCGACGGCTGACACGGAACGAGGGGGCGGGGGCCGTGCGCCCGCCCCCTCGTCATGTCCCGCTCAGTACGTGTAGAAGCCCTTGCCGGTCTTGCGGCCCAGGTCGCCGGCGGTGACCATGCGCTGGAGCAGCTCCGGCGGGAAGAACTTCTCGTCGGCGGTGTCGGTGTAGATGTTCTTCGAGGCGTGCAGCAGCACGTCCACGCCTGTCAGGTCGGTGGTGGCCAGCGGACCCATCGCGTGCCCGAAGCCCAGCCGGCAGGCGGTGTCCAGGTCCTCCGCCGACACCACGCCGGACTCGACGAGCTTGACCGCCTCCACCACGAGGGCGGAGATCAGCCGGGTGGTGACGAAGCCGGCGATGTCGCGGTTGACCACCACCACGGTCTTGCCGATCTCCTCGGCGAAGGCCCGCGCGGTGGCCAGGGTGGCGTCGCTGGTCTTGTAGCCGCGGACCAGCTCGCAGAGCTGCATCATCGGCACCGGCGAGAAGAAGTGGGTGCCGACGACCGCCTCGGGCCGCTCGGTGACGGCGGCGATCTGGGTGACGGGGATGGCCGAGGTGTTGGTGGCCAGCACCGCGTCGGACTTGCAGATCTTGTCCAGTGCGCGGAACACCTCGTGCTTGATCTCGAGGCGCTCGAAGACGGCCTCGACCACGATGTCGGCGTCCGCCGCCGCCTCCAGGTCGGTGGTCGGGGTGATCCGGGCGAGCGTCGCCTCGACGTCCGACGCCTCGATCCTGCCCTTCTCGGCGAACTTCTCCAGTGACTTCCGGATGCCGCCGAGGCCCCGCGTGGTGGCCGCGTCGTCCAGGTCGCGCAGCGTCACCTGCCAGCCCGCCTGCGCCGCCACCTGGGCGATGCCGGAGCCCATCAACCCGGCCCCGACGACCGCGAGTCGACCCGCCATCTGCTTCTCCCTCGCCTGTTTGAGTGCCTGCCTGCACCCTAGTCGGCGGGCCTGAACGACGGCTAAGGGAGTGCCCTCAGATCTCCAGCGCGGGTTCCTCCGGCGTGGTGCCCCGCTCGACGGCCACGCCGAGCGCGCGCAGGTCGGCCACGAAGTCCGGGTACCCCCGGTCGACGTGGTGGACGTGGGAGACCTCGGTGATCCCGTCCGCGCAGAGCCCGGCGATGATCAGCCCGGCCCCGGCACGGATGTCGGTGGCCCGCACCGGCGCCCCGGAGAGCCGGTCGCGGCCCCGGACCACCGCGTGGTGCCCGTCGGTCTTGATGTCCGCGCCGAGGCGCGCCATCTCGTTGGCGAACATGAACCGGCCGTCGAAGATGTTCTCGGTGATCAACGAGGCGCCGTCGCTGACCGCGGCCAGCCCGATCGCCATCGGCAGCAGGTCGGTGGCGAAACCGGGGTACGGCAGCGTCACCACGTCCACCGCCCGGGGCCGGTCGTCCATCCGCACGCGGAAGCCGTCCCCCCGGGTCTCGACCAGGCCGCCGGCCGCCACCACCTTGTCGAGGGCGACCTCCAGGAAGGCCGGGTCCAGCCCGGTCACCGTCACGTCGCCGCGGGTCATCGCCGCACCGAAGGCCCAGGTGCCGGCGACGATCCGGTCCCCCACCGTGGCGTGCCGTACCGGGCGCAGACCGGGTACGCCGGTGATGTGCAGGGTGGACGTGCCGGCGCCGGAGATCCGCGCGCCCATCTGGTTGAGCATGGTGCAGATGTCGACGATCTCCGGCTCCCGGGCGGCGTTGTCGATCATCGTGGTGCCCTCGGCGAGCACCGCCGCCATCACCAGGTTCTCGGTCGCGCCCACGCTCGGGAAGTCCAGCACGATGTCCGCGCCGCGCAGCCCGTGCGGAGCGGCCGCGATGACGAACCCGTGCTCACCGGAGATGTCCGCGCCCATCCGGGTCAGACCGGAGACGTGCATGTCCAGCCCGCGCGAGCCGATCGCGTCACCGCCCGGGTGGGCCACCCGCACGTACCCCCGGCGGGCCAGCAGCGGACCGAGCACGCAGATCGACGCGCGGAGCCGGCGGACCAGGTCGTAGTCCGCGTCCGCGCCCGGCTGCTCGGGCACGTCGATGGTCACCGAGCGCGATCGCGCCACCCCACCCCGGACGACCATCGGGTCGACCGGGTCGTCGGCGTCGAACCGCACGTCGCAGCCCAGCCGACGCAGCACCTCCCCCATGATCGCGATGTCGGTGATCCGCGGGACGTTGGTGATCACACTGCGGCCGGGCGCCAGCAGCGCGGCGGCCATCAGCTTCAACGCCGAGTTCTTGGCGCCCACCACGTGCACGGTGCCCGCCAGCCGCGCGTCACCGCGTACCCGGATGACATCGACGTCGTTGACCGCCGGATCGCCCGCGTCGCCGGGGCCCACCACCGCCGGCCAGCCGGCGGGGGTGTCGGGCCGGACCGGGATCGTCAGGTCCGGTATCCGTAGGCTGTGCGTCATGGCCGTCCACCTCACGCGCATCTACACCAAGGCCGGCGACGCCGGCATGACCAGGCTGAGCAACAACGAGCAGGTGCCGAAGACCGATCCGCGGATCGCCGCGTACGCGGACGTCGACGAGTGCAACGCGGCGATCGGCGTGGCCCTCGCCCTGGGCCAGCTCGACGAGGAACTGCGGGCCGTGCTGGCGTCGGTGCAGAACGACCTGTTCGACGTGGGCGCCGACCTGTCCACGCCGGTCGAGCCGGAGCCGAAGTACCCGCCGCTGCGGGTGACCGAGGAGTACGTCGAGCGCCTCGAGGGATGGTGCGACGAGTACAACGCACGCCTGAGCAAGCTCGACTCCTTCATCCTCCCCGGCGGCACCGCGGGCGCGGCGCTGCTGCACGTGGCGCGAACCACCGCCCGGCGCGCCGAACGGGCAGCGTGGGCCCTGGTCAGCCACGACCCGGAGCGGACCAGCACGCTCCCGGCAAAGTATCTCAACCGGCTCTCCGATCTGCTCTTTATCCTGTCAAGAACGGCAAATCCGGCGGGAGATGTGCTATGGGTGCCGGGCGGAAAGCGCTGACCGTCGGCGCGCTACACCACGTCGAGATCTGGGTTCCCGATCTGGGGGCCGCCACGCGTAGCTGGGGCTGGCTCCTCGGCGACAAGGCAGAACTGATCGCCACCCGGTAACGGCAGTTGGCGAAAAGGGCGCCTGAACGACGCACAGCGCCCCGGCAGGGTTTCCGGGGAGCCCGCCCGCGGAGGGATCAAGCCTGACCGCCCGGAGCGGGTGGGCTCCCCGGAAACCCCCCACGGTGAGGGGAATCAGGCAGCCGGCCAGTCCTGGGAGGCCATACGCGGCGAGACCGCCCCCGGAGGGGCGGCCTCGAGCCAGGAGAGGAAACCGGTCGCTGTCGACCGCGCCATGGCGATCTCCACCGGTGCGTGGTGACTGGTACAGCGGAGGATCACCCAGTCGGCCGGCATGGAGAGGCGTTCCTGGCCCTCCGGCAAGCGGCGGCGCTCCACCGCGAGGTCCTTCCGGGAGAGCACCCGCTTGGGTCGGAGCGCGAAGCTGAACATCCGGTACCAGCGCAGCTCGTCACCGGCGAACCGGCCGAAGCCCGGCGACCAGCCGCGGCCGTCGAGCATCGTGGAGACCCGGACGCTGAGCCGGATGATGCCACCGCTACGAGTGACCAGGGCCCGACGGACGAACAGGATGAGGAGCGCAGCGAGGATGACGGCGACGCCGATCCCGAATCCCTCGACGATCTCCATCCGCGGTACGGCTCAGCGACTCTGTGCGGAGACCGGGGTCGCGCTCTCGGCCAGCACGGTGACGCCGTCGGCGCTCACCGAGAGGAAGCCGCCGGCCACGTCGTAGGCGAGCTGCTCACCGCCGGCCAGCTTGATGCGGACCTGGCCGGGCTCGGCGAGCTGGCCGAGCAGCGGGGCGTGCCCCGGCAGGACGCCAAGCTCACCCTCGGTCGTCCGGGCGACGACCATCTCGGCCTCACCGGACCAGACCTTCTCCTCGACGGCGACGAGCTCGACGTGAAGCTGCTGTGCCACGCTGTCTCCTTGCTGCGGCGACGGATTGCCGAAAGTCTAGTCGTGACGCCGACGCGCCCCCAAGGCGGGTGGGGAGAGCCGCGCCACGGCTACTTGGCCTTGTTCTGGAACTCCGGGTGCTCCAAGAGGAACGGGTCCAGTTGTTCATTGTGCAGGGCGTCGAAGAAGTCCGGCACGCCGGACTGGAACTGCTCACCCTTGTACTTCGAACCCTCGAAGACCGGACCGCCGGGCAGCTTGATCATCTGGATGGTGTTGGGCCGGATGTTCTTCAGGGCGATGCCGAAGTCGACCACGCTGTTGCCCCGGCCGTTGAAGATCAGCGACTGCCCGGCGGCGCGGAGCACCTTGTCCAGCTTGAGCGGGTTGGCCACCACGTCGGCGCTGAACGCCTGGCCCACCATCGCCTTGACGAACTGCTGCTGGTGGCGCTGCCGGCCGTAGTCGGCGTCCGGGACACCGTTCTTCGGGTAGCGCTGCCGGACGTAGTCCAGCGCCTGCCACCCGCTGAGGTGGTGGGTGCCCTTCTTGTAGATCGCCTGGGGGCCGACGTAGCCCTCACCGCGCGTGTTGCCGGGCCGGGGCTTGCCGTCCGGCTGCTTGTGCTCCGACTTCACGTCGCGCTCGATGTACAGGTCGACGCCGCCCATCGCGTCGACGATCTTCTGGAAGCCGGTGAAGTTGATGATCGCTCCGCCGTCGAACCGCTTGATCCCGGTCACCTTCTGCACCGTGGTGGCCAGCAACTCGAAGCCGCGTGCCGCGTCGGGGTTCTCGCCCGGCACCCGACTGCCGAACGACATGGCGGCGTTGAGCTTGTCGGTGGTGCCGTTGAAGTTCGACTTGGGGAACGCCGGGATGTCGACGTAGAGGTCGCGGGGCAGCGAGAAGAGGTACGCCCGGTCCATCGAGGCCGGCACGTGCAGCACCATGACCGAGTCGGCCAGTGGCGCCGCCGTCGGCGTACGCGGGTCGATGCCGACCAGCAGGATGTTGAGCGGGCCCTTGATGTCGCTCTTCCTGGCCTGAGCCCCGGCCGCCTGGTCGCCGAAGAGGTCGGCCTTGCCGACCGCGCCCTCGTAGCGGGCCATCAGCACCTCGGTGCCGACCAGCACGGCCCCGCTGAGCATGGTCAGCACGGTGCCGAACACCGTGCAGATCCTGGCCCAGCGCGGCACGCCCCGCCAGATGGACGACTTGCGGCCACTCTTGCCGGCCTTACCCACGAGCATCTCCGTTCGTTACGCCCACGAGTAGGAGACGGGCGCACGCAGCCGAAAGGTTGCAGATATCAACGCTCGTGCAGATGAGCGCGCGGAACGACCGTATCTCGGGTGGTTCGCAACTGACGACCACGAGTAACGGACCGCGGCGATGATAGGACGCGAAGATGAACAAAAGACTGCCCCGGCATTGCCGGGGCAGTCTTTTTGTCGCGGAACCGATGGGGCTGTCAGCCCTTCATCAGCTCCTCAGCCTTGCGCTCCAGGTCCTCGAGGCCGCCGCACATGAAGAACGCCTGCTCGGGGAAGTGGTCGTACTCGCCCTCGCTGATCTTGCGGAACGCCTCGATGGTCTCCTTGATCGGGACCGTCGAGCCCGGCACGCCGGTGAACTGCTCCGCCGCGTAGGTGTTCTGCGACAGGAAGCGCTCGATCCGCCGGGCACGCTGCACGGTGATCTTGTCTTCCTCGGAGAGCTCCTCGATGCCGAGGATGGCGATGATGTCCTGCAGGTCGCGGTAGCGCTGCAGGATCCGCTTCACCTCGGTCGCGACCTGGAAGTGCTCCTGGCCGACGAACTCCGGGGCGAGGATCCGGGACGAGGACGCCAGCGGGTCCACGGCCGGGTAGATGCCCTTGTCGGAGATCGACCGCTCCAGGTTGGTGGTCGCGTCCAGGTGGGCGAACGTGGTGGCCGGGGCGGGGTCGGTGTAGTCGTCCGCCGGCACGTAGATCGCCTGCATCGACGTGATGGCCTGGCCCCGGACGGAGGTGATCCGCTCCTGGAGCTCGCCCATCTCGTCGGCCAGGGTCGGCTGGTAACCCACCGCGCTCGGCATACGGCCGAGCAGGGTGGAGACCTCCGAACCGGCCTGGGTGAAGCGGAAGATGTTGTCGATGAAGAGCAGCACCTCCTGCTTCTTCACGTCGCGGAAGTACTCGGCCATGGTCAGCGCGGAGAGCGCCACCCGCAGCCGGGTGCCCGGCGGCTCGTCCATCTGGCCGTAGACCAGCGCGGTCTTGTCGATGACGCCGGACTCGGTCATCTCGGCGATGAGGTCGTTGCCCTCACGGGTGCGCTCACCCACGCCGGCGAAGACCGAGGTGCCACCGAAGTTACGGGCCACACGGGTGATCATCTCCTGGATGAGCACCGTCTTGCCCACACCCGCGCCGCCGAACAGGCCGATCTTGCCGCCCTTGACGTACGGGGCGAGCAGGTCGATGACCTTGATGCCGGTCTCCAGCATCTCGGTCTTCGGCTCCAGGTCCGCGAAGGCCGGGGCCTTGCGGTGGATACCCCAGTGGTCGTCCGGGGTCAGGGTCTCGCCCTCTTTGAGGTTGAGCACCTCGCCGATCGCGTTGAACACGTGGCCCTTGACCGCGTCGCCCACCGGCACGGTGATTGGCTCGCCGCGGTCGCGCACCTCCGCGCCGCGGACGAGGCCGTCCGTCGGCTGCATCGAGATGGCACGGACCAGGTTGTCACCCAGGTGCTGGGCGACCTCCAGGGTCAGCGTCTTCTCACCGCCGGACAGGTTCACGTCGACGTTCAGGGCGTTGAACAGGGCCGGCATGGCGTCGCGCGGGAACTCGGCGTCGACGACCGGGCCGATGACCCGGACCACGCGACCCGTGGCCGTCTTGGTCTCTACTGGTGCAGTCATCACACTTCACTTCCCGACGCGGCAAGCGCGTTGGCGCCGCCGACGATCTCGCTGATCTCCTGGGTGATCCCGGCCTGGCGAGCCGAGTTCATCTCACGCGTGTACTTCTCGATCATGTCTTCGGCGTTGTCGGTGGCGCTCTTCATCGCCCGCCGCCGTGCCGCCGACTCACTCGCCGCCGACTCGATCAACGCCGCGTAGATCCGCGTGTTGATGTACCTCGGCAGCAGCGCGTCGAGCAGCGCCTCCGCCTCCGGCTCGAACTCGTACGCCGGCAGCAGCCCCTCGGAGCGCGGCCGGTCCTCCACCTGCATCGGCCCGATGATCTTGGCGACCGGGCTCTGCGTCATCAGCGAGTGGAACTCGGTGTAGACGATGTGCAGTTCGTCGACGCCCAGCACCCCGTCCGCACCGGCACCGCCGTCGGCGTCGTCCGCACCGGCCGTGAACGCCTTGATCAGCGTCTCACCCACCGTGCGGGCGTCCTCGAACGACGGCTGCTCGCTGAAGCCGGTCCAGTTCGCCTCGATGGGCCGGTCGCGGAACCGGTAGAACCCGACGCCCTTACGTCCGATGACGTAGAGCACCGGCTCCTTGCCGTCCGCCCGGAGCCGCGTGATGAGCGACTCCGCCGTCTTGATCGCGTTGGAGCTGTAGCCGCCGGCCAGGCCACGGTCGCTGGTGACCAGCAGGACGCCCGCCCGCCGCACCCGCTCGCGCGGGGTGAGCAGCGGGTGGTCGATCCGCGCGTTGGACGCCAGCGCCGTGAGCACGCCGGTGATGGCCTGGGCGTACGGCAGGGACGCCTGCACCCGGGCCTGGGCCTTGGCGATCCGGCTCGTCGCCACGAGCTCCATCGCCTTGGTGATCTTCTTCATCGACTTCGCCGAGCGGATCCGTTGACGAAGAACGCGTACCTGGGCCGCCATGGGATCAGCTCTCGGCCGGGCGGTCGGTCGCGCCGTCGCGGAAGCGGGTCACCGTCTCGCGGTTCTCCTCGCCCTCCAGCGGCGCGGCCGGCGCGTCGTTGACCCGACGCTCGTCGCCCTTGCCGAGGAAGACCTGCTTGAACTCGGTGATCGCCGCGTCCAGGGAGCCGACGATGTCGTCGCCCCACTGGTTGTCGGCGATCCCGGCCAGCACACCCGCGTGCTTGTGCCGCAGGTACTGGAGGAACTCCGTCTCGAAGCGCCGGATGTCACCCACCGGGATGTCGTCCAGCTTGCCCTCGGTGCCGGCCCAGACCGAGACGACCTCTTCCTGCACCGGGTACGGCGAGTAGTTCGGCTGCTTGAGCAGCTCGACCAGCCGGACACCGCGGTCCAGCTGGGCCCGGGAGGCCTTGTCCAGGTCGGAGGCAAAGGCGGCGAACGCCTCCAGCTCGCGGTACTGGGCCAGGTTGAGGCGCAGCGAGCCGGCAACCTTGCGCATCGGCTTCACCTGCGCGGCGCCGCCGACCCGGGAGACCGAGGTGCCGACGTTGATCGCCGGACGGACGCCCTGGTTGAACAGGTCGGTCTCCAGGAAGATCTGGCCGTCGGTGATCGAGATGACGTTGGTCGGGATGAAGGCCGAGATGTCGTTGGCCTTCGTCTCGATGATCGGCAGACCGGTCATCGAGCCGCCACCCAGCTCGTCGGAGAGCTTCGCGCAGCGCTCCAGCAGGCGGGAGTGCAGGTAGAAGACGTCACCCGGGTACGCCTCGCGGCCCGGCGGGCGGCGCAGCAGCAGCGACACGGCCCGGTACGCCTCGGCCTGCTTGCTCAGGTCGTCGAAGACGATCAGGACGTGCTTGCCGCCGTACATCCAGTGCTGCCCGATGGACGAGCCGGTGTAGGGGGCGATGTACTTGAAGCCGGCCGGGTCCGACGCCGGGGAGGCGACGATGGTCGTGTACTCCATCGCGCCCGCCTCCTCCAGCTGGCCCTTGATGGAGGCGATCGTGGAGGCCTTCTGGCCGATGGCGACGTAGATGCAGCGAACCTGCTTCTTCGGGTCGCCGGTGCGCCAGTTGTCCCGCTGGTTGAGGATGGCGTCCAGGGCGACCGTGGTCTTGCCGGTCTTCCGGTCACCGATGATCAGCTGCCGCTGGCCCCGGCCGATCGGCGTCATGGCGTCGATCGCCTTGATGCCGGTCTGCAGCGGCTCGAACACCGACTGCCGGGCCATCACGTTCGGAGCCTGCAGCTCCAGCTCGCGGTAGCCCTCGTCGGCGATGTCGCCGAGGCCGTCGATCGGCTGGCCGAGCGCGTTGACCACGCGGCCGAGGAAGGCGTCGCCGACCGGCACGGAGAGCACCCGGTCGGTGCGCTTGACGCGCTGCCCCTCCTCCAGCTTGGAGGAGTCACCGAGAACGACGACACCGATCTCCCGGACGTCGAGGTTCAGCGCCACGCCGAGCGTGCCGTCCTCGAACTCCAGGAGCTCGTTGGTCTTGGTCGAGGGCAGGCCCTCGACGTGGGCGATGCCGTCACCGGTGTCGGCGACGGTGCCGACCTCCTCGCGGGAGACGTCGGTCGAGTAGGAGGAGACGTAGCGCTCCAGGGCGCCGCGGATCTCCTCCGTCGAGATGGTCAGCTCGGCCATCCTCTGCTTCCTTAAAATTCAGGGGCCCGGGATACCTAGTACCGACCGGTCCGAATGGCGTCTGTCATTCCGGGCGCTGCGCGGCGAAGCCGCCCCACCGCTGGGCGGCGGAGCCGCTCAGCGCTTCGCGAGCGCGTTGCGGGTCTCGTTGAGGCGGCGCAGGATGGTGCCGTCGTACAGGTCGGAACCGACCCGAACGCTCACGCCACCCAGGACGTGGGGGTCGACCGTCTGCTTGACGGAGACCTCTCGACCGTATATCGCGGCGAGGCTCGCGCCCAGGCGCTGCTCCTCCTCGTCACTCAACGGGGCCGCCACGGTGACGTACGCCACCTGACGGTCCCGCCGTTCGGCGGCGAGTTCCACGAGCCGGGTGAGCGATCCGGCGAAGGAGCGCCCTCCGAAGCCGGCCAGCGCCACCTCGATGAGGCGAACGGTCGCCAGGCGAGTCTTGCCGGCCAGCAGTTCGCCGACCAGGACGCCCCGCTGGTCCACCGGGCTCGCCGAGTTGGACAGCACCGCGGCGAGCGCGGGCTCGCCGGCGACGACCTGCCCGAAACGGAACAGCTCGTCCTCGACCTCGCCCAGGTCGCCGGCCGCGTCGACGCTGGCCAGCACGGCCTCCACGCCGAGCCGCTCGACGCCGTCGAGCAGCTCGGTCGGCGTCGACCAGCGGCCGGAGACCACCGTGGCGAGCAGGTCGATCGCCCCGTCGCCGATCTTGCCGCGCAGCATTCCGCCGAGCAGTTCGGCGCGGTCCGCGCCGGTCCGCGCCGGGTCCGAGAGCGCCCGGCGCAACCGCGGCTCCCGCCGCAGCAGCCCGGCGACGGCGAGCAGATCGTTCGCCGCGTGGGCCACCGCGACCGGGTCGGTGTCGCGGACGTACGCGTCGAGGCGCTCGGCCGCGATCTTGTACGACTCCCGGCTGGCGGCCTGCATCAGCGGGCCCCCGTGCTCTCGAGACCGCTCAGGAACCGGTCCACGGTGCCCTTGCGCCGTGCCTCGTCGGCCAACGACTCACCAACGATCTTGCTGGCCAGGTCGACCGCGATCGCGCCAACCTCGGAGCGCAGCTCGCGCACGATGGTGGCCCGCTCGGCGGCGAGCTGGTCCTTGCCGGCCGCGATGATCCGGTCGGACTCTTCCCGCGCCTTGGCGAGGACGTCCTGCCGGATCCCCTCGGCGTCGGCCCGGGCGTCGTCGCGGATCTTCGCGGCGTCGGTCCGGGCCTCGGCGAGCTGGGCACGGTACTGCTCGAGCAGCTGGTTCGCCTCGGCCTGGGCGGCCTCGGCGCGCTTGATGCCGCCCTCGATCGCGTCGACCCGAGCCTGGAACGTCTGCTCCATGCGGGGAAAGACGAACTTCATCAGCACGAAGCAGAGCACGGCGAAGGCGACCGAACCGACCACGATCTCCTGCCAGAGCGGGATGATCGGGTTGTGGGTCGACTCACCACCCTCAGCGGCGAGGAAGTACATGGTTACCTCCCGGTCTAAGGGCGGGATCAGCCGGCCCAGATGAAGCCGAAGGCGATGCCCAGCAGCGCGAGCGCCTCGATGACGGCGAAGCCGATCCAGACGTACGGCAGGGTCATCCGCGACGACTCCGGCTGGCGGGCGGTCGACTGGATGTAGGCGGCGAAGACCAGGCCAACGCCGATGCCCGGGCCGATGGCCGCGAGGCCGTAGCCGATGGCGGCGGTGCTGCCCTCTACCGCGGCGAGAACGCTAGCGTCCATTGGTGTGGTTCCTCCTGGTTATCACGCGTGACTCTCACGCGGGACGACAACGGTTGGTGCGGTGGATCAGTGCTCTTCGGCGAGCGCGCCCTGCACGTAGCTGGCGGTGAGGACGGTGAAGACGTAGGCCTGCAGGACGATCACCAGGAACTCGAGGAAGGTGAGCGCGATGGTCATCACCCAGGAGAGCACCGAGACCGGCGCCAGCCAGGCGTTGGCGCTCAGCATCGCGAAGCCGCCGAGCGTGAAGACCAGCAGAAGCATGTGGCCGGCGAACATGTTCGCGAAGAGACGTACCGCGAGCGAGAACGGCCGGACGATGAAGGTCGAGAAGAGCTCGATCGGGATCAGCAGCGGCAGGATGTACCACGGTGCCGGCGGGATCAGCGAGTTCTTGAAGTACTTCACGAAGCCGTGCTGCTTGATGCCGATGTAGTTGAACAGCACGTAGCTGATGATCGCGAGGATCGCCGGGAAGGCGATGTGCGAGTTCGGCGAGATCTGGAAGAACGGGATGATCGCGAACGAGTTCGTCAGCAGCACGAAGCAGAACAGCGTGGTGAAGTACGGAGCGAAACGCACACCAGCGTGACCGATCATGTCGACCGCGATGTTGTTCCGCACGAAGCCGTAGATCGACTCGGCGAACCACTGCTTCTTGGTCGGCACCAGCTGCGGGTTCCGGTAGCTCGCCAGGAAGAAGATGATCAGAACGCCAACCGCGATCCAGACCATCGCCGTGATCTTGGTGAACCAGTACGACTCGTGTGCACCCCAGGGCAGGATGCTGGGCAGGTAGAAGTCCTCCACAGTGGGTGGGAATGCCGCCTGGCCCGCTGCCAGAACGTTCGCCTGTCCGAACACCGCGTCCCTTCCTAAGTAGGCGTGCCGAGCCGGCGGACGACCAGGATGATCCCCCCGGCCATGCCGAGCACGACGCCGATCCCGGTGGCAACGCCGCCGGTGTCGAGCCACTGGTCGACCAGCCAGCCGATGAAACCCCACACGAGCATGCCTCCGATGAGGTAGCTGAGCGCGGTCCAACCCTGACCGGCGCCGGACGGAATGTCGTCCGGTTCGCCGGCGGGACGGGGGGTTTGGTCACCAGCCATGACGGGGCGAACGATATCAGCCGGGAAGACGAGGCTGTGCCTCACCCCCCGCACAACCGTGGTTGTGTGGGCATCTCGGGGGCCGCGTCGTCTGTGGGCACGCTACTCCCCTTCCGCCCTCGGGAAAATGACCGGTGGCCGACAGGTTGCGGCGCGTCCGATCTGTGGGACGACCGGTCGCGCGCCAGGTCAGCCCCGCGGCCGACGGGCGTGCACGCTGGTCAGCCACCAGATGTGCACCGCGGTCCACACTGCCACCCCGGCGACGATGCCGAGGCAGAGCGGCACCAACCCGGGCCAGCCGGTGGACGCCACCGCCACCATCACCACACCCAGCAGGGTGAACTTCAGCGCGTACAGGCCCAGCCCGAGCGGCAGCAGCAACTGCGGATTGATCTGGTCGGCCCACGCCAGCACCACCGTGGTGAGGGTGTAGCTGAGCACCGTGACGCCGACGCCGGCCGCCGCGCCGAACGCGGCGGTCGTGCCACCGGTCGCCCCGCCGACCACCGCGGCGACGGCGGCCAGCGCCACCGACGCGGCCAGGAGCACCGGCAGGTGTCGCAGTCGCCACCGCCGGTCGGCGTCGGCCTCGACGACCACGGGCTCAGCCACGGGGGTACGCCGGGAAGGCCGCCACCAGCTCGGCCACGTCGGCGCCGATCCGGGTCAGCTCGTCGGCACCGCCCGGGGCGCCGGGATCGGTGCGTACCGCACGGGCGATCAGGACGGCCACCTGCCGCAGCTCCCCCTCCCGCATGCCCTGGGTGGTGACGCTGGGCGTGCCCACCCGGATACCGGAGGCCACCATCGGCGGCTGCGGGTCGTACGGGATGGCGTTCTTGTTGAGGGTGATCGAGGCGGCGTCGCAGCGGGCCTCGGCCTCGGCGCCGGTCACCCCCGACTCGCGCAGGTCGATCAGGGCGAGGTGGGTGTCGGTGCCGCCGGACACCGGGCGCATGCCCTCGGCGGCCAGCCCGGCGGCGAGGGCCTGGGCGTTGCTGACCACCTGGCTGGCGTACGTCTGGAACTCGGGCTGCGCGGCCTCGCGCAGCGCGACCGCCTTGGCGGCGACCGCGTGCATCAGCGGGCCGCCCTGGGTGAACGGGAAGACCGCCTTGTCGATCCGCTGCGCCAGCGACTCGCGGCAGAGGATCATGCCGCCGCGCGGGCCACGCAGCACCTTGTGCGTGGTGGCGCAGACGACGTCGGCGTACGGCACCGGGGACGGGATCGCCCGGCCGGCGACCAGACCGATGAAGTGCGCCGCGTCCACCATCAGGTACGCGCCGACCTCGTCGGCGATCTCCCGGAACCGGGCGAAGTCGATCAACCGGGAGTACGCGGTGGCGCCGCAAATGATCATCTTGGGCCGGTGCGCCCGCGCCAGGTCCCGCACCTCGTCGTAGTCGATCAGCTCGGTGTCCGGTCGAACGGTGTAGCCGACCGTGGCGAACCACCTGCCGGAGAAGTTCACCCGGCTGCCGTGCGTCAGGTGCCCGCCGTGCGGCAGGTCCATCGCCAGCACCGTGTCCCCCGGCTGCACCAGAGCGGCGTACGCGGCCAGGTTGGCGCTCGCGCCGGAGTGCGGCTGGAGGTTGGCGTGCTCGGCGGCGAAGAGCTCCTTCGCCCGGGCGATGCCGATCTCCTCGGCCCGGTCCACCTCGGCGCAGCCGCCGTAGTAGCGCCGGCCCGGATAGCCCTCGGCGTACTTGTTCGTCAGCGTCGAACCGAGCGCCGCCAGCACCGCCGGCGAGGTCAGGTTCTCGCTGGCGATCAGTTGCAGGCCGCCGCGCAACCGGTCCAGCTCGCCGAGGACCACCCCGGCGATCTCCGGGTCGGTGGCCCTGAGCTGGGCGAAATCCGGCCCCCAGAAGGTGCTCGTCTCGGTCTCCACAGCGAACGAGTCTAGGGGGCAGCACACTGGGAACCGTGAGATGCCTCGTCACCGGAGCCACGGGATACATCGGGGGGCGGCTGGTGCCGCTGCTGCTCACCGAGGGGCACACCGTGCGCTGCCTGGCCCGCAAGGCGGTGCGGCTCCGTGACGTGCCCTGGGCGTCGGCTGCGGAGATCGTCGAGGGGGACCTGAGCCGGCCGGCGACGCTGCCCGCCGCGTTCGGCGACGTCGACGTCGCCTACTTCCTGGTGCACTCGCTGGGCCGGCCCGACTTCGAGGCGGCCGACCGGGCGGCGGCGACCAACTTCGCGACGGCGGCCCGGGCGGCCGGCGTACGCCGGATCGTCTACCTGGGCGGCCCGGAGCCGGCGGCCGGCGAGGAGACACCCTCCCCGCACCTGCGGTCCCGGGCCGAGGTGGGCCGGATCCTGCTGGCCAGCGGTGTGCCCACGGCCGTGCTCCGCGCCGCGGTGATCATCGGTTCGGGCTCGGCCTCGTTCGAGATGCTGCGGTACCTGACCGAACGGCTGCCCGCCATGGTCACCCCGCGCTGGGTCCGCAACCGCATCCAGCCGATCGCGGTCCGCGACGTGCTGGGCTACCTGGCCGGTTGCGTCGCTCTGCCGCCGGAGGTCAACCGCGGCTTCGACATCGGCGGCCCGGACGTGCTCAGCTTCCAGGACATGATGCAGCGCTACGCCCGGGTGGCCGGCCTGCGTCGGCGCGTCATCGTGCCGGTCCGCCCGCTCACACCGTCGCTCTCCTCGCACTGGGTCGGCCTGGTCACCCCCGTGCCGAACGCCATCGCCCGACCGCTGGTCGAGAGCCTGATCCAGGAGGCGATCGCGCAGGAACACGACATCGCCCGGTACGTGCCCGACCCGCCGGGTGGGCTGACCGGCTTCGATCAGGCGGTGGCGCTGGCGCTGGCGAAGGTGCGCGACGCGCAGGTGGAGACCCGCTGGTCCACCGCGAGCGGCCCGGACGCACCCGCCGAGCCGCTGCCCACCGACCCGAAGTGGTCCGGCGGCACGGCCTACACCGACGTCCGGGAACGGATGGTGGACGCGCCACCGGCCTCGCTCTGGCGGGTCATCGAGGGCGTCGGCGGCGAGCACGGCTGGTACTCGTTCCCCCTCGCCTGGTCCATCCGGGGCTGGCTGGACCGGCTCGTCGGCGGGGTCGGGCTGCGCCGGGGCCGGCGCGACCCGCACCGCCTCCAGGTCGGTGAGGCCCTGGACTTCTGGCGGGTGGAGGAGATCGTTCCGGGCGAGCTGCTGCGGCTCCGCGCCGAGATGCGGCTGCCCGGCCGGGCCTGGCTGGAGATGCGGGTGCTGCCGGCCGACGGCGGGGGCAGCCGCTACCACCAGCGCGCGGTCTTCCTGCCACGCGGGCTCGCCGGGCACGCCTACTGGGGGTCGGTCGCCCCGTTCCACGCCGTGGTCTTCGGTGGCATGGCCCGCAACATCGCCCGCAACGCCGAGCAGCTCCCCTGACCCACCCCCGGGGCACCCGCGCCGGGAGGTCGGGGGTCAGTTGGTGGTGCGGGTGCCGGTGACCTGGAAGGCGGTTCGCTCGCTGGGCGGGACGAAGTCCTGCACCGGCTGGTCGCGCAGGGCGACGGCGAGCACCTCGCCGACCGCGTCCACCATCCGGGCCTGCACCGCCTGACCGACGGCGTCGCGCGGGTCGTCCGGGTTCGCCGCCATCGAGGCGACCGCCAGCTGCGGGGTGAACGCCACCACGGTCTCCGTCTCGTACCGCTCCGAGCTGCCGGTCTTGCCGGCCACCGGGCGGCCGAGCTTGGCCCGCAGTCCGGGCGCGGTGGCGCCGTCGCAACGCCCGTACATCGACTGGTCGCCGACCGGGCAGCGGGCCGCGTCGGCGGCCGCCCGGGCCACGTCCGTGTCGACCACCTGCCGGCAGTCCGGCTTGGCGGCGTCGACCGGACGACCCGCCGAGTCGGTGATCGAGACCACCGGCAGCGGCGCGCACCAGGTCCCCTCGGCCGCCACCGTGGCGTACGCCGTGGCCAGGTCGAGCGGGGTCGTCGCGGCCACGCCCAGGGTGAACGGGCCCCAGTTCTTCGCCCCGTACCGGGCGAGCCGGGCGTCGGAGTCGGCGCGCAGCACGATGCCGAGCCGCTCGGCCATCTCGACCACCCGGTCGGCGCCGACCCGCTCGGTGAGCCAGGCGAAGTACGTGTTCACCGAACGCCCGAACGCCGTCCACATGGTGCGGGGGCCGTCCATGGCCGAGGGGTTGGAGTTCGCCGGGCACCAGTGGCCGTCACAGCTCGCCTCCCCGGTGACCGGGAAGTGCGTGAGCAGCCGGGTCGGCGCGACGAAGTCGGTCGACAGCGGCAGGCCGGACTCCAGCGCGGCCAGCATGGTGAAGAGCTTGAACGTCGACCCGCCCTGGTACCCCTCGATCGCCCCACCGCCGGCCACCAGCTGGTTCACCGTGTTCGGGTGGTTCTTCCGGCCGACCGGGTTGTCCTTCACGCTGTAGTTGCGGTTCACCGCCATCGCCAGGACCCGACCGGTGCCGGGCTGGACCACCGCGGTCGGCAGCGCACGGGCGTCGGTCGGCTGGTAGATCCGCAGCACCTGCTCGGTGGTGGCCCGCTGCACCCCCGGGTCGAGCGAGGAGACGATGGAGAACCCGCCCCGGCGCAGCGTGCGCTGCCGCTCGTCGGCGTTCGACCCGAACGCCGGCTGGCTGCTCCACCACCGGGTGAACCAGTCGCAGAAGAAGCCCCAGTCGTTGTGCCCGTCCGGCACGGCCGTGCAGTCGTTCGGGGTCGCGCTGGGCTTCAGCTCCAGCGGCTCGGCGCCGGCCGCCGCCGCCGCGTCCGCCGACACCTGGCTCGACTCCACGAGTTGCTCCAGCACGTACGCCCGCCGGCGCAGGGCACTGTCGGCGTCGCCGTTGATCGGGTCGTCGGTGTCCGGTGACCGGACCAGCCCGGCCAGCAGCGCGGCCTGGGCCAGGGTCAGCTCGGCCGGTGACCGGGAGAAGTAGCGCTTGCTGGCCGCCGCGATGCCGTACGCCCCCGCGCCGAAGTAGGCGATGTTGAGGTAGCGGGTGAGGATCTCGTCCTTGCTCAGCTCCCGCTCCAGCGCCAGCGCGTACCGCATCTCCTGGATCTTGCGGGCGGTGGTGACCTCGGTGGCGGCCTGGCGCTGCCGTTCGGTCAGCCGCGGGTCGCTGCTGAGCACGTTGCGGACGTACTGCATGGTCAGCGTGGAGGCGCCCTGCCGGGTCTGGCCGTCGCGCTTGTTCACGGTGAACGCCCGCACCACACCGCGCAGGTCCACGCCGCTGTGCTGGAAGAACCGGACGTCCTCGGCGGCCACGATGGCCTGGCGCATCACCGGCGCGACCTCGTGCAGCGGCACGTCCACCCGGTCCTCCTGGTAGAAGGAGGTGATCAGCGTGGTGCCGTCGTTGGCGTAGAGGTTGGAGCGCTGGGCGGTGGGCGGCGCGCGGAGCGTGTTCGGCAGCTCCGAGTAGGGCGTGGAGAGGGCGGTGAAGCCGATCCCGAAGACCAGGGCCACGGGCAGGGCGGCCGCCGCCAGCACCAACCCGGCCAGCACGCCGGCGATCACCACGGTCAGCAGTTTGTCGAGATGGGCCCGGATCATCAGCTCTCCCCGCAGGAGCCGGTCACGCTAGGACCCGTTCAGAATGACCCGGAACGCCCCTTTCGCCCCGGGTTTTCCCCAAACCCGGAGGAAACTCGCACGCCGCTCAGGGCAGCAGTGCGCTGGCCAGGGGGTGGACCGTCTCCTCGATCTCGTCGGCGACGCGGCTGAAGCACTGGTCGCCACGGCCCCACGGGTCGTCCAGGTCGTCCGTGGGCAGCGCCGAGGCACCCAGCCGGGCGTCGTGGGCCGCCGCCACCAGGGCCATGCCCCGGGCGTACACCGCCTCCGGGGTCGCCTCGCCCGGCGGCAGCGCGGCGGCGTCCACCGCGGCCAGCAGCCGACCGAACTCGCCCAGCACGAAGGTGCGGGCCGCCGCGTCCGGACGCAGCGCCACCACGTACTCCTGCTGATCCGCCGTCGCGGTCAGGACCAGGTCGGCCGCGTCGATGTGCTCCGAGCGCAGCTTGCGCGCGGCAAACCCCTCGACGTTCCCGCCACGGCCGGTGACCTGCCGGGCCGCCGGCGGGTTCATCTCCTCGCCCGCGTGCCACCCGCCCGTGCCGGCGCTGTGGCTGTGCAGCAGCTCCTCGGCCCGGGCCGGGTCCTGCTCGCGCCGGGCCAGCCGCTCCCGCACCGCCTGGGCGAGCAGCCGCTCGGCCATCGGCGAGCGGCAGATGTTGCCCATGCAGACGTGCAGAACGGTGAACGGGGGCACTCAGGCCCCCTGACCGTCAACGAGATCCGGCACCACGTCGCGCAGCTTCTCCAGGGGGATCGCGCCGGCGCGCAGCAGCTGCGGCACCTCGCCCGTCAGGTCCACGATCGTGCTCGGCACCGGGTCGGGGCAGGGCCCGGCCTCCAGGTACGCCCGCACCGAGTAACCGAGCTGGTCGCGCGCCTCCTCCGCGGTCACCGCCGCGGGCTGGCCGGTCTTGTTGGCCGAGGAGACCGCCATCGGGCCGGTCTCGCGCAGCACCTCCAGCGCCACCGGGTGCAGCGGCATCCGCACCGCCACCGTGCCCGCCTTGTCGCCGAGGTCCCACTGGAGGCTCGGCGAGTGCTCGACCACGATGGTCAGCGCACCCGGCCAGAACGCCTCGACCAGGTCCCGCGCGGCCGTGGGCAGCGAGAACACCAACCCGTCCAGGGTGTGCCGCGAACCGATCAGGACCGGTGGCGGCATCTGCCGGCCCCGGCCCTTCGCGTCCAGCAGCGCCTTGACCGCGTACGGGGTGAAGGCGTCCGCGCCGATTCCGTAGACGGTGTCCGTCGGAAGGACGACCAGCTCGCCGTTCTTGACCGCCTCGATGGCCGCAGCGATGCCGCGGTCCCGATCGGCGGGCGACCGGCAGTCGTAGAGCATCACGAGGAGTCAGTCTGCCACGCCGCGCCGAGTGGGGCGTGCTGGCCGTCCGCCCGTCGGGACGCGGTGGCGTAGCGAGGGCGGCCGGTGAGGTCCGGACACTCCGTGACGGCGGTGAACCGACCGTCCTCGGTGAGCAGCTCCGGCACCGCCGCACCGTGCGTGTCGTCGTGTTCGATCCCGAGCACGCCGCCGGGGCGCAGCAGCGCCGCCGCCCGGGTGACGACCGGCCGGATCACCGCCAGACCGTCCGCACCGCCGAAGACCGCCTCCGCCGGGTCGTGCCCCGCCACCTCCGGCGGCACCACCACGTCCACCGGCACGTACGGCGGGTTGCAGAGCAGCACGTCGACCCGGCCGACCAGGTCGGCCAGCAGGTCCGGCGAGGTGACGTCGGCCTCGACCACCTCGATCGGCTGGTCCCCCGCCGCGGCCCGCTCCGCCGCGTTGCGACGCAGCCACTCCAGCGCGGCCGGGGATCTCTCCACCGCCACCACCCGCGCTCCCGGCAGCTCCTGGGCCACCGCCAGCGCGATCGCGCCGGAGCCGCTGCACAGATCCACCACCAGCGGGTCGGGCCGGCCACGGCCCTGCTCGACGCCCCAACCGGCCAACAGCTCGGTCTCCGGCCGGGGCACGAAGACACCCGGGCCGACCGCCAGCTCCAGGTGCCGGAAGCCGGCCCGGCCGGTCAGGTGCTGCAACGGCTCCCGGGCGGCGCGGCGGCGCACCAGCTCGTCGAGCCGGGCCAGGTCGTCGTCGGTCAGGTCGTCGGCGAGCGCCAGCCGCCCCCGGGGCACACCCAGCACGTACGCCGCCAGCAGCTCGGCCTCCACGCGGGCCGGGTCCACCCCGGCGGCGGCGAGCGAGCGGGCCGCCCGGGCCACCGCGGCGGACGGACGGAGCCGCCCTGTCCCTTCGGGGGGGTGTTGCGGCAGAGTGGTCACGCCATAATCATGAAGCGTCGCGGGCGACGCCACGAACGGGTGCGTCGAGGCGCACACGACGGGAGGTCGCGAGTGGGCTGGCTCGACCGGGTCGATGACCAGGTTGACGCCCTCACGCACGCCCGGGCGTTGCAGGAAGCAAGTCGCTCCGCAGAGTCGTACGCTCTGCTGGAGCGGGTGCTCCGCACGACCACGGACCCGGCGGCGCGAGCGGACGCGATGGTGCAGCGACTCTCCGCGCTGATCAATCTCGGTCGGACGGCGGAATTCACCCGCGCCATCGAGGAGGCGTCGGCCGCCGTCCGCGACCTCGCCGAGCCCTACCTGCACGGGCACCTCAACGCGCTGGCCGCGCTCGCCGCGCACCACCAGGGAGCGCTGGACCGCTGCGTCACCCACCTCGTGAAGGCCGCCCGGGCGCTGGGCGCCGTGGAGGACCCGGACCGGGACACCGCCTGGGGCTGGCACGACCTCGCCATGGCCTACAGCTACCTCAGCTTCCACGGGTACGCCCTCGGTGCGATCGAACGTGCCCGGCAGCTCGGGGTGACCGCCGGCATCCCCGAGGAGACGTTCGCCGCGCCGGGCATCCGGCTGCGCAACGCCGTGGCGCTGGACCACAACGGCGACAGCGACGGCTGCCTGCGGGTGCTCCGGGACGTCGCCGCCGACCTCGCCCGGTTCGTGCACACCGGGCGGGCCGGCCGGCTGCGCCCGAGCAGCCTCGCCGCGTACGGCTACGCGGCGGCCCGGCAGGCCGCGCTCGGCGACCGGGTGGAGCCCGGCGGGGACACCGGGCCGTCCCGGCTGCTCGGCCACGGCGGCGACAGCGCCCGCGCCCGTGACATGCGGCAACTCGGGCAGGTCTGCCTGGCCGTCGCCGCCGGGCGGCCCATCGAGGCGGTCACCCGACTGGACTCCATCCGGGTGTCCACCGAGACGCTCGGCGCGGCGGAGCCGGCCCGGCTGCGCAGCATCGCGCTGGCCCGGGCCGGGGACCACGTGGCCGCGCACCGGGCCGACCGGCTGGCGTTCCGGCTCGCCGCCCAGCGCAACGACCGGCTGCGCGACGTCTACATCGACGGCATCGCCGCCCGGATCGACCACGAGGAGATGCGCCGCGAGGCGGCCCGGTTCGAGGGCGAGGCGCTGACCGACCCGCTCACCGGGCTGCCCAACCGGCGGCGGCTGGAGCGGTACATCACCGCCGTGGTCACCCGCGGCGAGCGGGTGGTGATCGGTGTCTGCGACCTCGACGGCTTCAAGGCGGTCAACACCCGGCACGGGCACCACTCCGGTGACCTGGTGCTCCAACGCATCGCCGGGGTGATCAACCGGGTGATGCGCCGAGGCGACTTCGTGGCCCGCTACGGCGGCGACGAGTTCGTGGTGGTCCTTCCGGACACCGGCATGACCGAGGCCGCCGAGGTGGCCCGTCGGATCGAGGCGGCGGTCCACGCCGAGGACTGGGAGTCGCTGGTGCCCGGCACGCCGGTCGGGGTGAGCATCGGCTTCGCCGAGGTCTCCGGCGGAGGCGGGCTGCGCGACGCGCTCAGCGTCGCGTTCGAGGAGGCCGACCGGGAGATGCTGCGGGCCAAGAGCCGGCCGCGCGCGAGCTGACCGCCCGCGCCCCGCCTCAGCGTCCGCCGTTCGCCGGCGGCGCCGCGTCAGCGGCGGGTCAGCTCGGTATCGCCGGCCAGGCGGGCGGCGCGGTCCGCCTCGGTCAGGGCGTCCAGCACCCCGTCCAGCTCGCCCGCCAGCGCCAGATCCAGGTTGTACGCGGTGTAGCCGATCCGGTGGTCGGTGATCCGGTTCTGCGGGTAGTTGTAGGTGCGGATCCGCTCCGAGCGGTCCACCGTGCGCACCTGCGCCTTGCGGGCGTCCGAGGCGGCGGCGTCGGCCTGCTCCTGCGCGGCGGCGAGCAGCCGGGCCCGCAGGATCCGCATCGCCTGCTCCCGGTTCTGCAACTGGGACTTCTCGTTCTGGCAGGAGACGACGATGCCGGTCGGAAGGTGGGTGATCCGCACCGCCGAGTCGGTGGTGTTCACCGACTGGCCCCCCGGGCCGGACGAGCGGAACACGTCGATGCGCAGGTCGTTCTGGTCGATGGTGACGTCGACGTCCTCGGCCTCGGGCAGCACCAGCACCCCGGCGGCGCTGGTGTGGATGCGGCCCTGCGACTCGGTGACCGGGACGCGCTGCACCCGGTGCACGCCGCCCTCCCACTTGAGCCGCGACCAGACGCCGTTGCCGCCCTCCGGGACACCCTTGGTCCTGATCGACAGCGAGACGTCCTTCACACCGCCGAGGTCGGAGTCCTGCGCGTCGATCACCTCGGTGACCCAGCCGTGGCGCTCGGCGTACCGGGTGTACATCCGCAGCAGGTCGCCGGCGAACAGCGCCGACTCCTCGCCGCCCTCACCGGCCTTGATCTCGACGATCACGTCCTTGGCGTCGTGCGGGTCACGCGGGATGAGCAGCTCGGCGAGGCGCTCCTCCAGGACCGGCAGGGACGCCGCGATCGCCTCGGTCTCGGCGGCGAAGGAGGGGTCCTCGGCGGCCAGCTCCCGGGCCGCGGCCAGGTCGGAGCGCGCCTGCTCCAGCTCACCGGCGGCCTTGTGCAGCGGCACCAGCTCGGCGTACCGGCGGCCGACCCGCCGTGCGGTGGCCTGGTCGGCGTGGATGGCCGGGTCGGCGAGCCGCTTCTCCAGCTCCCCGTACTCGTCGAGGAGGCCGGCCAGACGCTCGCTGCTCATGGTGCGGATGCTCCTTCGACGGGTACGGCACCGGCCGGGCCGGACGGAGTGCCGGTCGCCGGGCGAAACAGGGCGGAACGCGGACGGCGCCCGCGTCCGGCGGAAAACCGGACGCGGGCGCCGAACAAGGAGCTACTTGGCCTTCTTGGCCTGAACCTTGGCGTACTTCTGCTGGAACTTCGCGACCCGGCCGGCGGTGTCGAGAACGCGCTGCTTACCGGTGTAGAACGGGTGGCATGCGCTGCAGGTCTCGACGTGGATCGCCCCGCCCTTGGCGGTGCTGCGGGTCGCGAACGTGTTGCCACAGGAGCAGCTGACCTCGGTGGTCACGTACTCCGGGTGGATGCCTGACTTCATCTCGCCTCGGTCCTCTCGTTGGTGGTCGCCGGGTCGCCGTCACCGCCCGTCGCGCCGTGCGCGACGGGCTCGGGCGTGAACCGGAACCGGTGGCCGATTGACCAGTGTGCCATGGGCCTGAGCCGACCCGGTAATCGGGCCGCACACCTCGTCCGGCACTGTCAACACGTGCCCTCCCCTCCGCATTCCCGCCGCCGGGCGGGGCATTCGCCCAGGCGACGGAGGGCGCCCGGGTGCCCCGTCGGGGGTACGCCACAGAACCGGAGGGGACGCCGATGACCCGCCTGATCGCCACCCGCGGACTGCCCGCCTCGGGGAAGACCACCTTCGCGCGTACCCTCCAGCCGTCCGTGCTCCGGGTCAACCGGGACGACCTGCGCCGGATGTTGCACGGCGAGCGGCTCTTCACCCAGTGGGCCGAGGCTCAGGTGACCGCCGTGCAGCGGGCCCAGGTGGAGGCGCTGCTGCGGGCCAGGGCGGACGTCTGCGTGGACGACACGAACCTGCGCTCACGCACCCTGCGGGACTGGGCCGACCTGGCCGCCCGGTACGGCGCGGAGTTCGAGGTGCACGACTTCACCGACGTGCCGCTGGACGAGTGCCTGCGCCGCGACGCCGTCCGACCGGAGGCCGACCGGGTCGGGGCGGACGTGATCCGCCGGCTGCACGAGCGCTACCTGGAGGGGCGGACGCTGCCGTTGCCGGTGCCGCAGGCCCGCACCGGACGACCCGCCGCCGTGCACCCCCCGTCCACCGAGCCGCCGGAGATCGTCCTGGTGGACATCGACGGCACCGTCGCGCTGGCCGTCTCGCGCAGCCCGTACGACATGACCCGGGTGGGCGAGGACCAGCCGAACCCGGCGGTGATCGCGGCGGTCCGGGCGATGCACGCCGCCGGGTACGGGGTAATCTTCTGCTCCGGGCGGGACGCCTCTGCCCGCGCGGCCACCGAGGCCTGGCTGGCGCGGCACGTCCGGGTCCCCTACCTCGGCCTGCACCTGCGTGCCGTCGGTGACTCCCGCAAGGACTCGATCGTCAAGCGGGAGATCTACGACCGGGAGATCCGGGACCGCTACCGGGTGGTCGGTGTGTTCGACGACCGTGTCCAGGTGGTGCGGATGTGGCGGGCCCTCGGCCTCACCGTGTTCCAGGTCGCCGACGGCGACTTCTGAGGTACGTCCGGAAGGGCCCCTCGGCGCACCGGAGGGGCCCTTCCGGACAGCTCACCGGGTGACGGTGATGGTGGCCTCGGCGAGGACGCCGTTGACGGCGACCGTGAGGCGTACCGGGGCGCCGGGGCGCAGCGCCGTCAGCGTGCCGGTGGCCGGGTCGAAGTGGGCGGTGTGCCAGGGGCGCACCCCCGCTGCCGAACCGATGTGCACCGCGGGCGGGGCGGACCAGTCCGCGCTGACCGGGGCGGCCACCGGGACGGTACGCCCGCCGGGCTGGCTCAGCGTGGCGGTGACCTGGGCAGGTGCGCCCACCGCGACGCTGGGTGGGGCGGTCAGCGCGAGCCGGTCCACGTGCGCGTGGAACTCGGCGTCCACCCAGCGCGGCCCCTCGGCGAGCGGGTTGCGCCGGGCCCGGTCGGCCTCGGCCGGGGTGACCGGGTCGACGCCGACCTCCGTCCAGCCGGTGAAGCCGCCCTGGTCCGCCGGGGTGGACGGCGTCTTGCCCGCGTTGCCGTTGATCACGAACGGCACCCCGTCCACCCGGTCGGCGTGGAAGGTGCCGACGTGCCCGCCGACGAAGAGCGCCCCCTTGCCGGTGCGGTGCTGGAAGTCGGCCAGCCACTGCTCCAGCAGCGCCGCCTCCTTGCGGTCACCGAGCTGGCTGGCCTGGGCCGGGCTGGGGTCGCGCGGCGGGTGGTGGTGCAGGACGACGACCGAGCCGACCCGCGGGTCGGCGGCTGCCCCGTCCAGCGCCTCACGCAGCATCCGGACCTGGTCGAAGCCGCCGCCGCGCAGCGTCCCGGTCGACGAGTTCAGCGTGACGAACCGGGTACCGGCGTGGTCGAAGACCCGCGAGGTGGCCCCGAAAGCGGCCTGGAAGTTGCTGATCGGCGCGCCCATGATCTCGTGGTTGCCGGGCACGTAGTACCAGGGCAGCGCGTCGCCCAGCTCCTCGTCGAGGATCCGTTTCGCCAGCGCGAAGTCCGCCGGGTATGCGGTGTCCACGAAGTCGCCGTTGATCAGCAGGAAGTCCGGCCTGGCCGCCTTCACCTCGCGCAGCGTCCGCCGGGCCTGGGCGACCAGGTCGCTGTCCGGGTCGGCGGCGACGAACTGGGCGTCGGACAGCACCGCGAACCGCCAGGGTGCGCCGTCCACGGTGCCGTCGCGGACCACGACCCGATCGGTACGCGGTGTCACCTCCGGCACGTCGACCGTTGGCGGCACCTTCGCCACCAGGTCGTCGATGATCACCTCGCTGCGGTACTGGGCGGCGGCGTTGGTCTCGGCGACGTAGAACCGGCGTACCCGCACCGGGTACTGCACCCCGGCCGGTACCGCGAACTCCACGTACCGCCAGCCGGTCCAGGTGATCAGCGGGCCGCGCAGCACGTGCTGGGTGTCCTGGGCGTCGTGCAGGTGCAGGCTGGGCCACTCCCCGGTGCCGTTGCCGTGGATCCACATGCCGAACGCCTGCGGCTGGCCGGGCACCTCGATCCAGGCCGGCGGGTCGGCGTACGCGGCGCGGGTGCCGGTGGACTGGCTGAAGTCGTACGACATTCGCAGGCCGGTGCCGGTGTGCCCCGGCGCCGGGGCGACCGAGCCGCTGGCCCGGGCCTGGCTGAACCGCCAGGAGGCGGCGTCGTCGAAGCCGGCGACCGGCACGTCGGTCAGCCCGACGGTGACCGGCAGGACGGTGCGGTGGCGTCCGACCTGGACGGTGACGAGGCCGGAGCCGGTGTCCCGCAGGGCGGTGACGGCGAGGTTGCCGTCCTCGGTGGGGGTGATCCGCAGCAGGTCCCGGTCGTAGTCGAGGGTCAGGTCGGTCGGCTCGATCGGTGCGGTGTTGCCCTCGGCGTCGTAGCCGACCACACCGACCAGTGCGCTGCCGTCCCGGCCGGTGAGCCCGACGCGTTCCACTGTGGAGCCGATCCGGGCCAGCGGGCCGAGCACCGTGAGGTTCAGCGAGCCGGTTGCCCGGCCGCGCGCGGCGGTGACCGTGCCGGCCCCCGGGAGGGCGGCGTGGAACACGCCGTTCCGGTCGACCCGGCCGTGCAGCGCCGGGGTCACGCGCCACGTCGGCGCGCCTGCCGCCGGGCCGTACGTCTCGTCGTAGCCGTTCGCGGTGAGGGTGCGGGTCAACCCGGGGAAGACGCGGTCGGGCCGGCCACCGCGCACCGGTGAGACGCCGGGGGCCACGGTCGGGTCACTGGCGGTCTCCACCCAGTAGCCGGTGAGCCGGCCACTGCCCTCGGGCGCGTAGATGGCCAGCCCGTTGGGCACGGCCCGTTCGCTGCCGTCGGAGGGGCTGTTCTCCACCTGCACGGCCGGCGCGCCCGGTTCCCGGGCCAGCAGCGTGGACGAGCCGCCACCATCCAGGTTGAGCGCGTGGTGGGCGCCCAGTTCGGCCATCATCCGGGCCATCTCGGTCTGGGTGACGCCGCGGCTGTCGACCTGCCGGCCGTCGACCGTCAACATGATCATTTTGCGACCGTCGGCGGTGAAGCCGACCGCCGTGCGCGGCGCCAGCGTCGGGTCGGCGATGCTCTGCACCACGCCGTCGCGAATCAGGACGTTGCCGCCGCCGACCGCCGCGTGCAGGGTGCTCCCGTCGGACGGCTTCGGCTGCCAGGCCACCGTCACCGGATCGCCGGGGCGGAGCCCGGCCAGCGCGTCCGCGCCGGCGTCGCGGCCCAGCAGCACGGTGCTGCCGGCGACGACGGGGCCGCTGCCGGCCGCGCCGGTCACCGTGACCACCCGGCCGCCGGCCACGGTGACCTCGACGACCCGCGCCGCGCCCTCGACCGCCCGCTGCCGGGTGTACGTCCCCCAGAGCTCGGTGAACGCGCCGACGCCGTCGGGCTGCACGATGTTGTTGAACTGGGTCAGCGGCACCGGGCCGGTGGGCAGCGTGGCGGTGCCGTCGAAGTTCACCTCGATGACACGGCCGAGCCCGTCCGCGGTGACCGCCACGGCGTTGCGGTGGCCGCTGACCGCCGACTGGATCAGCTCGCCGTCGCGGATGCCGACGCCCTCGGCCGCACCGGAGTTGTTGATGTCGAAGAAGTCGCCGTTGACCGCGGCGACCGCGCGCGAGCGGTCCACCGCCCCCCGCAGCGGCTCGGCCCGGCTGACCGCCCCGGAGTTGACGTAGTCGACGGTGGCCCCGCCGCCGAGGTAGGTGGTGAGCAGCCGGGCCGCGTCGGCGCCGCGCAGCGGCGGCAGGGAGTGCACCTCGGCGTCCGCGACCCGGGTCAGCGCGCCGGCGGTACGGACCAGCTCGGGGCGGCCGAGCAGCAGCACCAGCACCGGGCCGGTGAGTCGGGACAGGGTCAGCCCGAGAGCGCTGATCGTCTCGGCGGTGGCGTCGTGCAGGTCGTCCACCACGATCACCAGCGGCGCCTCCGCGGCGAGCCCGCTGAGCAGCTCGGCGACCGCGTTGGGCACCGCCTCGGCGTCGGCCGTCGCCACGCCCGTGCCGCCCCACTCGCCGTTGTCGGTGCCACCGTGTGCGGGGAGCTCGGCGTACCCGAGCAGCGCCAGCAGCTGGTCGGTCGCGATCGGCGACGGCTCACCGCCGGCACGGGCCAGGCGCTGGCCGAGCCGCCGCAGCCGCTCCTCCACCGCCGGGCGGGTCAGCGCGGCGGCCGCGTCACCGGGCAGGCCGACCGCGGCGCGGACCAGGTCGGCCAGCGGCGCGAGCCGCCGCCGCTCACCGAACGCGGCGCAGCGCACCGAGAGCACCCGGGCGCCCGTGTGCGCGGCGTACCGGCCGGCGCCCACGTCGTACCCGGCGGCGAGGCGTTCCACCTCGGCGGCGAACCGGGACTTGCCGATGCCCGCCTCGGCGGTCATCAGCAGCACCCGCGGGTCACCCTGGTCGATCACCTCGGCGAGACGGCCGGCGACGCGACCGATCTCGGTCTCCCGGCCCACGTAGGGCGCCTCGTCGCCGAGCCCCGACCGGGTGCCCGGCGCGTCCAGCAGGCCGAGCAGCTCGTACGCCTCGACCGGCTCACGCTTGCCCTTCAGCCGCAGCGGACGCAGCGCCCGCCAGGAGGCCACGTGCCGGGTCGCGGCCGCTGTCCGCGCGCCGGCGTAGACCGCGCCGACGGCGGCGGCGTCGGCCAACCGGGCGGCGGTGTTCACCGTGTCGCCGATGACCGTGTACTCGATGGCGGCCTGGATGCCCGCGATGACGTCGCCGGTGTTCAGCCCGACCCGGAGCCCGAGTGGCGCGCCGCCGCCCCGCTCGTCGTCGAGCACCCGGCGGACCGCCCGCTGCATGGACAGCGCGGCCCGGACAGCCCGCTCGGCGTCGTCCTCGTGCGCCACCGGCGCGCCGAAGACGGCCATGATGCCGTCGCCGGTCAGCTTGTCGACGTGCCCGCCGAAGGTCTTCACCGCGCCGGCGAGGGCGGCGAGCACCCGGTCGGTGACCGCCCCGACGCGTTCCGGGTCGAGGTCCTCCGACCAGGAGGTGAATTCGGAGAGGTCGCCGAAGAGCACCGTGACCACCCGACGCTCGGCCGCCGGCAACGTCGCGGCGGCCGGCAGCGCGGCACCACAGTTGTGGCAGAACCGCGCGCCGGGAACGGCGACGGTTCCACACACGGGGCAGGTCACATGTGCTCCAACCCACTGACCCCCGGCTCGGATTCCCCGGTGTCGACGCCCAGATACTCCAACTGGGCGCGGACCGACCACTCGGCCGCCCACCAGAGCGAACGGTCCACGTCCGCGTAGACGGCCGCGACCACGTCCGCGGGGGTGCGGGCGCCGGCAGTGACGGCGGCCCGGACCTGGTCGAGCCGGGCCCGCCGGTGGGCGAGGTAGAACTCGGCGGCGGCGGCGCAGTCGGCCAGCGCCGGGCCGTGCCCGGGCAGCGCCGGAGTCCCGGGGTACGCGGAGAGCAGATCCAGGCTGGTCAGGTAGTCGCCGAGGTGCCCGTCCGGGTGCGCCACCACGGTGGTGCCACGGCCGAGGATGGTGTCACCGGTGAGCACTACCCGCTCGTCGCCGCGCTCGACCAGGAAGCAGACCGAGTCGGCGGTGTGCCCCGGAGTGTCCAGCGCACGAATCTCCAGGCCGAAACCCCCGAAGTGCTCGCCCGACCCGGTCAACGGCTCACCGCCGATGGTGTGCGCCGGGTCGACGGCGAGAACGTGCACGCCGCCGAGCAGCTCACTCAGGCGGGCGGAGCCCTCGGTGTGGTCGGGGTGCCCGTGGGTGATCAGGATCAGCCCGATCGGGCCATGTTCGGCGATCCGGGTCAGGTGCCCCTCGTCCGCAGGCCCCGGGTCGACCACGACGCCGTACTCCGCGCCCGGGGCGCGCAGCACCCACGTGTTGGTGCCGTCCAGGGTCATCGGACCCGGGTTCGGCGCACGCAGCAGCGTCACCCAGCCCGGCAACTCGTCGGCGAGCGCCGCCGCCGGCGCCGTCACGTGCCCGCTCATGGCTGCGATCGTACGACCCCGCCCACCACACCCCGCGATCTTGCACCTGCGGTCCCTGATTCATGCCCGTTCAGGGCTTTTCACCCGGGCAGACGTGCATGATCGCGGGGCTGGTGACGGGTCAGGCGACCTCGACGATCAGTTCGATCTCCACCGGGGCGTCCAGGGGAAGCTCGGCGACCCCGACGGCGCTGCGGGCGTGGCGACCGGCCTCACCGAAGACGGTGCCGAACAGGTCGGAGGCACCGTTGATCACGGCGGGCTGGCCGGTGAAGCCGGGCGCTGAGGCCACGAAACCGGTCACCTTGACCACCTTGACCACGTTCTCCAAGCCGACCAACGAGTCGACCGCGGCCAGCGCGTTGAGCGCGCACCGCTGGGCCAGGTCCTTCGCCTGCTCGGCGGAGACCCCGGCGCCAACCTTGCCGGTGGCCAGCAGCTTCCCCTCGGCGATGGGCAGCTGGCCGGAGACGTACACGTGCTGCCCGGACTGCACGGCCGGCACGTAGCTGGCCACCGGCGGCACCACCTCGGGCAGTTCGAGACCCAGCTCGGCGAGCTTCGCGTGCGGGCCGTTGCTCATGCCTTGGGCCGCTTCAGGTACGCGACCAGCTGGTCCGGGTTGGGCCCGGGGACCACGGCGACGAGTTCCCACCCGTCCTCGCCCCAGTTGTCGAGGATCTGCTTGGTCGCATGGACCAGCAGCGGGACCGTGGAATATTCCCACTTCTGCATCGCTGGAGGGCTCCCTCTCGGTGCGGACGTATTCGAGGCACAGCCTACGGTCCGCTGGCCGGGCGAGGTGCGGGACGCTGCTCCGGCGCGGCCGGCAGCTCCCCACAGGGCCCCTCGTGCTCGTACCCCTGGGGGCAGCGCGAGCGGTCGGGCAGCAACAGGTCGCAGAAGACCCGGTGCCGGTTGTTCTGGTCGTCGGCGTTGGACACGGTCGTCTCGCCGGCGTCGAGCTCCGGCAGGAAGCCCAGGGACACCGCGACCCGACCGGCCAGCGCGGTCGCCGCCACCAGGTCGGGCACCCGGATCGGCAGGTGGATGACGAAGCCCGGCTCCTCGTCCTCGCGGACCCGTTCCGTCGGCCGACTCGACGCCACGGCCACCTCCGGCGGCTCGGGCACCCGACGGTACGACCGCTCGTTGACCGGCAGGCTGCCCACCGGCCCGTCGGCCTCACCCACGGACCCGTGCCGGCGGGGCCGGTCGTTCGTCGGGAACTGGGTGCGAGGGATGTTGTCCACGTCGCGCATGCACTGCCTCCGGTGTACCTGTCGGATCACGCTTCCGGTCGAACCTTCCGTCCGCTCCGGCCCCCCGCACCCGCGTCGAAGGTAGGTCGGTGGCTGCAGTCCCGCCAACAGGACGCGCACGGCCGCTCACCCCTAGTCACATATGCGACACATTGCAGGTGGGAGGCCCGGCGGTGCACAGCCCGAGGGATCCCGTCCGCCGGATCCCGGGCCCGTACGGCGCGGCGGCGGCGACACCGGTCCGGTCATTGACCGCTACCCTTCCGGTCGGACGGTCGCGCAGTGCCGGCCGCCCGCTCGATCACGCTCGACGCCAGGGGTGGCGGCGGGCGCCGCACCCCCGGGGGAAAGACATGACCCAACCGCCCAGCGGCGACCAGGCCGGCACGCCCGAACGCCCGCCGGCCGACCCGGATCCCGCCGGCCAGGCCGGCTCTCCGGTCATCCCCGGCCAGTCCGCCCCCGCAGCGCAGCCCGGCCCGCTCGCTCTCCCCGCGGAGCCCACCCGGCCGGCGCTCCCGGCCGGCCCGGCCGAGCAGCCGTCGCCGGCCGGGCCGGCTTTCCCCGCATCGCCGCCCGGGTCAGCCTTCCCGGCATCGCCGCCCGGGGCAGCCTTCCCGGCATCGCCGCCCGGGCCGGCCTTTCCCGCATCGCCGGCCGGACCGGCGTTCCCCGCATCACCGGCCGGGCCGGCCTTTCCCGTCCAGCAGGCCTTCCCCGGGCAGCCCGGCGGGGTCGGTGGCGCCGCTCAGACCGAGGGTCTGGGCGGCTCGGCCGCGGCGCCGGCGGGCACCCAGGACCCGTCCTCGATCCCGCCGCCCCCGCCCGGCTACCCGCCGTACCCGGGCGCCGCCGAGCCGAAGAAGAAGCGCGGCCTGCTGATCGCGGCGATCGCGCTCATCGTGATCATGGTGCTCTGCGTGGGCGGCGGTGTGGTGGCCTTCCTGACCCTGCGCGATGCCGAGACCGGCCAGGGCGCCAAGGAGCCGGCGGTCGCCGTCGACGAGTTTCTCACCGCGGTCTACAAGGATCGGGACGCGACAAAGGCGGCCAGCCGCGTCTGCGCCGCCTCCCGGGACGACAAGAAGATCGCCGCGAAGGTGGCCGAGGTCGAGAAGTACGCCACCGAGTACCAGAACCCGCGTTTCCGGTGGACCACCCCGAAGGTGGACAACCAGACCGGGGAACGGGCCACCGTCTCCACCCGGGTGACCATGACCACCTCCGACGAGAAGGTGGCCGACCAGGATCTGCGCTTCACGGTGGTGCAGAAGTCGGGTTGGTGGGTCTGCGAGGTCGCGTGACCGGCGGGCCTGGATAGGCTCGACGGGTGCGTGCAGCTGAGCGGCCGACCGACCCGGCCGGTACCGGATGGTCGGCCCGCCTCCACGTGGTGACCGGCAAGGGCGGCACCGGCAAGACCAGCGTGGCGGCGGCCCTGGCCCTGGCGCTGGCCGCTGACGGCCGGCGCACCCTGCTGGTGGAGGTCGAGGGGCGGCAGGGCATCGCCCAGCTCTTCGGCATCGACCCGCTGCCCTACGAGGAGCGGCACCTCGCCGACGCGCCGGGCGGCGGTGAGGTGCGTGCGCTGGCGGTGGACGCCGAGGAGGCGTTGCTCGAGTACCTCGACATGTTCTACAAGCTGGGCGCGGCGGGTCGGGCGCTGCGCAAGCTCGGCGCCATCGACTTCGCCACCACCATCGCCCCCGGCCTGCGCGACGTGCTGCTCACCGGCAAGGTGAAGGAGGCCACCACCCGCACGTCGGGGCAGCGCCGCGCGTACGACGCGGTGGTGCTGGACGCGCCGCCGACCGGGCGGATCGGCCGGTTCCTCAACGTCACGGCCGAGACCGCCCGGCTGGCGAAGGTTGGCCCGATCAAGACCCAGAGCGAGGGGGTCTCCGCGCTGCTGCGCTCCCCCATAACCGCGGTGCACGTGGTCACGCTGCTGGAGGAGATGCCGGTGCAGGAGACGGTGGACGCCATCGCCGACCTGACCTCGCTCGGCTTCGGGATCGGGAAGGTGATCGTCAACAGCACCCGACCGGCGGTGCCCGCCGGCCCGGCGGTCACCGCGGCCGAGCTGCGGCGCGGGCTGGTGGCCGCGGGGCTGCCGGCCGACCGGGACATCGTGGCCGGCCTGCACGACGAGGCGCGTGACCAGCTCATCCGGCGCGAGTTGGAGGATTCGCTCCGGGCGGACCTGGTGGAGTTGGGGCTGCCGTTGATCGAGCTGCCGTTGCTACCGGACGGGGTGGACCGGGCGGGGCTCGCGACACTGACCCAGGCCCTCGCGGGCCGATTGACTCACACCTGAGGTCGGCACGGGCGCACGGACCCACCCGGCCCGATACGCTCGATTGGTGCCTTCCGAAGACGCGGCGCCGCAGCTGGACGTCGACAAGATCCTCGCCGACCCGGGCGTGCGGATCGTCGTGTGCTGCGGTGCCGGCGGGGTGGGAAAGACGACCACGGCCGCCGCGCTGGCGCTGCGGGCCGCCGAGCACCACGGCCGGCGCACGGTGGTGCTCACCATCGACCCGGCCCGCCGGCTGGCCCAGTCGCTGGGTTTGACCGAGCTGGACAACACGCCCCGCCAGGTCAAGGGGATCGACGTCGAGACCAGCGGCGGCGAGCTGCACGCCATGATGCTGGACATGAAGCGCACCTTCGACGACGTGGTGCTCCAGCACACCGACCCGGCGAAGGCGGCGGAGATCTTCGCCAATCCCTTCTACCAGGCGATGAGCTCGACGTTCGCCGGCACCCAGGAATACATGGCGATGGAGAAGCTGGGCCAGCTGCACGCCCGGGGCGAGTGGGACCTGATCGTGGTGGACACCCCGCCGTCCCGCTCGGCGCTCGACTTCCTGGACGCGCCGGCCCGCCTCTCCCGCTTCCTCGACGGCCGGATGCTGCGGCTGCTGCTGGCCCCGGCACGCAGCGGTGGGCGGAGCATGTTCAGCCTGGTCACCGCCTCGTTCGGGATGTTCTCGAAGGTGGTGCAGAAGGTGCTCGGCGCGCAGCTGCTCACCGACCTGTCCGGCTTCGTGGCCGCACTGGACTCGATGTTCGGCGGCTTCCGGCAGCGGGCCGAGCAGACGTACCGCATCCTCCAGGCGCGGGAGACGGCCTTCGTGCTGGTCGCGGCGCCCGAGCCGGACGCGGTCCGGGAGGCCGCCTACTTCGCCGGCCGGTTGCGGGAGGAGAAGATGCCGCTGGCCGGCCTGGTCCTCAACCGGGTTCACCGGCCGGCGGTGCCGGAGCTGGACGCCGAGCGGAGCCGGGCCGCCGCCGAGCGGCTGACCGAGCTGGGTGGGCACGAGGCCACCGCCGACGTGCTGCGGGCGCACGCCGCGCTGGCCCGCCAGGCGGTACGCGAGCAGCAGGTCGCCGCGCGGTTCACCGAGGCGTTCCCGTCGGTGCCGGCGGTGTCGGTGACGGCACAGCCCGCCGACGTGCACGACGTCGACGGGCTGCGGACGATCGGCGCGGCGATCAGCCGGCCGTGACCGGCGTCAGTTGGCCGCGCTGACGAGAATCTTGTCCTTGCCGGCCTTGTCCTTGCTGTTCTTCTTCATCGCCGCCTCGAACATCTTGCGCCAGCTCGTCACCTGCGGGTGACGGCGCAGCAGCGCCCGCCGTTCGCGTTCGGTCATGCCACCCCACACACCGAACTCGATCCGGTTGTCCAGCGCGTCGGCCAGGCACTCGTACCGAACTGGGCAGCTCCGGCAGATCCGCTTCGCCACGTTCTGTTCGGCGCCCTGTACGAACAACGCGTCCGGGTCCCCGTTCTGACACGCCGCCAGCGACGGCCAGTCAGTGATCATGCCCATGTGTACACGTCCCCCCTTGCAGTACCTACCGACCTCGTTGCACGTCAGCCGGCAATTCCCCCCGATCGCCCGGCCTGCCTTCCCCAAGGCGGCACGAACGACATGTGGCGCTGTCGCCGCCCCCATCATGCTCTGTAGTCGACTGATTACGCAACGTTGTTGGCGAAATCCATCATTCCGGACACTCCCGGCTTCCCGGGCTTTCGCCCGCCGGTTACCCCGCCGAGGTCGACGAAAACGCTGCGCCGCCTCCTCCGGTCGGAGGAGACTCACGCCAGGTCGGACGCAACCACGCACCGGGGGTCGTGCGTTTAGCACAACGAGGGCAGCGCGCGCAGGAAATGGGGAAAGAACGCCCCAGCGCCCCTCGTTCCCTACTCGCGTACCCTGTCGAGGTGACCTGGATGCGGAAACGTGACCACAATGTGCTGACCAACGCCGCATCGCTGCTCGTGTGTGGCCTGCTGGCCGGCGTGGTGGTCGCAGCGGCGGCCTTCCCCGCGGTGGCGATGTCCGGCTTGGCCGCAAAGGCCGGCGCCGAGACCTTCGGCGCCCTGCCCACGGAGCTGACGGTGGCCCGAGCGCCACAGATCAGCTACCTGATGGCTTCGGACGGCAAGACACCGCTGGCGACGATGTACGACGAGAACCGGCGCGACGTGAAGCTCGCCGACATCTCCCCGTACATGCAGAAGGCCATCATTGCGGCCGAGGACCATGACTTCTACAAGCACAACGGCGTCGACATCAACGGCGTCGCCCGCGCGTTCGTGAACAACCAGAACGAGGGCGCCGGCCGGCAGGGCGCCTCGACGCTGACCATGCAGTACGTCCGGCTGGCCATCGCGTACTCGGCGAGCCACCCGGCCGACGTGGTCGCGGCGACCGAGGACACCAGCGCCCGCAAGCTTCGCGAGATGCGGCTGGCCCTCCAGGTCGACAAGGAGTTCTCCAAGGAAGACATCCTCACCCGCTACCTCAACCTCGCCTCGTTCGGCAACGGCGCGTACGGCATCTACGCCGCCAGCCAGGTCTACTTTGGAAAGCCGCCGAGCAAGCTGAAGATCGAGGAAGCGGCGCTGCTGGCGGGCATGGTGAAGGCGCCCACCACCAACGACCCGACCACCAAGGCCGGCTTCCCGCTCGCTCTGGACCGGCGCAACTACGTCATCCAGAACATGCTCGACATCAAGGCCATCACCCAGCAGGAGGCCGACGCGGCCAAGGCGACCAAGCTGGTGGTGAAGGACAAGCGCACCCCGAACGGCTGCGTCGCCGCCAACGTCAACAGCTGGGGCTTCTTCTGCGACTACTTCTACCGGTGGTGGATGCAGCAGGAGACGTTCGGCTCGACCACGTACGACCGGGAGCGGCGACTGAAGAGCGGCGGCTACACCGTCGTGACCTCGATCGACGTTCAGGCGCAGAGGGGTGCGGACAGGGCAGTCCGCAAGGCCAAGAGCGAGAACAGCAAGGAAGCCGCCATGGTCGCGGTGGTCGAGCCCGGCACCGGCCGGGTCCGGGCGCTCGCGGTCAACCGGCAGTTCAAGCTCGACGACCCGAAGAAACCGACGAACAAGATCTCCAGCGATCCGGCGAAGAGCAGGAAGGGCATCCGGGGCAACTACCCGGCGACGGTCAACCCGCTGCTAACCGGCGGGGACGGCATAACCGGCTACCAGGCCGGCTCGACCTTCAAGATCTTCACCATCGTGGCGGCGCTCGAGAAGGGCATCCCGCTCAGCTACACCTTCAACGCCCCGCAGCAGTTCAGGTCGGAATACAAGATCCAGCCGGGACCTGCCGCCTGCCCCGGCACCAACCTGTACTGCCCGACCAACTCCGGGCTCAAGGCCGGCGGTGTGCAGAACATGTGGACCGCGTTCGCCCAGTCGGTCAACACCTATTTCGTGCCACTTCAGCAGCAGGTCGGCGCCGAGAACGTGGTCGATGCCGCCAAGCGGGCCGGCATCCAGTTCCGTACCACAGAAGATCTCCGACTCAGTGGCACGAAGGACGCGGCGCACGACTGGGGCGCCTTCACCCTCGGTGTTTCGCAGGCCACCCCGTTGGACCTGGCCAACGCGTACGCCACCCTTGCGGCGGACGGCAAATACTGCGAGCCGACCCCGGTCCAGGAGATTCGCGACCCGGAGGGCAGGAAACTGGACGTCGCCAACCCGCGCTGCGAGAAGCGGTTCAGCACCGAGGTGGCCCGGGCCGCCGTTGACGCCGCCCGCTGCCCGGTCGGTGACAACTCCAAGACCAGCAAGTGCGGCAGCAGCCGCACCGCCGCCGTGGTGAAGGGGATCGTCGACGCTCCGGTGGCCGGCAAGTCCGGCACCACCGACTCGGAGAAGACCGCCGCCCTGGTCGCGATGACCAAGCAGTACGCGGTGGCCGGCATCATGGCCGACCCGGACTGGCCGCAGACGAACGTCAAGATGAAGCACAAGGAGAAGGACGGCATCAACCCGCCGGTGTACGAGACGCTGCGGGACGCCATGAAGGGCAAGCCGCGGATCCAGTTCGAGCCGCCGGGCCAGAAGATCTCCGAGGGTGACCAGCGCAGCATCCCCGACGTGAAGTGCCAGTCGGTCGAGACGGCGAAGTCGCGACTCAAGGGCGCCGGCTTCGAGCCCGTCGTCTCCGACGCCAAGGTGACGTCGACCTGCCCGGCCGGTACCGCGGCCGGCACCAGCCCGGACGGGCGCACCATCAAGGGCGGCGTGGTCACCATCCAGGTCAGCAGCGGCGGCGGCGCCAGCCCACCGGCCGGCGGCACGCCCCCCGGCAACAACGGCCAGCCCGGCAACAACGGTCGGCCCGGCGCGGGCCGCCCGGGCGGCTAAGGCTGCGGACAAACATCACATGCCGCACAGTATGTGAGACGGGCGGACACCGGGATTGGTGTCCGCCCGTTTCACATACTGCGGCCTGCCTCCGTGGGTGGCCTCGGTAGCGGTTGGTGGTCAGCGACTGAGGCCGCCCGCAGACGACCAACGCTGCCATCGGCGCCTTGGCGTCCACGGCAACCGGGCGCGCTTGCCCGCGAGAACGGAGCCTGCCGTAGTCATTGAGTCCACGGAAGGCATTGGGCCGATTTATCCGGAGACAAGTTATGCCGGAGTTGTGCTGAAGCGCAGAGATGGCCATGGGGCCTCGCCGGCAAGCACAAAAATCGCCTGAGCGGGCAACTATGGACGACCAAGGCTCGCGGCTGGACCGGACAGCCGCCGCCTTTGAACTATTCCCCGCATTAGTCCTCAGGCGGCAGAGTACGAGGAAAGCAATATAGCAGCGGGGCAACCTCCACGGGGTCCCGGGACGCACGCACCGGCTGCGGATTACCCGGGAACATCCTCTCGGCCCACCATCGAGCGATGTCGCTGCCACCGATCGATCACGGACGGGGTGGAAGTTCGTGCCCTGGCCTGGGTCCGACCGCCCAGTAGATCGGGATCAGGCCTTGCGGAGCGGACGGAGTTGAGCCAGGATTATGGCGGCCAGGGAGGGCGGCACGCCTTACATCAGGCCACACGGGGGCTCTTCGACTGTCCTGCATGCCTTTCTGCGCCTGCCAGGGCTCGGCGATTATCCCTGCATTTGCCACGCTCATTCAGGTCCGGTTAATGCCCTGCCCATCAGGTTATTCCGGACCGATTGTGTCGGCCCGAAAGGCTCCTGAGAAGTCCGTGCCGGTCAATCGACCGCACGAATCACGGGGGTCTCCTCATAGTGCAAGGAGCGAAATGCGAGCAGGACGTATCATGGCAGCCGCGCTGGCCGGAATCGCTACGGTCGTCGCAGGTGGCACCGCAGCGCAAGCCGACAAGGGCGACGGGAATGCGGCGTGCAACCGAACGGAGATTTGCTTCCAGTTCAGCTGGGACAACTTCACCACGAGTTCCTTCCAGCGCCACTTCTGGTACAACGACTCCGACCACTCCAACGACATCTGGGGCAACGTCCCGGACGGAAACACGAGCCTCTGGGTCGCCAATACCGCGGGCGGCCTCTGGAACCGGGACAGCTCTTGCGCGGTGACCGTCTACGACCTTTCGGGCTACCGCACGCCGTACACGGTCTTCCCGCGTGACTTCAAGGCCGCCATCAGCGCCCGGAACAACTCGCACAAGCGCTGCGCCTGACCTGAACGGCGGTGGCGGGCCCGACACCGAGGGCCCGCCACCGTGCAGGCCAACAATCGATGAGGAGAGAGCATTGAAGCGGGGACACACGACAGCGGGCTGCCTCGCGGCCGTCGTGGCGCTGCTGCTGCCGGTGACAGGCTGCTCGCAGCCGGCGGCCGGCCCGCCGGCCGACCTCGCGGCGGCGGAGTCTGACCAGCCGTTCTCGCTCTTCCTCGGCGACGAGCTCGGCCAGATCGACTACGCCCAGATGAAGGTGCGTAACAAGTGCCTGGCCGAGGCCGGCTATCCGCAGAACCTCAACGTCATGCTGGGGCAACCGCGCAACCCGTTCCGGCACCTCCGCATCACCGAGGCATCCTTCGGTCCCACATCGGAGGCTGAGGCGACCCGGATCGGCTTTGGCCGCGATTCACTCCCCGCGCCGTCAGCCGTCGTCAGTTTCGATCCCAGCTACGACCGCGCGTACGACCGCTGTACCGACACGGCATGGCGGGCTCTCTTCAAGGACGGCAAGCAGCTCTACTACAACTACTTCGATCTGGGTAACAAGCTCTCTGAACCTCTGATGCCGATGGTGAACGACCGCATGGACCCGGCGTCCTGGCGTGGCCTGCTGTCCTGCCTTGTCGGCAAGGGTCATCGGCCCAAGGACGAGGCGGCCTTTCTCAAGGCGCCAACCCCGGCCCTCTTCGACGTTCCGGTCGGTACGGACGCCGGGGCGGGTGAGAACGCCTGGCAGCCGAAGGGTGTGCCGGGGACGATCGAGGTCGGCCCTGCGGTGCCGGCTCGGGAATACCGGGCGGGGCCTGCGGAGAGCCGCGTCGCGTTGGCCTGGTTCCAGTGCCGGCGAGATACCGGGGTTGCTCGTCAGCAGGTCGAGATCGCGGTCCAGGTTCAACGGGAACTTGTCGCCAAGCACGAATCGTCTTTCATCGAACTCAATCCGCAAATCACCCAACTCGCCAAGCAGTCGGTAAAGCTGATCGGTGCGGCATGACAGGACCCGGAACCCTCGTCGCTGGTCGTCGGCGCTTCGTGACGCTCGTCGGAGTGTTCGTCATAGTGGTCCTGGTAGTGACCGCCGGCGCGATCTTCGCCGGGCCGAGCCTCCGCTCCCCACAGCAGGTGGCCGCGGACGCGGCGCCACCCTCGCCGTCGCTGGTGACCGCCACGGTAGAGCGTCGACGACTCGTGGAGCCGATCGTGCTTCGGGGACGGGTGGTGCCCGGCCGGAGCGAACGCCTCTTGACACCCTCCGCCGCCGTCGGTGAGAGCAGCGTCGTGACCAAGGTCTCGGTGCGGGCTGGCGACCGGACGGCGGAGGGGCGGGTCCTGCTCGAACGGTCCGGGGAACCGATGTTTGCCATGGCGCTCCCGTTTCCCATGTACCGCGATCTGGTGGCGGACGCGCGCGGACCAGATGTCGTGGAGGTCCAGAAGTCGCTTCGCCGGGTCGGCTACTCCGCCACGGTGACCGGGATTCTCGACAAGGAGACCCGGCGCTACCTGGAGAGCTTCTATCGCGATCGGGGCTACGGAGACCAGACCCCTTCGGGAACCACCCCGACCAGGGCCACCCCGGGGGGCACCGACGCAGACGCGCCGCGCAGCGAGGAAGGCTTGGCCGTCTGGCTTCCGCAGTCCGCGGTCATCGTGATCGACAAGAGCGGTCGCCGAGTCAGCAAGGTGAACGTTCGCGTCGGCCAGGTGCTCAACGATCCCAAGGCCCCGCTGCTCGAACTCGACGGCCAGGCGCCGACCATCGTCGCCACCGTGGACCCGGAGCAGAGCACCATGTTGCGACCTGGCCAGACCGCCGGGGTCATCGACGAGATCACCAATGCCAGGAGTAGCGCAGAGCTGGTCACCGTGGGCAGCGAGCCGGAAGCAGGCGCCGACGGGCAGAGCGGTTTGCAGGTGCACTTCCGGTTCTCGGGGAAGGCGATGAAGGAAGAAGCCCGCTCGGTCCGACTGGACGTACAGGTCGCAGCGGCTGCCGAGGTTCTCGCCGCGCCGGTTTCGGCGATCTATTCACGCCCGGATGGTTCGACGTTCGTTACGGCGGTTACCGACGGCTCGAAACTCGTGGACGTCACCGTCTCACCGGGGCAGTCCGCAGGCGGCTGGGTGGAACTGCAGCTACCGGTCACCGCGCCCCTGGCCGAGGGCACCTCTGTCGTGGTGGGCGAGCAGTCCAGAGGGCAGTGAATGTGTTGAATCTACAAGGCGTGTGTCGCACCTACCTCGATGGTGAGCCGGTTCACGCGTTGCGCCCGGTCGACCTGCACGTCGAGGCGGCCGACTATGTCTCCGTGACCGGGCCCTCCGGTTCGGGGAAGTCCACCCTGCTGAACATCCTCGGGCTGCTGGACACCCCGACCTCGGGCTCTTATCGCGTCGGCGACGTCGAGACGAGCAACTGCGGAGCGGCGCTGCGCGGCGCCATCCGGGGCCAACTCTTCGGCTTCGTCTTTCAGGCTTTCCACCTCCTGCCGGGACGCACCGCCCTGGAGAATGTCGAGTTGGGCATGCTCTACGGGCACAACGGCCGCCGGCAACGCCGACGACTGGCGATGGACGCGCTGGAGCGAATGGGCATGGCTCACCGGGCAAAGGCCGATCCCCGGCATCTGTCAGGCGGGGAGAAGCAGCGGGTGGCCATCGCACGCGCCGTAGCAGCACGGCCAAGGGTCCTCTTCTGCGACGAGCCGACCGGCAACCTCGACAGCGCGAACACAGCTGTCGTCCTGGACGTGTTGCGACAGCTCAACACCGACGGCCTGACGCTGGTGGTGGTGACTCACGAGCCGGAGGTGGCCGCGGAGGCGACCCGTCGGCTCGGCGTCGTCGACGGGGTGGTGGTGGAGTCGTGAAGGGCTGGCGGCATTCCGTGCCCGCCATTGGCGAGCTGGGAGTCCGACCATCCAGGATGCGCCTGGGCGATCTGCTCCGAGAAGCCGCGCTCTCGGTCCTCAGCCATCCAGGCCGCTCCCTGGTCACGGCCATCGGCACGATCCTCGGTTCGGCGGCATTCGTCGCGAGTCTTGGTGTCGGCTCGACCCTCCACCAACAGGTCGCCGCCGCCTTCGACACCCGCAGGGCAACCGAGGTCCTGGTGCAGGCGGAAGACCCGGGTGGATCCCACAGCTGGCTCGACGACGCGGCCCTCGGGCGGCTGACCCGGCTGAATGGTGTCGTGACGGCGGGCCGGCGGGTCGTTCTCGGTGAACAACCCATGAGCCGAAGCAGCGATCTGCGTCGTCCGCCGACGGGGGTGCCCATCCTGGGCGTTGATCCGGCTGCTCTACGGGTCATGGCCCCGCAGTTGACGGCCGGCCGGGGCTTCGATGACTACCACGAGCGAAGCGCCGCGCCGGTGATCATGCTTTCCGAAACGGTGGCGGGCCAACTCGGGATCCGTCGGGTGGGGGTAGCTGTCTTCATCGCCGGCCGGCCCTACACCGTGGTCGGCATCTACCGCGACGTTCTCCGGAGGCCGGAGTCGCTCGCTGGCGCCGTCGTTCCCTATTCTGTCGGCGACCGCCTCGACCAGCCCGGTACCAGCCAGGTGGGCAAGCGGGACGTACTGGTGGAGACCGATCCAGGTGCGGCTCAGATCATCGGCCGGCAGGCGCCTCTCGCGCTACGGCCGGAGGCACCGTCCGAACTGCGGGCCGTGGCGCCCCCAGACCCTCGGACCCTCCGCAGGGAGATCGAGAGCAGTACGACCAAATCGACTCTCATGATCAGCGGCATAGCGCTGCTAATCGGCACCATCTCCATCGGCAACGCGACAACTGCCAGCGTTGCCACCCGTACCGGAGAAATCGGCCTGCGGCGGGCCGTCGGTGCCCGCAGGCGACACATCTTCGTCCAATTGGTGCTCGAGACCGCTGTTCTCGGTGGCCTCGGGGGCCTCAGCGGTGCCCTGATCGGTGTCCTCACCACCTCCCTCGTATCGATCGTCAACGGCTGGGCGCCCGTCATCGAACTACGGATCGCCGTGTTCGCCTCCATGATCAGCATGGTTGCGGGCATGTTGGCCGGGTTGATGCCAGCAGCCCGAGCCGCGCGGTTCTCTCCGGTACAGGCGTTGCAGAAGTAGCCCGGTCGTCGGGTCGGCGACCAGTCTGAGGCCGACCTGTCGGCGTACCTGGGCGGCCGGCCTGTCGGCCCAGGGCCGCCTTTCGGCGGGCGCTTTCCGCCGTCGTCGCCACGTCCGCTGCCGCTCGCCAACCGGGTCGGGCGCCAGTCATCGAGGTACGTGGCGCGGTCCTGGTGAGGGCAATGGCGCCTGATCAACAACTGTTCGCCGGGCTGATTCTCGCCCGTCGCGCCGTCCGGATCGGACCCGTGCGGGTTCTCGGCGCACGGCGTACGTGCCGGTAGCCACGTCCGAGGAACGGCGGCTACCGGCACGCACCATGAATGTCGGCCGTCAGACTGCGTTACTACGAGTCGTCACTGCTTGTGGGCGCCGGCGTTGGACGAGTGCCGGTAGAGAAGTCTGGCCAGAGGGGTCAGGACCAGGAGCACGACCAGGCAGCACAGCGCCAGAGCTCCGTTCGCCCAAGCCGCGCCGGTCACACCCCCCATGCCGCAGGCCAGTCCCTCCTGAGCCCGGCATGCGGGGTCTGGCGTCGACAACCCGTTCACCAGCGGCCCCCCGATGAAGCACAGGACAACCAGACCCGCGCCCACAGCGAAGAAACGCCAGCCCACCCGGTGGTTGCGAATCAGGAGCGCGACCCACACCACGACGAGCAATGTGGACGCTAACGCCATGTACGGCCACTCGAACCAGAGAATCCCGATGGTCGACTCCTCGTTCGCCAGCTCGAGTTACGCTCCCCAAACTGAGTCCAGACAGGTAAGGGTAGTACGTCCCGTCTGACGTTGGGATGGCTCGAGGCTCAGCTCGTCGATCTCTACCAGTGGATGCTTTATCGTCGTCAGACCGGCGGTCGGAGTAGCCAACCGACTTGTCAGGCGCACATCCAGGACGTCGCCCTTCTTGAGCTTCACCGACGTCCGCCACCGAGAGACATATGCGGCACCGTCCCTCAGGCTGGATACGCGCCTGATGCGACCATCGATCCGCTTACCGTTGAGCTGCAACGCAGCTACCTCGATCTCCTGCACCAGCCGCGGATCGAGAGACACCGTGAACGCGGTGTCCATCGGAGCGGAACCCGGACCGGTGGCCGTGATGGTGATCGACTGTGGGTGGAAGTAAACGAACTGACGTTCAACCCCCCATACGTGCCGCGCCCAACCCCCGCTGAGTTCGAACCCCCACGGAACGCGCCCGATCTTGGTGCGTACGTTGCTGCTGGGCCGCAGCTCACGCCGGGACAGGGGCTGATGCGAGGGCCTATCGATCTTCACCGCGCCGACCTGCGGTCGGTGGAGAAGATCACGAGGGTAGGTGGCAGTCCGCACAGTTCCCACCACGGCGACGGCGGAGGCCGCTGGTGCCGTCACGGCAGGCAGCGACTCCTGAAGAGTGAGGGTGTACTCGGTCATCCCGGTCTCCGCGATGGCAGCGACTGCGCTCGTGGTCGCTACCTGTCGGCCAGCCATGGTGATAACGGCGGGCGTCAACGGCGCGTAGAGCCGCTGATCGAAGGTGAGGGTCACGGTCGTGCCCACCGGCAGAGCCCCGCCTTCGTTGACAAGCCGCACCGCCAGCTGGCGTGGGTAACTCGCCACGGCTGTCGAGGTCCCGCTCAACACCACGACAGGATCGTCGGCCACGGGCTCTAGGCGCACGGTCGGGCTCGCCGGCTCCGATGGGGCGGCGCTAGCCGCCGTCGGGTGGCTGCCGATCGTCACCACACCCGCGCCGAGTGTCAGCCCAGCCAGGGTGAGCACCTGACGGCGTGACGCGGATGGTCCCAGAGCGCCGCCGGAGCCTGCGTAATTGTCGTTCATGATGATGATCGAGCCCTCCTGGTCACTTTCGGGTCTGCCGACGGGGACGGGTGTGGCTGGCCACGGTTCGGGCATGCGGTCACATCTGCACGAAGCGCTGGACGACGGTCGTGAACGCGGCGGCGCAGGCCTCCTTGTACTCGTCGGGCACGGTACCCACGATCTGGTAACCGGTGCTGTCACTGAACGTCTCCTGCCAGAAGGCTTCGCGGGCGACGTTGTAGAGAAGGTCTGAGGTCTGGTAGAAGACCGACCTACTGGCATCCAGCAACCTCTGCTGGCTGCTGCCGAAGCGCACCGAGTAGAAGTTGTCGAATCGTGCCTTGGACCTGGTGGGGTCCGAATAGAGTTCGCTGAACTCGAACGACAAGGTTCTTGAGGGATGGGCCCGAAACTGCAGACCGAGGACCATGGCGTCCACGTCCGCGAGTAGGTCCCCGATGGTGAAGAACGAGTCGTCGGACGGATTGGCGATGTGGTCCACTGCCCAGTCGTAGGCATCGGCCTTCGACACACCGCTCTGCAGGACATCCCCCAGGGTGCTGAGGAGATCACCGGCCCAACCACCGAAGTCGACCAGGCTGACCCTGGTCTGGTCGCTGTGCAACGTGTTGTTGAGGACCCCCCCGAAGGTTGCGCCGAAATGCTCGACGTCGGTGTCCCAGAAGGTCACCGGGTCGCGCAGCGGGGCCACGTCCGGTCGAGCTGGGTAATTGTAGGCGAACGCGACGAATTCCTTGTCGATTTCACCGAATGTAGTGCCCATTCCGGGGGTGTCGTATTTTCGGCTTCGGTACCGCAGATACTGGGCGGTCAGTTCCGCCGCTGTCCGTTCATTGTGTCCCTGCTCGATCCACTGGCCGGCCCGGGCCTCCACCCACCGCAGATACGTGTAGAACGCGTCGTTGGCGTCCCGGGCACGCGTCACGCTGTTTACGCCGAGATCCAATCCTGAGACGATGTTGTTGTCGATCTCCACTGCTCCCGGCGTCCCTGCACCTAGAACGAGATTGGAAATCTGATCGAATGCCCAGTTGCTCGGCAGTGGATAGCCGAGGTTTCCGCTGTAACCGGTGGACATGCCACTCACGAAGCTGCGGGTGGTCAAGCCGAGGGAGGCGAGTTGCCGGCAGACGTTGCGACACCCGTACACGCCGATCGCATATTGGTTACCATCTGCGCGCACAGCGTCCCGCACACCGCGGAAGTGTGGAGCGACGGCACTGGTGATCTCCGAATCCAGGGCATCGAAGTCGACCGAGAAGTAGAGGACCGTGCCGTACGGAATGCCGAATTTGCGGGCGGCGGAACATGCAGCCAGTCCGGCCTCGTAGCCTTGGTCGTAGCTGAAGTACTGCACCGCATCGCCCCACTCCTGATAGAGCGGGAAGAAGGACATCCCGTTATCGAGGATGAGAGCGATCTCGGAGTGGCTGAGCATCTTGTTGGTGCCGCCGTTGATGTAACGTCCGACATGCTTGTAACCGGCCGCCTTGACCGTCGCGATCGTCGCGCTGTTGAGCGGGTACATGCAGTCGATGGCAGTCCCCCGACGCTCAGGATCTCCGGTGGAAAGCAGGAGTGACATCCAGGTCTGATAGTCGCCGGCGCCGGACTGCGGCAGTTTCGTGAATTCTTGAAAGTGTTTCACGGCGAACTCGATGCGACTGTCGAATGTGCCCGCACTGCTACTCCAGTGCCCATCGTAACCGTTGAAGGTCAACGCCGCCTGGAACAGGCGGACGAAGCCCCTCTCGCCGTTGTCGACCGATCCCTCCCGAACATAGGCCTGCGATCGAAGTCCAGCCTTCGTGCCGGGTCCCACAACACCGTTTGCAACACCGTCGGCCATGCCCAACTCATACTGGATCGCCAGGATCAGGCCCTTCTGCACGTCACGTGAGAAGTACCCGTCACAGGGTCCATAGTAGAAGTCGCGGCGATTGCCGTAGGACCTGTTCATCCAGCGCTGAATCTGCTGCACGTATGTGTCGCCACCGGACAACAGAACGTAGGCGTCCATGGTCAGCAGTGCCTTGAAGACCTTGGGTGCCACGCCGGTGACATAACCGACGGCAAGTCCCATGTTGTTGACCATGGCAGTGAGGCCGGAAAGAGTGTTGGTATTAAAGGACCCATCCAGTCCGCCACCGCTGTAGCCTTTGCAATAAAGCGCGGCCTCCGCGATGGTCCTCATGTTCATGTTCGTCGAACTGATCCCGACTTCTCCATACTGACTGAGCTTGGTGAAGGTCGTGGGTCCAAAACTGTCCGACAGTTCGGTGATGCCGAGTTCGTGCTGCAGAGCACGGGTCAGAGCGAAGGCTATACCCCAGCCAGTGACGCCGTTTTCGGCGGTACGGACATACCCCGGCACTGACGCATAAGTTGCGTTCACCCACTGCTGAGCCTTCAGAACCATTGGATCCATAACGGAATCTGCCCCCGAGAAGATCGACGTGGCACCGGTCACGGTGCAACGTAATGGTCGACTGACGCCGGATCAGCGACAGCACAGCCAACTACACTCGGATAAGCACAGCAAAAATCGTCCGTTTGACACGACGGACGATTTCCGTACTCACCGACGATAAGGCCTGCTGTGGTGGCGTCAGCTACCCCACATTCTCCCGATGAGAGCAAGCCAGGACGTCAATATAGCAGCGCACTGCTCTTTGCGGGACCCACTCCGTCACCAAGATCGGCGGCGACGAATGGACGTACCGCCGCGGGCATCAGAGGCCGAGCTGGCGGCGTACCTCAGCGGCCACCCGGCCGCCCTCGGCCTGGCCGGCCACCGCGGCCTGGGCCGCCTTCATCGCCGGGCCCATCTGGGCCTTGCCGGTGAACCCGCCCGCGGCGAGCGCTCCGGACACCAGCTGGGTCAGCTCGGCGTCCGAGAGCTGCTTGGGCAGGTAGCGGTCCAGCACCTCGCCCTCGGCGGTCTCCTTCGCGGCCTGCTCGGCCCGGCCCGCGTCGGCGAAGGCGGTGGCCGCCTCCCGGCGCTTCTTGGCCTCCTTGGTCAGCACCGCGAGCACCTCGTCGTCGGTGAGCTCGCGCTTGGCCTTGCCGGCGACCTCGGCGGTGCCCACGGCAGCCAGGGCCATCCGCAGCGTGGAGGTGGTCAGCTCGTCGCGCGCCTTGAGCGCGGAACGCATGTCGGCGGTGAGGCGGTCCTTCAGCGTGCTCATGGACGGTCAAACTACCCTGAACGACATGCGAAAGCGCACACTATTCCGGCTCGCAGCCGGAACCGCCGCCGTCGGCACGGCCACACTCGCGTACGCGTCACTCGTCGAGCGCAACATGTTCACCCTGCGGCGGTACGACGTACCGATGCTGCCGGCCGACGCCGAGCCGCTGCGCGTGCTGCACATCTCGGACCTGCACATGATGCCGGACCAGGCACGCAAGCAGCGCTGGGTGGCGTCGCTGGCCGCCCTCGACCCCGACCTGGTCGTGGTGACCGGCGACAACATGGCGCACCCGGGCGCGGTGCCCGGGGTGCTGCGGGCGCTGCAACCGCTGCTGGACTACCCGGGCGCCTTCGTGTTCGGCTCCAACGACTACACCGGGCCGGTCTGGAAGAACCCGTTCACCTACTTCCTGCCCCACCGGGAGTACACCGAGGGCACCGACCTGCCCTACGAGGAGCTGCGCCAGGTGTTCACCGGCGCCGGCTGGGTGGACCTGAACAACGTCCGGACCACGCTGAAGGCCGGCGGCCGGCAGATCGACCTGGTCGGTGTCGACGACCCACACATCGACCGGGACGACTACGGCGCGGTGTCCGGCGCCGTCTCTTCCTCGGCCGACCTGTCCATCGCGCTGGCGCACTCCCCCGAACCGCGGGTGCTCGACCAGATGGCCGCGGACGGCTTCGGGCTGCTGCTCGCCGGTCACACGCACGGCGGGCAGGTCTGCGTACCGGGCTTCGGAGCGTTGGTGACCAACTGCGGTCTGCCCCGCTCGATGGCCCGGGGGCTGCACCGGTGGCCGGGCTCGGATTCCTGGTTGCACGTCTCCGCCGGCCTCGGCACCCACCCGACCGCCCCGGTCCGCTTCGCCTGCCCACCGGAGGCCACCATCCTCACCCTGATCCCCCGCTGACCATCCGGCGTCTGCTTTCAAGATCCGCGCAGCTTCCGGGAAACTTGCGGCCCGCAGCGCCGGGAGGCGACCAGATCCCTGACGTTGCGCGGATCTTGGCAGCAGACGCCGGATGGTCAGCGGGGG
>NZ_QGKR01000356.1 GCF_003172955.1 Micromonospora acroterricola | reverse complement strand
GGCCCCGGCCGGCACGGTCGGCGCGGTGGACACGAGGGCCGGCGCGGCGGGTGCGGCCGGCAGCGCAGCCGGCGCGGGTGGGGCGAGCGGCGGTCCGGCGTACGCCGGCACGGACAACTGTCCGCGCAGCGGCAGGTCGGTCAGCGCGCCCTCGGCCACCGGCAACTCCGGCTGGTCCAGCACCGTCGGGGCCACTCCCAGCTCGGCATGCAGCATCCGGGCCACCAGCGGGATCCGCGACGACCCGCCGACCAGGAACAGCCCGGCGAGCTGGTCGGGGCTGAGCCCGGCGGCGGCGATCACCTCCCGGGCCCGGTCGACCGCGCGGCGCAGCAGCGGCGTGGCGACCCGCTCGACGTCCTCCCGGGTCAGCCGCACCGCGTCGGCCACCCCGGGGACCGCGACCGGCGCCACGGTGGACCGGGACAGGGTCTCCTTGGCGCCCCGGACCTCGTCCCACAGCCGGACCTGGTCGCGGCGCTGCGCCGGGTCCGTCGGGTGCATCAGTCGGGCCCACTGGGCGGCGTGCCGGTCACCGACCAGCTCGCCGACCCGCCGCACCAGCGCCGCGTCGAGATCCAGGCCACCGAGGTCGGGCAGCCCACCGTCGGCGACGACGCTGAAGCCGGAGTCGCCCCACGGGTCGGCGCCCTCGTTGCGCAGCACCGCGACATCGAGCGTCCCGCCGCCGAAGTCGAACACCGCGATCGCGCCGCCGACCGGCACCGGCCGGTGCAGCACCTGCGTGTAGTAGCGGGCGGCGGCCACCGGCTCCCGCAGCAGCCGGGTGCCCGGCGGCGTCGGCCCGGCCAGGGTGTGCTCGGCGGCCTGCGGCCAGCCGGCCCGCAGCAGCGCGTCGCCGAGCACCTGCCGCCGCGTCGCGTCCCAGGCCGCCGGGCAGGTGAGCACGGCCGGAGGCAGGAAGCCGACGGCGCCCACGGCGGCCCGCGCGACCGCCGTCAGCACCCCGGCGAGCAGCTCGGCCGGCGGGTACGAGCGGTCACCGAGCAGCACCATCGGCTCGTCCACCCGACGCTTCGGGTTCGCCTCGAAGCGGGCCGGGTCCGCCTGGGCCAGCCGCCGGGCGTCCCAGCCGGTGTGCAGCGTGCCGTCCGGGTCGGCGTACACGGCGGACGGGCTGACCGGCTGACCGTCCATCAGCAGCGGTCGGGTCCGCCCGTCCGGCCAGCGCAGCACCGCGACCGTGTTGGACGTACCGAGGTCGACGCCGAGAGCGAAGCCCTCGTGTTGGCCTGCCATCTGCCCGATACCTCCGCCGCGACGAGGGAAACTCAGCCCCGCATCGTACGCAGCCGGCGCCGCCCCACTGATCACTCGGTCAGCCTCGCGCCGACCCGCGCGCGTAGAGCGGTCAGACGAGACGCTGGAGGCGCGCCGTCGGACGCTCGTTGCGCAGGTGACCATGCTTGTGCTGGCGAACCTGCTCGTCCCAGACCTCCTGGTCGTACTCCGGGTCCGGCGGAATCCACCGGTGGGAGCCGTCGCTGTAGTGGAACTTCTCGTCACCAGGCCGAAGAATGCTCATCGGATCCAGCCGAGGAATCGTTGGTGCAGGGAGCCGGCGGGAACCTGGGCAAGGTCCCGGGTGGCGTCGACGAGCTGAGCGGCCAGATAGAGGGCGAGTGACACGGAAGCGCGGTCGTACTCGGCGACCAACTCTCGGCGGCGGGTCGGGCAGGGCCAATCGCTGCCGCAGCCGCCACACGTCCAGGCCGGCAGGACAGGGCGGTGAGCGGTCATGACCGGTCGTCCTGGGCCGGCCAGTGGCCGCGGTTGATCGGGATCCGGTGACGGCTGCGGCACGGCAGGTTCGCCCCGCAGCGGCAGATCCGTCGCCAGTGTCGCCAGGACCAGACCGGCCGGTGACGGCGGGCCAGAGTCAGGGCGGCAGCCGAGACGAATTCCTCGTATGAGACGCGCCGCACGCGCCCTCCCTCGTCACGAGCGAGGGTGGCCTGTCCACCCCCGACTGAGGGACGCGGCGACAAGCGATCTCACACCGCCCGCCGCACCCCGTGGCGAGCAAGTTACGTACGGCTACGGGGTGGGATGGGTAAGGTCTGTACCCCTGGATCAGGAGATCAGACCGACCTTCAACGCCAGGTCACGCGCTCCGTCGCGCGTGGCACGCGGCCCGTCAATCAGATCCAGAGTGATCTGTCGGGCATAGCCGTTGAAGCGGATCGTCTCCGGAGCTGACTCGTACGCCTGTCGGAGAGTCGCCACGGCGGCTTCCTTGTCGTCCTTGCCGTAGTGGGCACGAGCGACCTCGATGAGGTGACGGGCACGACGTGGCCTCGATGGAATGGCCGCCGCCTCGTGGCGGCGCGCCTGCCGCACCGCCTCGCCGGACTTCTGCAACTCCACGGCCACGGTCACGGCGTGGGCACCCATGACGACGCGTGAGAACGACGTCTGCGGCTGATAGAACCCCTGCGGTAGACGCTGGGCCACCTCGTCGGCGCGGTCCCAGTACCGCCACGCCCGGCCCTCCTCTCCGGCGCGGGCCGCCGTGTAGGCGGCCTCGAAGTGCAGCGCACCCCAGAGCGCAAGAAGGTTCGCGTTCGCATCGGCCGTGCGCGCTTCCAGGGTCGAGAGGATGTCGAGCGTCACCGCAATGGCGGTGTCCCAGTCCCCGGCGTCCCGGTGCACCTGGCACAGGAACCACCCCGCGCCGGCCAGCGCCTCGGGATCACCGGACTCCTGGGCGGCCACCATAGCGCGGTCGGCGACCCGCCACAGCAGTTCGGCAGCCGGCTGGTAGGCGAGGAACATCTGCGCGAGTCCAAGTACCTCAGCCAACAGAGCCTGCGCCCGCCGACGGTCGGCACCCTCGTATGTCAACGCGGCAGCCTGCGCGTCCCGCACCAGATCCGGCAACAACGCGCCCAACACCGTGCGATGGTCCGACGCCTGGTGCCGCGCCCGCCACGCCGCCGAGAGACGATCCCGCAGACGGCCCAGCGAGTCTGGAGGCAAATCACCGGACAGGGGGAAACGGTTCACCGCGTCCCGGACCGAGGCCAGCGCCGGATGCTCGGGGCCGTTCACGGCGGCCGACCGGTCGCTCAACTCCCCCACCAGGGCGGACACGTCGACCTTGAGGGCCCGCGCAATGCGGTCCAACATGTGTACGCGGGGCGGCAGGATGCGGTCCGTCTCCACCGCCTTCACCCACTCGGCGCTACGACCGACCAGCCCGCCGAGCACGGCACGCGTCTTGCCGGATCGTTCGCGGTAGACCTTGAGACGCTGCCCGAAGCTCAATTCCGGCATGGAGTTCATCCCGTACCTCCTCATAGCCGGGATGCGTCACCGGCCCGACGGCCGCCGTTCGGTCCCACGCTACCGACCGGCGCCCCGCCTGATAAGAGACGCGCGTGGCGGCGCCGTCGAGGTCGGCGTCGGTGAGGCGGTCGAGGAGACCCAACCGAAAGTGCTCCATGGCCACGGTCCACCACCACCCGATGTGCCACGTCAGCCAGCCGATCGTCGGCACCGGGATCCGGCCGGGTTCGGTGTCGGCCCAGTCGGGGGTCCATCTGCCGTCAGAGGTGCGCCGTGCGCAGGAGGGGCAGGGGCGGGACGGGCATCGGCTGATTCTGTCGCGGCGCGGCGCCCTCGTCGACGGGATAGTCAGCGGCCCGCTGCGACGGAAAGGTCGGCCGGACGTAAGAGGATCGCAAGATCTGCCGGCACCACCTGACGGTGACGCTGGCTAGGCTGGCCGGGGAGGTGGCCGGTGGCGCAGCGGGTGCTCGTGGTCGACGACGACCGGACCGTCAGCGACGTGGTCTGCCGCTACCTGGAGCACGCCGGTTACGACGTGAGCCACGTCGGGGACGGGCTGGCCGCCCTGGACGCCGTGCAGGATCGGGCACCGCACCTGGTGGTGCTGGACCTGATGCTGCCCGGGTTGGACGGGTTGCAGGTGTGCCGGCGGTTGCGGGAGCGGCCGGACGGCGTACCCATCATCATGCTGACCGCGCGCGGCGACGAGGCGGATCGGGTGCTCGGCCTGCAACTGGGCGCGGACGACTACCTGGGCAAGCCGTTCTCGCCGCGCGAGCTGGTGCTGCGCGTCGGGTCGGTGCTGCGCCGGGCCGGGGAGCCGGCCGCTCCGGTGGCCGAGGTGCTGGTCGACGCGGGGCTGGAGGTGGCCACCGGGCCCCGGGTCGCCCGACTGCACGGCCGGGAGCTGGCTCTGACGCTGCGCGAGTTCGACCTGCTGGCCCACCTGATGCGGCACCCGACGCGGGCGTTCCGCCGCACCGAGTTGCTGGAGCGGGTGTGGGGCTGGAACTTCGGCGACCAGTCCACGGTGACCGTCCACGTGCGGCGCCTGCGGGAGAAGATCGAGGACGACCCGGCCGAGCCCCGGCGGATCGTCACGGTGTGGGGCGTCGGCTACCGGTACGAGCCGGCCGGTGCGTGACCTGGCGCTGATCTTCGGCGCTGCGCTGTCGGCCGCGCTCGGCGTCGGCCTGGTGGGCGCGCTGACATTGCGGCTGCTGCGCCACCGGTCGATCACCGTGCACGTGTGCGTCCTGCTCACGGTCACCGTGGCCGCCGTGGTGGCCGGTGTGGTGGTGGTCGCCCAGGCGATGTTCCTGTCGCCGCACGACCTCCAGGTCGTCCTGCTCACGGTGGCCGCGGCGGCGGTGGTCAGCCTCGCCGTGGGCTGGTATTTCGGGCGCCGGCTGGCCGTGGCCGCGGTCTGGGCGGATCAGGCCCGGGAGCGGGAACGGCGGGTCGAGAAGGGCCGCCGGGACCTGGTCGCCTGGGTGTCGCACGACCTGCGGACGCCGCTGGCGGGGCTGCGGGCGATGGCCGAGGCGTTGGAGGACCGGGTGGTCGACGACCCGGCGACGGTTGCCGAGTACCACCGGCGGATCCGCGCGCAGACCGACCGGATGACCCGCCTCGTCGACGACCTGTTCGAGCTGTCGCGGATCAACGCCGGGGCGCTGCGGCTCTCGCTCTCGGCGGTGCCGCTCGGCGAGGTGGTCTCCGACGCGCTGGCCGGCACCGCGCCGCTGGCCGAGGCCCGCCGGATTCGCCTGGTGGCCGCGGAGTCGGGCTGGCCGACCGTGCTGGCGAGCGAGCCCGAGCTGGCCCGGGTGGTGGGTAACCTGCTGCTCAACGCGGTGCACTACACACCCAGCGACGGCACGGTCCGGGTGGACGCCGAATCAACCGGAGGCGGCCGACCAGACCGGGCCACGGCTTCGCTTCCGTGCCGGCGGCGTCGACCGGGCTCCTCCGCCCCGCGGGGGCGATGGCAGTCACGGAAGCACGGTCACGTCGCCGGGCGATCGGGCGGGTGCGGCATGGTCAGCTCGCCGAACCAGCGCCGGCCGCGCCGGAACAGCTCCCGTACCACCAGGTCGGCGGCGCCGGCGACCTGGTGCACGGCCCGCGCGTCGAGGCGGGCCCAGCGGAACGGCGGGCCGAGCCGGAGCCGGCCGGCCGGGCACGCGGCGGCGACCCGGGCGTGGCCCTGCCAGAGTCCGGCGCCGGGCGGCTCCAACTCCACCAGCACGGTGCCGGCGGTCGCGAGCAGCGCCCGGCACCGGCGCAGCAGCGCCACCGGGTCGCCCCCGATGCCGATGTTGCCGTCGATCAGCACCGCGTGCGCCCACCGGCCCTCGCCGGGCAGCGGGTCGAACAGGTCGCGGCGCAGGCCCACCGCGCCTCGGGCCCGGGTCATCCGCACCGCGTCCGCCGACACGTCCACGCCGACCGCGGTCAGGCCGGCGCGGGTCAGCGCCAGAGTGAGCCGGCCGGGTCCGCAGCCGAGATCCAGGGTCGGCCCGGCGCAGCGGGCCACCACCGCGGCCACGGCCGGCTCGGCGGGGCCGTGCCAGCGCGCGACCGGCAGCCGGCTGCGTACCCCGTCGCCGTGCACCAGCCACCGCCCACCCGACCGGTCGCCGAGCGCGGCGGCGAAGCCGTCGGGACGGGCCGGTGCGGCGTCGGGCGGTACGCCGACCGCCGTGTCGGCCCCGCTCACCGCCGCTCCCCGGGCACCAGGGCGAGACGGACCGCCGCGACCTGCCGGGCGAACCGCCCCCCGGGCACGTCCCTCGCCACCGCGAGGGCGTCGGGCCACTCGTCGACGTCGCGCAGGACCGGCAGCGGCACGACCGACAGGCCCCGCCCGGTCAGCGCCGCCCAGGTGGCCCGGCCGGTGTCGGGTGTCGACATGGGCACGTCACGCAGCACGTCCGCGTGCCGGGGCTCGCGCAGTCCCAGCGACCACCAGCCGCCGTCGCGCGCCCGGCCGAGCACCGCGTCGGAGGCGCGCAGCCGGCGTACGGCGGCGGTCAGCCGGGCCGGGGTCAGCTGCGGGGTGTCCATGCCGATCTGGAGCACGGGCCGACCGGGGTACGCCGCCGCCACCTCGGCGTACGCGTTGGCGAGCCGGTCGCCGAGCCTGGCACCGCGCTGGTCCAGCACCGGCCAGCCGGTGAGCGCGGCGGTCAACGCGGCGGCGTCCTCCACCTCGGTCAGCCTTCCCGCACAGGCCAGCACGGGGGTCACCCCGGGGGTGGCGCGGACGGCGTCGAGGGTGTCGCGCAGCGCGGCGGCGGCGATCCGGGCCGCCTGCGCCGGAGTGGCCGGTGGGCAGAGTCGCGTCTTCACCGCTCCGGGCACCGGCGCCTTGGCCACCACCAGCAGGATGGTCACCGGGGGCCGTCCACGGTGCGCAGCACGCCGGCGAAGTCACGGGTGGCGCGCAGGGTGCCGCGGACCGAGCCGGACACCTTCGACCGGGTGCCGGCGGCCCGGGGCGCGTAGGTCACGTCCAGCTCGTGGATCCGCCAGCCGGCGGCGGCCGCGCGGATCAGCAGTTCGAGGGGGTAGCCGAAGGCCCGGTCGGCGACGCCGAGGGCGAGCAGCGCGTCACGGCGGGCCACCCGGATCGGGCTGAGGTCCCGCAGCGGTACGCCCCGACGGCGCAGCAGCGCGGCGACCAGCGCCGTGCCGGCACGGGCGTGCCACGGCCACACCCCGGCGCCGACCGGCCGACGCCGGCCCACGCTGAGATCCGCCGTCCCGGCCTCCACCGGCGCGACCAGGGCGGGCAGCTCGGCCGGGTCGAAGGAGCCGTCCGCGTCGAGGACGCAGACCAACTCACCGTCGGCGGCCTCCAGCCCGGTGTGCACCGCCGCGCCGTAGCCGCGCCGGGACTCGTGGACCACCCGGGCGCCGTGCCGGGCGGCCACCTCGGGTGAGCCGTCCCGGGAGCCGTTGTCCACCACGATCGCCCGGTAGCCGGGAGGCAGCGCGGTGAGCACCCCGGGCAGGGCGGCCGCCTCGTCCAGGCAGGGCAGCACCACGTCGATCAGAGTCGGCATACCGCCGACGCTAGGGCGGCACCCGACCGGCGGAGGCCGGAATGTGCTTACCGAACCCTTACCGCCAGGGCATTTCTTACCGTCCGGTGACGGGCCGGCGGTTCCGCCGCCGGGAGGCCGGCTGCCGCCGTACCGTCCGGTGGTCATGACCTCGACCGCCGCTCCCGCCGCCGCCCCCGGGCGGACCCCGACCCGCCGCTTGCGGGGCGACCTGCTGGTGGTGGGCGTCGAGGCGGCGCTGCTCGCCGTGGCGGTGCTGGTGGGGGTGCTGCTCAACGAGCGCGGCGCCGGCCTGCACGCCGACGCCGCCCCGCTGTACGCGACCTGGCGGCCACACGTGGGCTGGGGAAGCCCGGCCGCGCTGCTGGTGGCGGCCGCGGTGGTGGGCTGGGGCGTGCGGTGGGCCCGCACCGCCCGGTGGGGCGTCCTGCTGGTCGCCGCGTGGTCGGCGGCGGTGGCCTGGACGCTGTCGTTGGCCCTGGTCGACGGCTGGTCGGCGGGGCTGACGCGGCGGCTCACCCCGCAGGCGGAGTACCTGCACGAGGTTCCGGGGGTCACCGACATCCCGGCGATGCTGGCCGGGTTCACCGGCCGGATCCTGGACTTCCAACCGGACGCCTGGTCGACACACACCGCCGGGCATCCGCCGGGCGCGCTGCTGATCTTCGTCTGGCTGGACCGGGTCGGCCTGGGCGGTGGCACCGCCGCGGCGCTGACCTGCGTGCTGGTCGGGGCCACGGTGACGGTGTCGGTGCCGGTGACCCTGCGGGCCCTCGGCGCGGCGGACGCGGCCCGCGCGGTGGTCCCGTTCCTGGTCCTGCTGCCGGGCGCGGTCTGGGTGGGCGCGTCCGCCGACGGCATCTTCGCCGCCGTGGTCGCGGCCGGCCTGGCCCTGCTGGCGGTACGCGGCCGGGCCGCCGCCGCGGCCGGTGGCGCGCTGCTCGGCTTCGCGCTGCACCTGTCGTACGGGTTCCTACTGGTCGGGGTGCTGGCGCTCGCCGTGCTGGCGCTGCGCCGTACCCAGCGGTGGGGCGCGCTGCTCGCGGCCGGCGCCGGGGTGGTCGCCGTGACGGCGGTCTTCGTGGCGGCCGGTTTCCATTGGTGGGACGGCTACCGGCTGGTGGTCGAGCGGTACTACCAGGGCTGGGCGGCCGAGCGCCCGTACGGCTACTGGGTGTGGGCCAACCTGGCGGCGCGGGCCGG
>NZ_QGKR01000354.1 GCF_003172955.1 Micromonospora acroterricola | reverse complement strand
CTACGCGTCTCGTGGGCTCGGAGATGTGTATAAGGGACAACCCTCAGACCCGTGTTGGCGCCCGCCGTCTGACGGACGACGTCCGGCACGCAGCTCGCCCCGTCGAGGCGGTACGAGTACGGGATGCTGACGGTGGTGTTGGACGTCGGGTTGGGACCGGCGGGGTAGTTCTCGCTGCCGGCGCTGGACCATGTCACGTTGTCGAAGACGTTGCCACTGACCTGCCAGTAGCCGCGCTCGTTGGTGTAGAACGTGCCCAGGACGTCCTTGGAGTTGCGGAAGTAGTTGTTCTCCACCTTGGCCTTGGCGCCGGCCCGGGAGTTGATGCCGGACTCGTGCAGGCTCACGTAGTGGTTGTTGTAGATGTGGGCCGTGCCGCCGCGCAGCAGCGGCGTACGGGAGTCGATGTTCTCGTACAGGTTGTGGTGGTACGTGATGAAACCGTTCGAGAGGTCGCTCTCGCTGGACCCGACGAGGCCACCGCGACCGGAGTTGCGCAGGATGCTGTAGGACAGGGTCACGTACTGGGTGTTGTCCTTCATGTCGAAGAGGCCGTCGTACCCCTCGGACTCCCCGCCCGACGCCTCCAGGGTGACGTGATCGACCCAGACGTTGCGGACCGTGCTCTCCATGCCGATGGCGTCCCCGCCGTTGGAGGTGGGCGAGCCCGACTTCTTGACGTTCCGGACGGTCACGTTCTGGATGATGATGTTGCTGGAGTCGCGGATGTGGATGCCGAGCTGGTCGAAGACGGCGCTGCCGACGCCGATGATGGTGACGTTGCTGATCTGCTTGAGCTCGATCACGCCGTCCGCGGTGTTGCAGCTCGAACCCGAGACCTTGCTGGTGTTGCCGTGGTTGATGGTCCCCGTGACCTCGATGGTGATCGGGGTGCTGCTACTGGCGCGACCGCACAGCGCCGCATGGATCGCGGTGCCCGTGGTGGCCCGCACCGTCTGCCCGCCCGCGCCGCCGGTGGTGCCGCCGTTCTGGGTGGCGTAACCGGTGGCGGTCCCGACCGCCGCCGAAGCCTGAGGGGTCGGCAGGGTCACTCCGATCGCGATCCCAACGGCCGCCGTAGCCAGGGCCGCCTGAAGTCGCAGTGCGACTGGTCGTCTCATCTCGCCTCACCTTCGCATTCCTTGTTGTGCCGGTTCCCGCGTCGGCCGCCGCGACCGTTCCCCTGCCAGCCTCAGGCATTTCTCGGCCGCGCAGGAATCGTCGGCAGTAAATGGTTTGAGTTGCACCGAGATCTCCATCGCGCAGGTCACTGCGGGGAACCGCCGCACAAACGGCATGCCGCCACTGGCGATGCTTGATATTCGTTCGCCCGGCTCAAGAACGAAACATCGATGTGACGCAATCGTAGGAAAGCGGTTTCCCTGAAGGCAAGGGCTGGCGCTTGCAGGTTTGTTGCAGTGCCTGTGGAGGCTCGCGTGTCGCCGCGCAGCGGGGATGGCGGCGGCGCGCGTCACGGCTGATGGTCGCCAGCCGCCGTCCTACACGGCGCGACGAGACATGCATGGATAAAACTCACTTGGCGTTGTATTGATCTCGGTGGCTCGCCCGTCACTCCCGGCCATCCCGTCGGCCTTCGTCCCCAGTCAGTGGAGCGGGTGAGCCCAAACCAGAGGCTGGGCATCTCGGAGTGCCGACGCCCGCCGGAAGCGCTCACCCCTTCAGGCCACCTCCAGCGGTGTTGATCTAGCCGGCCTGCATGGTGCCCCAACTCTGGCAGCGCTTCGACCACGGCAGAGGTTCGTCGATGACCGAGCAGAGACTTTGTCGGTATGACTCCATTATGGGCTTAGATGTGCAAAAGTCCGGTTACCTATATCTGCACTTCGGCGTGACTCGGGTTCGCTGTCCTGACAGCGCCTGCCGGAGACACACCATGAGAGGCCACATCGTGACAGTCACTTCAATCCGTCATCGTCGACGCGCCGTCCTGCCGGCACTCACGGCCATCACCGCTGCCTGCGCCGCCACCGCCGTGCTGATGCTCAGTGGAACCGGCGCCAGCGCCCAGCCAGCGCCGGTCAACCTGGGGACAGCGGCCAACTTCTCGGTGCTGGCCGGCTCCACCGTCACCAACACCGGCGACAGCTTCCTGGCGCAAAGCCTCGGCGTCCACCCCGGCAACACCGCCACCGGCTTCCCCCCGGGCACCGTCGCCGGCGAGATCCACCTCGCCGACGGCGTCGCCCTACAAGCAAAGAACGACCTGACCACCGCCTACAACAACGCCGCCGGCCGGACCCCGTTCACCAGCCTCCCCGCCGAACTCGGCGGATCCACGCTCACCCCCGGGGTGTACCGGCTCGGTGCCGCTCAACTGACCGGCACCCTGACCCTGAACTCCCAGAACGACCCGGCGGCGGTGTTCATCTTCCAGATCGAGTCCACCCTCATCACCGCGTCCAACAGCAGCGTCGTGTTCATCAACGGCGCCTCACCCTGCAACGTCTACTGGCAGGTGGGCAGCTCGGCCACGATCGGCACCGGCACCCGGTTCATGGGCAACATCCTGGCCCAGACCTCAATCACCATGAACACCGGAGCCACCCTCCAGGGCCGCGCCCTGGCACAGACCGGCGCCGTCACCCTCGACAACAACACCATCAACGCCCCCGTCTGCCTCCAACCCACAGGAACCCCGACGACCACACCGACGGGCACCCCGACCGGCCAGCCCACCGGCACCCCGACCGGTGCACCCACCGGCACTCCGACAGGCCAGCCCACCGGAAGCCCCACAGGCGGTCCGACAGGCCAGCCCACGGGAGCTCCGACTGGGTTTCCGACCCCAAGCCGTACGCAGCTACCGGTAACCGGTGGTAGCGGCGGTAGTGCGCTGATACCCGTCCTGACCGGCCTCGGCACCATCGCCGTCGCCGCTGGCGCCGCCCTGCTTCTCGCCTACCGCCGCAGGACCTCCGAGTCCTGACCGGGCAGACCCCGGCGGCCGGTCACCGGCCGCCGGGGTCACGGCTCCAATACGCCCATGGCGGGAATCGTCTGAGAAGGGATGACCGACCTGGGCACGTCCAACACGTAAGTGGGCCTCCTTCGACGGCCTGGGAACGGCATGATCTTGCAACCTGCCGTCCCCGAAGCGCAGGTCAGGGCACCTGCACTCGTCACTTGGCGTTGAAGTAGCTGGCTTCCGGGTGGTGGACCACGATGGCGTCGGTCGCCTGCTCCGGCATGAGCTGGAACTCCTCGGACAGCTCCACACCGATCCGCTCGGACCCCAGCAGCTCCACGATCTTCGCCCGGTCCTCCAGATCGGGGCAGGCCGGGTAGCCGAACGCGTACCGGCACCCCCGGTAGTCGTTGCGCAGCAGGCCGGCCAGGTCGGCCGGGTCGTCGTCGCCGATGGTGCGGCCGTCGGGCAGGGTCAGCTCGGCGCGGATGCGCCGGTGCCAGTACTCGGCGAGGGCCTCGGTGAGCTGAACCGAGAGCCCGTGCACCTCCAGGTAGTCGCGGTACTCGTTGCGGGCGAACAGCTTCGCCGCGTACTCGCTGACGGGTTGGCCGACGGTGACCAGTTGCAACGCGACCACGTCGAGCTGGTCGCCCTTGGGCCGGAAGAAGTCCGCGAGGCAGAGCCGCCGCTCCTGCCGCTGCCGGGGGAAGGAGAAGCGGGCCCGCTCGGCGTGCCCGTTCTCGTCCAGCACGACCAGGTCGTTGCCTTCGGAGTACGCCGGGAAGTAGCCGTACACCACGGCGGCCTCCAGCACCTGGTCGGCGATCAGCCGGTCCAGCCAGTAGCGCAGGCGCGGGCGGCCCTCGGTCTCCACCAGTTCCTCGTAGGACGGGCCGCCGCCGCCCCGGGCGCCGCGCAGCCCCCACTGCCCGAGGAAGGTGGCCCGCTCGTCGAGCAGGGCCGCGTAGTCGGCCATCGGCACACCCTTGACCACCCGGGTGCCCAGGAACGGCGGGGTGGGCACCGCCACGTCCGCGGCCACGTCGGAGCGGACCGAGGAGTCGTGCAGCTCCGGCAGCGACTCGGTGACCACGGAGCGCTGCCGCTCCCGGCGGGCCCGGCGGGCCGCCAGGGCCGCCTCCCGTTCCGGGTCGATAACCGGAGCGCCGCCGCGCTTGGCGGTCATCACCCGGTCCATCAGGGACAGTCCCTCGAACGCGTCCCGGGCGTAGTGCACCTGCCCGGGGAACGTCGAGCGCAGGTCGTCCTCGACGTAGGCCCTGGTGAGCGCCGCCCCGCCCAGCAGCACCGGCCACCGGTCCGCGACGCCGCGGGTGGCCATCTCGGCGAGGTTCTCCTTCATGATCACGGTGCTCTTCACCAGCAGCCCGGACATGCCGATGGCGTCGGCGCGGTGCTGCTCGGCGGCGTCCAGGATGGCGCTGATCGGCTGCTTGATGCCGATGTTCACGACCTCGTAGCCGTTGTTGGACAGGATGATGTCGACCAGGTTCTTGCCGATGTCGTGCACGTCCCCGCGCACGGTGGCCAACACGATGCGGCCCTTGCCGCCGTCCTCCGCGGTCTCCATGTGCGGCTCCAGGTAGGCCACCGCGGTCTTCATCACCTCGGCGGACTGGAGCACGAACGGCAGCTGCATCTGCCCGGAGCCGAACAGCTCGCCGACCACCTTCATGCCGTCCAGCAGGATGTCGTTGATGATCGACAGCGGGGACCGGCCGCCGGCCATCGCGGAGTCCAGGTCGGCCTCCAGGCCGTTGCGCTCACCGTCGATGATCCGCCGCTTGAGCCGCTCGTCCAGCGGCAGCGCGGCCAGCTCCTGCGCCCGGCTCGCCCGCGCGCTGGTGACGTCGACGCCCTCAAAGAGCTCAAGGAACCGCTGCACCGGGTCGTACCCCTCGCGGCGCCGGTCGTAGACCAGGTCCAGCGCGACCGCGCGCTGCTCCTCGGGGATCTTCGACATCGGGAGGATCTTGCTGGCGTGCACGATCGCCGAGGTCAGCCCGGCCTGCACGCACTCGTGCAGGAACACCGAGTTGAGCACCTGCCGGGCGGCCGGGTTGAGACCGAAGGAGATGTTCGAGATGCCCAGGGTGAAGTTGACCCCGGGATAGCGGCGGGTGATCTCCCGAATCGCCTCGATCGTCTCGATGCCGTCGCGGCGGGTCTCCTCCTGCCCGGTGGCGATCGGGAAGGTCAGCGCGTCGATGAGGATGTCGGAGCGGTCCATCCCCCAGCGGCCGGTCAGGTCGTCGATCAGCCGCGCCGCGACCCGGACCTTCCACTCCTGGGTCCGCGCCTGCCCCTCCTCGTCGATGAGCAGCGCCACCACCGCCGCGCCGTGCTCGCGGACGACCGGCATCACGCGCGCGTACCGGGAGTCGGGGCCGTCGCCGTCCTCGAAGTTCACCGAGTTGACCACGCACCGGCCGCCGAGCATCTCCAGCCCCGCCTCGACGACGGCCGGCTCGGTGGAGTCCAGCATGATCGGCAGCGTCGACGCGGTGGCGAACCGGCCGGCCAGCTCGCGCATGTCCTGGGTGCCGTCGCGGCCGACGTAGTCCACGCAGAGGTCGAGCAGGTGCGAGCCGTCCCGCGCCTGGCTGCGGGCGATCTCCACGCAGGCCCGCCAGTCCCCGGCGAGCATCGCCTCGCGGAACGCCTTCGAGCCGTTGGCGTTGGTCCGCTCCCCCACCATCAGCACCGAGGCGTCCTGGGCGAACGGCACCGGGTGGTACACCGACGAGACGCCGGCCTCGTGCCGCGGCTCACGGGGCGCGGCCGTGACGCCGTGCAGCCGCTCGGCCAGCACCCGGATGTGCTCCGGGGTGGTGCCGCAGCAGCCGCCGACCAGGCCCACGCCGTACTCGGTGATGAACCGCTCCAACGCGTCGGCCAGCTCCACCGGGGTGAGCGGGAAGTACGCGCCGTCGGCGGTCAGCACCGGCAGGCCGGCGTTGGGCATCACCGACAGCGGGATGCGGGAGTGCTGCGACAGGTACCGCAGGTGCTCGCTCATCTCCGCCGGCCCGGTGGAACAGTTGAGCCCGATCAGGTCCACCCCGAGCGGCTCGATCGCGGCCAGCGCCGCCCCGATCTCGCTACCGACCAGCATCGTGCCGGTGGTCTCCACGGAGACCTGGCAGATGATCGGCACCTGCTGGCCCAGCTCGGCCATCGCCCGCTTCGACCCGACCACCGCCGCCTTGACCTGGAGCAGGTCCTGGCAGGTCTCGATGATCAGCGCGTCGACGCCACCGGCGATCAGGCCGGCGGCATTCTCCTGGTACGCGTCACGCAGCGTGGCGTAGGCGGCGTGCCCGAGGGTGGGCAGCTTCGTGCCCGGCCCGATCGAGCCGAGCACGAACCGCGGGCGCTCGGGCGTACCGGCCGCGTCGGCGGCCTCCCGGGCGATCCGGGCCCCCGCCTCGGACAGCTCCCGGATGCGCTGCGGGATGTCGTACTCGGCGAGGTTGGCCAGGTTGGCGCCGAACGTGTTGGTCTCCACGCAGTCCGCGCCGGCGGCCAGGTAGGCCTCGTGCACCCCGCGAACCACGTCCGGCCGGGTGACGTTGAGGATCTCGTTGCACCCCTCCAGCCCGTCGAAGTCGTCGAGCGTGAGGTCCGCGGCCTGCAGCATCGTGCCCATCGCCCCGTCGGCGATGAGGATCCGGTCGGCCAGCACATCCATCAACGAAGTCCGCACCCGTTCAGGTTAGTGCGGCTCCCACCGTCGCCAACCGCCGTCCACGCCCGATCCCATATTGTGTCAGCGGGATCACGCCGTCCGGTTCGTTGTCGTATGACCGGTTGTCGGCCGGGCCGACCGGCGCGGCCGACGGGCCGGGCCCCCGCCTGGCACGTAGGCTGACGGACGTGAAGGACAACAGGGACGCCGCCGTGCCCCACGGCCCGAGGACCGGGCACGGTCCCGGCGTCGGCCGCGACGAGCAGGGTGAGGTGACGGCGTGACCGAGTTCGACGGACTGCCGGTGCTTCGGTCCCCGGTGGCCATCGCCGCTTTCGAGGGCTGGAACGACGCCGCCGACGCGTCCACCGCCGCCGTGGAGCACCTGGAGCAGGTCTGGAACGCCCGGCAGGTCGCCGAGCTGGACCCGGAGGACTTCTACGACTTCCAGGTCAGCCGACCGACCATCACGATGGCCGACGGGGAGACCCGCCGGGTGGAGTGGCCGACGACGCGGTTCATGGTGGCCAGCCCGGAGGGCACCGAGCGGGACGTGGTGCTGATCCGGGGCATCGAGCCGAGCATGCGCTGGCGGACGTTCTGCGAGCAGGTGCTGGAGATCTGCCACAGCCTCGAGGTGGAGCGGGTGGTGCTGCTGGGCGCGTTGCTCGCCGACGTGCCGTACACCCGGCCGCTGCCGATCAGCGGCAGCGCCTCCGACGCGCAGGCCGCCGAGCGCTACCAGCTCACCCCCACCCGCTACGACGGGCCGACCGGGATCGTCGGCGTGCTGCACGACGCGTGCACCCGCGCCGAGGTGGACGCCGTCTCGTTCTGGGTGCACGTGCCGCACTACGCCAACAACCCGCCCTGCCCCAAGGCCACCCTCGCCCTGCTGCACCGGGTCGAGGAGGTCGTCGACCTGCCGGTGCCGATGACCGACCTGGCCGAGGAGGCCGCCGAGTGGGAGCAGCGGGTCCGCAGCGCCGCCGAGCAGGACGCCGAGCTCGGCGAGTACGTCCGCGAGCTGGAGGAACGCGTCGGCGACGAGGGGATCACCCCGCTGACCGGTGACGAGATCGCTCAGGAGTTCGAGAAGTACCTGCGGCGTCGGGGCGGTTCGGCCGGCCCCACCGCCGGCTCCTGGTAACGCCTCTCCCCGTTGACGTTCGGGCCCTGGACCTGCTGGTCCGGGGCCCGTTTTCGTCTTTTCCCGCATGTCCGGGGTAGCGCCGTCACACCCGCTAAGGCATCCTAGGAACCTAGCTGTGATCAGGGAGGCGGGTATGCAGATCAACCCCGGGGCCGCCGAGTTCCCCCACCGGCAGATCGCCGCGCAGCTCAAGGCGCAGGTCCGCCGCGGCGACTGGGCGCCGGGCGAGCGGCTGCCGTCCATCCCGGCCATCGCCGAGATGTTCGGCGTCGCCAAGCAGACCGTGCAACGCGCCGTCGACCAGCTGCGGGTCGAGGGCATCCTGATCACCAAGCCCGGTTCCGGTACGTACGTCCGCGGCACCCGCCGCCGGCTCAACCGGCTCTCCCGGGGCCGCTACGGCGGCTTCCGCGGCTACCACACCGACCTGGCCGCCCGGTACCGTCAGCAGCTCGTCTCGGTCGGCCGCTCCCCCGCACCCGCCGAGGTCGCCGACGCGTTCGGGGTGCCCGACGGCACCGACCTGCTCTGCCGCCGGCACCTGGTACGCACCGACGACTCCCCCGTCGAGGTGGGCGCCTCCTGGTTCCTGCCCTCCGACACGGCCGGCACCTCCCTGGAGCGCGCCGAGGCGTTCGGCCGGCCGCTGTACCAGGAGGCCGAGGAGGCCACCGGGCGGCGATACGTCTCCGCCACGGACACGATCAGCGCGCGCCAGCCCAGCCGGGAGGAGGCCGAAACCCTCCAGATCCGGCCGGACACCCCGGTGCTGCACCTGCTGCACGTCGCGTACGACGGTCACCGCAAGCCCATCGAGGTCGCTCAGGCCACCTGGCCCGGCCCGATGACCACCCTGACCGAGGAGTACAAGATCCCCGGCTCCACCCCGGACCCAGAACCCGACCCCGGCCTGGTCCTAGGC
>NZ_QGKR01000351.1 GCF_003172955.1 Micromonospora acroterricola | reverse complement strand
GCCGGCCTCGCCGGCCAACCGGTAGCGGTCGGCCCACCGCTTCGCGGTCTGCCATGACACGTCGTAGCGTTCGGCCGCCCGCGCGACGGGCCAGCCCTGGTCCACGACGAGTTTGGCCAGACGCAGCCGAGCACGTGGAGTCAGCGCTGCGTTAGCGTGAGACACGAGGACCTCCTGGTCTGTGGTGTGGTCGCCTTCAGCAGCTCCACTCCACGACAGGAGGTCCTCACTGATCAAGATCCGTTAGGTCGTGTCGTCACACGACCTCAACCAACGTGCCTGGGCAGTACACCTAGCACGGCAGCCGCCGTTTGAGATGGTGCTGGTGGGGTCGGGTAGACGAGGTGCGGGGGCCACCGCGTGATCGTCTGTCCGTGGTGGACAGGACTTCAGATCTGGCGGTGGCCGCGCAGCGTAAACCGTGGACGCCGCGTTCTCCGCACCGCGCTTGCGAATTGGCAGGACGGTCCAGGTTGAGCCCATCCGCCACTGCGGGCCCGGTGGGCAGCAGGTCAGCGAAGGTTACGTGCGGTGAGCCTACCCATTCCGGTACCCGCGCCGGTGATGGCGACTACCTTGAACATTCTTGTCGTCCTCCTCTCGTGGTACCTGTGGTCACGCTCGCTGTCGAGCTTGGCCATGTGTTGGGAGGGATAGCGGTTGCCGGCGGCTGATCCGGCGGGAACAGCGGCTTCGATCGCGGCGAGGTGATGTTCGTTCAGAACGAGGTCAGCTGCGGCTACCGATTCGGCGAGCCGGTCGCGGCTGCGCGCACCGACCAGTGGCACGAGGTCCGGTCCGCGTGACGCGACCCAGGCGATCGCGACCTGCGCGACGGTGGCGTCGATCGACTGGGCGACCTGCCCAAGTGCGTCAACCAGAGCGAGATTCGCCCGCAGGTTCTCGCCCTGGAAGCGCGGCACCGTGCCCTGAACGCGAAAAGCCGCCCCTGGCTGCCGCCGGTCCGCTCGCGGCCGTTGGGCGCCCCGAACCCCGAGACGCCGCGGCCGTCGTAGCGGCATGGCGGAGGACAACGGCCCCCGGCCACTTCGACCGCGATGGACCGGGCGCCAGCCGAGACCGCCCGGGGACCCGACACGTACGGGATCACCCGAACTGGACGGCGGCGACAGAGGACCCAACATCCTCATGTTTCTGAACAGAACGGGACGAACCGGATAGTGTGAGGTTACCGAACTGGTCGGACTCGCCGGAGGCGGTCGAATATGGAAGCAGAAGTCACCTTCCGCGTGGACGGGACCTCGCATCGGCTAACCGTGGATGTGCGCACCACGCTGCTTGATGCGTTGCGGGAGCGGCTGGGCAACACCAGCGCCAAGAAGGGCTGCGACCACGGGCAGTGTGGTGCGTGCACTGTGTTGCTCGATGGCCAACGGGTCAATAGTTGTCTCGCCCTCGCGGTGGCGCACGACGGGGCCGAGATCGTGACGGCGGCCGGGCTGGCGTCGGACGGTGAGTTGCATCCGCTGCAGAGCGCCTTCATCCGCCACGACGCATTCCAGTGCGGCTACTGCACCCCGGGTCAGATCGTTTCGGCGGTCGGCATGCTGCGTGAGGCCGAGGCCGGCTGGCCGAGTGCGGTGACCGCAGGTCAGCCTGCCGATGGGGGCAGCGGCGGGAGTGACGGCCCGACGGTGGGGATCTTGACCGACGATGAGGTCCGCGAGCGGATGAGTGGGAACCTGTGCCGCTGCGCGGCGTACGCCAATATCGTGCCGGCGATCCAGGAAGTGGCCCGGGGATGAGGACGTTCCGCTACGAGCGCGCCAGCACGACGTCTGGCGCCGTCGCACTGCTCGCCGAGGCGCCGCACGGCGCTTTCCTCGGCGGGGGGACCAACCTGGTGGACCTCATGAAGCTCGACGTTGCGCGGCCGGACCTCCTGGTCGACGTACGGCGGCTGACCTCCGACAGGGTCGAGGAGTTGTCCAACGGCGGGGTACGAATCGGTGCCGGTGTTTCCAATAGCCAACTCGCCGCCGACCCGCTGATTCGCCGACGCTACCCGATGCTCTCCCAGGCCCTGCTGTCCGGTGCGTCGGGCCAACTACGCAATCTCGCCACCGCTGCCGGAAACCTTTTGCAGCGCACCCGCTGCCCGTACTTCCAAGATGTCACGACACCGTGCAACAAACGCGAACCGGGGACTGGCTGCTCCGCCATCGAGGGGCACCATCGCGACCTCGCCATCCTCGGGACCTCGCCGGAGTGTGTCGCGACCCATCCGTCGGACCTGGCGGTCGCGCTCGTCGCGCTGGACGCAGTGGTGCGCACCGAGGGGCCGGACGGGGAGCGGGTGATCCCGATGACCGAGCTGCACCGGCTACCCGGGGCGGAACCGCAGCGCGACACCGTGCTTCGACACGGTGAGTTGATTACCGCTATCGATTTGCCACCGTTGGCATTCGCTGCCTGCTCGTACTTCCGCAAGATCCGAGACCGGGCGTCGTACGCGTTCGCGCTGGTCACGGTAGCCGCCGCGATCGACGTGGTGGATGGCGTCGTGCGTGACGTGCGAATCGCATTCGGCGGGGTGGCGCACAAGCCGTGGCGGGCGATCAAGGCCGAGGAGTTGTTGCGCGGCGGACCGGCCGGCGAGGATCAGTTCCGTCGGGCCGCCGAGGCCGAACTTGCCGACGCCCGACCGTTGGCGGGCAATGCCTTCAAGGTTCCGTTGGCCCGCAACACGATGGTGCGTACGCTGCTGGATCTCCTTGAAGGACCACGATGAGTACGATCACTCCCCGGGCCATGGGGCAGGCGTTGGACAGGCTCGACGGCGCCGATAAGGTACGCGGTCTGGCCCGGTACGCGTTCGAGCACCCGGTCGACCACCCGGCCTACCTGTTCCCGGTGCAGAGCACCGTCGCCGTCGGCCGGATAACCGGGATCGATCGCAGCCAGGCGAGCGCCCAGCCGGGCGTGCTGGCTGTGCTCACGTACCACAACGCTCCTCGGCTCAGCACCGAAGACGGTGAGCTGCGCGTCCTGCAGTCCGACGAGGTCGCCTTCCGAGGCCAGATCGTCGCCGCGGTGATCGCGGAGACCTCGGAAATCGCCCGGCACGCCGCCAGTCTGGTGCGTGTGGACTACGAGGGGCGAACCCACAACGTCGACCTCCGAGCCGAGGTGCCGGGCCACCGGGAGCACCTGCGGGTGCCGAATGAGGTGCTGCCGCTCTTCCCGATGGACACCGCTGAGGGTGACGTCGATGCCGCGATGGCCTCCGCGGCCGTCCGCGTGGATGAGGTCTACAGCACCCCCTGGTATACCCACAACGCGCTGGAGCCGCACACGACGATCGCCTGTTGGACCGAGGAGGGGTTCACCCTGCACCTGTCGACCCAGGGGGTGACCGGGATACAGGCCGGGGTGGCTCAGGCGTTCCGGCTAGATCCCAGCCAGGTACGGGTGATATCGCCACACGTCGGCGGCGCGTTCGGGTCGAAGGTCTATCCGCGTGCCGATGTCGTACTCGCCGCGATGGCCGCCCGGTCCGTTCCGGGCCGACCGGTGAAGTTCGCGCTCACTCGGCAGCAGACGTTCTCTCTGACCGGCTACCGGCCGCCGACGATTCAGCGGGTGCGGCTGGGCGCCGGTAGCGATGGTCGGCTGACCGCGATCGACCACCGCTCGATCGAGCAGACCTCGAAGCTCAAGGAGTTTGCCGAGCACAGCACCAGAGCAACCCCGAGCATGTACGCCGCGCCGAACCGCGGTACCCAGCAGTGGGTGGCCGAGCTGGACGTACCGACACCGACGATCATGCGGGCGCCCGGGGAGGCGTCCGGCATGTTCGCGCTCGAGTCGGCTATGGACGAGCTGGCCATCGCCTGCGGCCTGGACCCGATCGAGCTGCGGATCCGCAACGAGCCGGATACGCACCCCCATTTCCACCTGCCGTTCTCCAGCCGGAACCTGGTCACCTGCCTCCGCGAAGGCGCCCGCCGCTTCGGCTGGGAGCGGCGCGACCCCACCCCGCGGGCGCGCCGGGAGGGGGGCTGGCTGATCGGCACCGGGGTCGCAGCCGCGACATACCCGGTGCTCCGTCTGCCCGGATCAAAGGCGACGATCCGGGCCGACGCGAACGGCCGGTATGCCGTGCTGATTGCGGCCGTCGACATTGGCACCGGAACCCGGACCGCACTGACCCAGGTCGCCGCCGACGCGTTGCAGGCCGACGTCGAACAGATCGACCTGCGCCTCGGTGACACCGCGTACCCTCCGGCGGCCGAGGAAGGTGCGTCGGCAGGGATCACCAGCTGGGGCGCGGCGATCTGCGCAGCCGCCGATCAGCTACGCCAACGGCTGGCCACCGAGCACGGCGGTACGGTGCCGGCCGATGGCCTGGAAATCACCGCCGACACGCCGGAGAACGAGTATCTCAAGCAGTACGCGATGCACAGCTTCGGCGCGCAGTTCGCCGAGGTGCGCGTACACGAGGAAACCGGCGAGATACGAGTACCCCGACAACTGGGAGTGTTTGCCTGCGGCCGAATCGTCAACCCGAAGACCGCCCGTTCGCAACTGCTCGGTGGGATGGCCTGGGGTCTGTCCATGTCGCTGCACGAGCAGAGCGTTCTCGATCTCCGGTTCGGTCACGTGGTCAACCACGACCTCGCTCAGTACCACATCAGCAGCAACGCCGACATCGGCGCCGTCGAGGTGCACTGGATCGAGGAGGATGACCCGTACGTCAACCCGATGGGTACCAAGGGCGTCGGTGAGATCGGCATCGTCGGAGTAGCCGCGGCGATCGCGAACGCCGTCTACCACGCCACCGGCATCCGGATCCGGGACCTGCCGATCACCCTGGACAAGCTTCTCCCGGGCTAGAGACGCCAGATGACGACCGAGGCCACCTCGGGCAGGAGCCGGCCGTAGGGTCGGCAGCGGGACCGCCGAATCAGCAGCCGGCCACTGCCGCCCGATCTGTGGGCTTGGTGGTACCGACGGAGCACGTCAACGTCAACGTCGACTCGCTCATCCCACCGGGCTTCCGCACGGCGTCGACGACCAGCATCCGGCCGGACGTGCCCGGCCTGCTCCGCCGCTGTGGAACGCGGCCACCACCAGATCCGAAGTGATGTCCACAGTAGACAGACGATCGCGCGATGGCCGCACCTCGCCTACCCCACCCCACCAGCGACGTCTCAAACGGCGGCTGCCGTACTAGTGGCCATATGCAACCGACGCAGCGCGCGTGGGGAACCTCAGGAGCCCGAACGGTGTCGTGATGGTGCGACGTAACCAACGCAGGACGCGACCAACGCTTGTCGGGGAGGGCGAGATGGGTTCATGGGGCAGGTCCGTGGTGGGTTCGATGGTGGTGGTCCTGCTGGCGGGGTGCACGAGCGCCGGCCGGTCAGCGACGCCGGCCGACGCTCCGATCGCCACGGTTTCGGCGAACGCCGCGACGGGCTGCGGCTCGCCGGTCGGGACGGGGTCGCTGCCCGACTGGGCGGACGCCGGCTTCAGCGGGGACGCCCGCGTCCCGCACGTCTTCGGCGCGAAGGGCGACATCGTGGCGGTGCTGTTCGCCCACCCGTTGGCGCAGGTCCGCCAGAACGGGTCGAACAACAAGATCCTCTGGGTGTCGCGTCCCGCCTCGACCCCGTCCGACTCGACGTCCCCGGCCACCCTGGCGATCACCGCGACGCTGGACGGCACCGACACCAGGGTCACCCGGGAGGTCGCCGGCGGTCCCGGTCCCTCGATCATCGACATGCCGCGGGCAGGTTGCTGGCACCTCGAACTCCGCTGGTCCGGGCGTACCGACACGATGGACCTGGTCTACGCCGACCGGCTGCCCTGACCGCCTCGGGCACGTCACGCCAACCTAGGCTGCGTGACGTGCCCGAGGACGTGCGAGGGGCGGCGGCCCGCAACAACGCCGAGTGGTGCGACATCGTCTGTGACAGCCACGGGCTGGGCGGCCGTACCGACGCCGACGCCTGGTCGGTCCCCCGGCGGTCCCCACCCTGGTACCCGGACGCGGTCACCCTGCGCCCCGGCGTCGACGCCGACGCCCTGCTGGCCCGGATCGACGCCGGCCCCGGCGCCTCGGTGAAGGACAGCTTCGCCGACCTGGACCTGTCCGGGTTCGGCTTCCGGGTGCTCTTCGACGCGCAGTGGATCAGCCGGCCCCCGGCGGGCCAGCCCTCCGGCCCGCCACTCGCCCCGGTCACCACCCCGGAACGGCTGGCCGCCTGGGCGGCGGCGCACGGCGGCGGGGAGCTGTTCCGCCCGGCGCTGCTGGCCGACCCGCGCGTGCGGGTGCTGGCCCGGTACGACGAGCGGGGCGCGGTCGTCGGCGGCGCGGTGGTCAGCGGCGACGGGGTGTACGGGGTCTCCAACGTGTTCGCCGGCACCGGCGACCCCGCGGAGATCTGGCACGGCGTGCTCGCCACCCTGCCCCCGGTACCGCTGGTCGGCTACGAATCCGGCCCGGACCTCGCCGCCACCCTGGGGGCGGGTTTCGCCCCGACGGGCCCCCTCCGGGTCTGGCTGCGGGACCAGTCCCATTGATCAGGCGGCACGACGCACCGGCGCCGGGGACGCCAGGCTCATGACCGACAGGAGCGGACGGGGTCAAGCCAGGCGGGTCAGGTCCTCCGGAGTCAGGCGGAGGGAGGCGGCGGCGACGTTCGCCTCGAGGTGCGCCGGGTCACCGGTGCCGGGGATGGCCAGCACGTGCGGCCCCTGGTGCAGCGTCCAGGCCAGGCGTACCTGCTGCGGGGTGACGCCGTGGGCACGGGCGACGGCCTGCACGGCCTCGCCCTGCTCGGCGCTCGCGCCCGCCTCCCGCCCGGCGCCGGCCAGTGCGAAGAACGGCACGAAGGCGATCCCCCGCTCGCCGCAGGCCCGGACGAAGTCGTCCTGCTCCCGGTAGGCGTCCAGCCCGTAGTTGTTCTGCACGCAGACCACCGGCGCGATGTCCGTCACCTCCTCCAGCCGCTCGGGCCGGACGTTGGAGAGCCCGAGGTGCCGGATCAGCCCGGCGGCACGCAGCTCGGCCAGGGCGCCGAACCGCTCGGCCAGCGGCACCGGGCCCGGCCGGCCGAGCCGCAGGTTCACCACGTCCAGGTGGTCCAGACCGAGCCGACGCAGGTTCTCCTCCACCTGGGCACGCAACTGTGCCGGGGTGAGCGCTTCGGTGAAGCCGCTCACCGGGTCGTACCCGAAGCCGACCTTGGTGACGATCACCAGATCCTCGGGGTACGGGGCGAGCGCCGCCCGGATCAGCTCGGTGGCGTACCGCGCCGGGCCGGTGCCCACCCGCAGGGTCCCGCCGGGCGAGACGTAGAAGGCCGCCGTGTCGATGTGGTTGACACCCAGCTCCACGGCCCGGCGCAGCAGCGCGACGGCCCGGTCGCGGTCCGGGTTCGCGGTGATCCGCATGGAGCCGAAGCCCATTCGGCGCACGGTGCGGTCGCCAAGGGTCCAGCTGCCCGCCGCGGCGGCGGAGATCGAGTCGGTTGGCATCGGGCGACCGTAACGACCTCGGGCCCGCGGCGCAGTCGGCCGCGCGCCCGATACCGCTCGGCGGCGTTCCGGGTTAGTTTTTCTGGGCTGGAGGGGCAGCTTCGACCGTCCGCGGAGGGCGCAGCACCGGCACCAGCGCCAACGTCGGCACCAGCAGCAACGGCACCACCAGCAGCGCGTGCAGGATGCCGACCCGGTCACCGAGCAACCCCAGCAGCGGTGGCCCGGCCAGGAACGCGGTGTAGCCGATCACCGCGACCACGCTGACCCGGACGGGCGCGTGCGCCTCCTCGTCGGCCGCCGCGCTCATCCCGACCGGGAAGCCCAGCGACGCCCCGAGCCCCCAGAGCGCGACGCCGATGATGGCCAACGGCCCCGAGCCGGCGAGCACGGCCAGGCCCGCGCCGAACGCGGCGAGCAGGACGGTACCGGTGAGCACCGGCACCCGACCCCACCGGTCCAGCGCGACCGTGCCGGCGGTGCGCCCGAGGGTCATGCCGACGACGAAGACGCCGAACACCGCGGCGCCGGCCGCCTCGCTCAGGTCGCGGCCGTCGACGAAGGCCACCGCCAGCCAGTCGTTGGCGCTGCCCTCCGTGAACGCCGCCACCAGCACGAAGAGCCCGATCAGCAGGGTGCGCGGCTCCCGCCAGGCAGCGAGCTGGGCCCGGCGGCGGGCACCCGGGCTGGCGTCCGTCGTCCCGTCCAACCCGTCCCCGGCCGGCTGGGGCAGGAACGCCCGGGCGCCAAGCACGGTGCCGGCCAGCACCACCACCGCCACCGCGGCGAGATGCGCGCCGACCGGCAGGTCGAAGCGGGCCGCCCCGGCCCCCAGCGCCGCGCCCGCCACCGAACCGAGGCTCCACGCCGCGTGGAAACGGGGCATGACGGTACGCCCCAGCCGCCGCTCCACCGCCGCGCCCTCGACGTTCATCGCCACGTCGCAGGCGCCGGAGCCGTAGCCGAAGGCGACCAGGCCCACCGCGACGACGACGACCGACCCCGCCACGGTGGCGCCCAACCCGGCGACGGTCAGGCCGACCGCGACCAGCACGGTGGCCAGCGTCACGGTGCGGGCGGCGCCGAGGCGCTGGGCGAGCAGGCCGGAGGTGGGCATGGCGAGCAGCGCGCCGACACTCATCGCGAGCAGCAGCAGCCCGAGCCGGCCGGCGGAGAGGTCCAACGCCTCGCGGACCGCCGGCACACGGGAGAACCAGCTGCCGACCGCCAGCCCGTTGAGGGTGAAGACGACGGCGACGCCGTTGCGGGCGGTCCGCACGGCCCGCGAGGGCGCCGGGGCGATGGCCGGGGGGACGGGCGGACTGGTGGCGGCGCTCACGGGGGCGGTTCCTCTTCCTCGGGGTGATCTCCTCGCACGATCGCACACCTG
>NZ_QGKR01000142.1 GCF_003172955.1 Micromonospora acroterricola | reverse complement strand
CGTCCAGACCCTGCTGCGCGAGTACGGCCCGGCGGGCGGGCCGGGGCGCAGCCGCGCCGGGCCGTACTCGCGCAGCAGGGTCTGGACGATGCCGGCGGCCGGGATGGCCAGCAGCGCGCCCAGCAGGCCGGCCAGCTCCGCCGCGAGCAGCACGCTGACCAGCACGGTCAGCGGGTTGAGCCGCACCGCGCGGGCCAGGATGAGCGGCTGGAGCAGGTGGTTCTCCAGCTGTTGGTAGACCACGAAGAACACCAGCACCACCACGCCGGCGGTGGGGGAGTGCAGGAAACCCGCCCCGGCCGCGATGACCGCCCCCAGCGTCGCGCCGACCAGCGGTATCAGGTCGGCGACCGCCACCAGGAGAGCGATCACGGCGGCGAACGGCACCCCGGTGAGGGTCAGCACCAGGAAGGTCAACCCGCCGCAGATCACGCTGATCACCAGGTTGCCGGTGAGGTAGCCGGTGACCGTGCGGGACACCTCCCGGCCCACCCGGCGCAGCCGCTCGGCCTGCCCGTCCCCGGCCGCCGCGAGCACGCCACCGGTGATCCGCGGCGCCTCCAACACCATGAGGTACGCGAGCACGATGACCGTGACCAGCCCGGCGACCGTCTCCACGACGCCGCGCAGCACCCCGACCGCGGGTTCGCGCAACCGGCTGCCGAAGCCGCGTAGCTGCTCGGCGTGCTCGGACACGTACCGTCGGGCGCCGGTGCGCTCCAGCAACCGCCCCACCGGGCCCTGGCCGGCACGGGCGTCGCGCAGCAGCTCCGGCGCCCGGTCGGCGAACCGCGCCAGCTCGTTGAGCAGTGGCGCCAGAATGAGCGCCGCCAGGATCGCCAGCACCACGAACGCGGCCAGGAACACCAGGAGGGTGGCCAACGCCCGCCGCCGTACGACCCGGCGTTGCAGCCAGTCCACCAGCGGCTTGAGCGCGACGGCGAAGAAGGCGGCCACCACGGCCCACACCAGGACCCGGCGGGTCGCGTACACGAAGGCCAGCGCGAACGCCGTCGCCAGCACCAGACCGAGCACGATCAGGGTCCGGCGGGCGGTCAGCCGGGTGTCGGCGCTGCTCATGCGGCGCGGCTTCCCCGCGCTCACCTCCGGAAACCCGACACCGTGCCGATCACCCGCGGGTGTGCGCGCGCCACGCCACCCGATCGCCGAGCGTCAGGTGGTCATCCCGTCGCCGGGCCGTCGGCGTCCGTGCTGGGCTGGGCGCCCGCGACGAAGCCGTCCAGCGCGGCGGCGTGCAGCAGGCCGCCGGGCACCGGGTCGCGCAGGGCCGCCACTGCCAGCCGGCCGACCGGCAACCCGCCCGGCCGGGACGTCGCGGCGAGCACCAGGTTGCCGTAGCGCCGGCCGCGCAGCATCCGTCGGTCCGCGACGACGCACACGTCGTCGAAGACCGCCCGCAGGGTGGCCACCTGCACCCGGGTGCCGACCAGTGGCGGCAGGTCCGTGAGGTTGACCAGGTACAGCCCGTCCGGGCGCAGGGCGCGGGCCACCTCGGCGACGAACTCCACGGTGCGCACGTGCCGGGGCATCCGGGCCGCCCGGTAGATGTCGGCGACCACCAGGTCGTACCGGCCGGGCGGGGCGGCGGCGACCGCGTCCCGGGCGTCGGCGACCTCCACCTCCACCTTCGGCGGCAGCGGCGGCAGCTCCCGGGCGACCAGCTCGACCACGGCCGGGTCCCGCTCGACGACCCGCTGCCGGGAGCCGGGCCGGGTGGCGGCCAGCCAGCGGGGCAGCGTCAACGCGCCGCCGCCCAGGTGCAGCACGCTCAGCGGGGCGCCCGCGGGGGCGGCCACCTCCACCGCCGAGGCGATCCGCCGGGTGTAGTCGAAGTGCAGGTACCGGGGATCCTCGACGTCGACGTACGACTGCTCGACGCCGGCGGAGAGCAGCGTCCGCCCCGTGGGGCGGACCGGATCGGCAACCAGCTCCAACCGGTCGGCGGTGCGGTTCATGACCGGCACGTTAGCCGAGCGCCCGACACCCGCCGCCGGGCACGGCGAGCGGACCGGCGGAGCGGGTCTGCCCCGCGTCCGCCGGCCCGCGTACGCCGATGTGGCCGGTCAGCCGTTGGCCATCCCGGCACCCACCTCGTCGATCGCGTCGTCGATCCGGTGGGCGAGGTCCACGTCGAGCGCCGTCACCCCGTCAGCCTGGTTGGTCCGCACGGTCAGCACGGCCGCCGTGTCCTCCGGTCGCCCGATGCTCGGGGCGCGCCCGGTCTCCTCGCGCAGCCGGTCCAGACGGGCGAGCACCCGGTCCAGGTTGTCCGGCGGCAGCGCGACCACCCGGTACAGGGCGTCACCGTCGCCGGCCCAGTAGGGCAGGTCGTCCAGCGCCGCCCGCAACTGGGCCGCGTCGAGGGTGGGTGTGGTGGTGGAGGCGCCGACGAGGCCACCCCCGGCCTCCGGCGGGTTCAGCAGGTCCCGCAGGCCATCGGGGACGTGCAGCGACTCGACCAGGTCACCGTCCTGGTTGGCGAGCGCGGCGAGCGTCGCCTCCACCTGGTAGCGGGCCTGCTCCGGGGTACGGCCACTGATCCGGCCCACCTCGGCCAGGAAGCCGGGCAGGTCGCGGTGCCGCTCGATGCCGTCGACGGGCACCACGTCGTGCAGCGACGCCGGCACCGCCGCCAGCAGCCGTTGCCGCTCGGCCGCCTCCAGCGCGAAGGCGAGGACCAGCACGGTCGCCTCGGTGCCCACCTTGGCCGTCTTGAAGTCGACCCCGGCCCGACGCCGTACGTCCTCGACCAGCTCGTGGTAGCCGACGGTGCTCACCCCGGCCGCGCCGGCCGGTGGCGACAGCTGCGGTCGGGGATTGTCCGGCGTGCCCAACTGCGGCGGCGCCGGCCCGCCGCGCGTGCTGTCCGGCTTGTGTCGTCCGGCCGGCGCCGGACCGGCCCGCTTGCCCCGGTCGAGGCTCGTGAGCTGCTTGGAGGCGCTCAGGCTGCCGCCGAACTCGCTGGGCTGGCGACCCTGTTCCCGGGCCTGCCGGGCCAGCGTCCGACGCCGCTGGTTGTCGCCCTCCATCTGCTTGCGCATGGTGACACCCCTTCCGCTGGGGATCGTGCCTGCGCCCGTCGCCTTCCCGCCGTCCCGGGGACCGAAACGGACGCTGCTCGCCCGGCCGGCCGGGGCATCGCCGGGCTTCATCCGGCGCGGGTGAGGGGCGCTCACCCGCGCGGGCCGCATGATCGGCTCAGGACCGGAGTTCTTCCGATGTACGCGGAAGGAAGGTCGTCATGAAGCGGATCGTCGAGATCGTCCCCGCCCGACCTGGCTGGTACGCCCGCTGGCAGCTCACACCCGATGCCACCCGGTGCTACCCGGTGAGCCTCTGGGCCCTGCTGGAGGAGGCCGACGGGACCGGCCGCGAAGTGGTCGGCATGGACTGCATCGGCCAGTGGCCGGGCGCGGACGACAACGAGGCGGGTGGGGACTTCGTCCGCTACCTGTACCAGACGCCCGATTCGGGGACGCCTGACGACGTCGACGCGGCGCCGGCCGGCGATCTGCGCGAGAGCGGACCCCGGCTCCAGCCGATGACCGCACCCTAGACATTCCTCCGGCCCCCGACCCCAGGTCCCAGGGTCGGGGGCCACCCCCCTTTCCGGGGTGGCCCGCTCGGGCCGGTCAGCCGGAGAGCCCCGGCGACCCCTTCGCAGGATCACCCCGCCGAGGTCGACCACGACCTGCCGGTGATCGTCGTCGCGCGACTCGGCCGCGACCGCGACCAGATCGGGCGCGGCCGCTTCCGGCGTCCCGGGCGTAGGGTGGGCGAAGAGTTGTGAGCACAGGTGGACGACAAGGAGTGGGGCTCAGCTGGTGACTGCTGCCGACGTCAGGGACTGGGACCCGGGCGACGGACGGATCTCCACGCCGAGTGGCACACGGGCTCCGGCGCGGTCCGCCGCCGCCCCGGCCCGGCCCGCGGCTGCCCGGCCCCCGCTGGCTCCCGACCGCGGTCAGCCCCCGCCCGACTGGTCCGAGGTCGTCGAGCACTTCCGCGAGGGCCTGGTCGTCTGCGACGCCGACGGCGTCGTCCGGCACGTCAGCCCGGTGGCCGAGCGGTTGCTGCCCGAGGTGGTCCCCGGGGAGCTGCTCGCCGCAGCCGGCGTACCCGGGCTGAGTGACGGAAGCGCCGGTGACCTCACCCATCGCGGGCGCCGGCTCACCGCCCGCCGTGTATCCCTCTCCGGTGCCCGCTGCTGCTGGTACGTCGAGGACGTCACGGAGAGCGTCAGCCGCGCCGACGCGCTCCTCGCGGAGCGGGCCCGCTCGGCCTTCCTGGCGGCGGTGGGGGACAAGCTGGGCAACCCGCTGCACCCCGACCGGGCCGCCGCCGCGGCGGTCCGGCTGGCCGTGCCGACCCTGGCCGAGGTGGCCGTCCTGGTGCTCGCTCCGCGTTCGGGCCGGGCCCGCTGGTGGCGGGCGGCCCGGTCGGACGACGAGGCGCCGACGGTCGACAGCGGCGTGCTGGCCAGCGCCGACCTGCCGGCGGCCGTCGCCGACGGGCTGACCGGCGTCGAGCCGCACGCGGTGGACTGGCTCGTGAAGCAGGCGGTCGACGCGGGCTGGCTGCCCGGCCTGACCGGCGCCGAGAGCGCCGCGCGGGTCGTCCCGCTGCCGGGCGGCGACGCCCCCGTGGGGGTGCTGCTGGTCGCCCGCCGTGCCACCCGCTGGTACGACGAGGACGACGTGGCGCTGATCCGCGCCTTCGCGGCCCGGGCCGCCGCGGCGTTGACGACCGCGCTGCTCTACCGCGACCAGGCGGAGGTGGCCGACACCCTCCAAACCAGTCTGGTGCCGGTGGAACCGGCCGAGACCGCCGGTGTGCAGTGGGGCACCGCGTACCGGCCGGCGCAGGCGGGCCTGCGGATCGGCGGGGACTTCTACGGCTCGCACCGCCTCCCCGACGGCGGCACGGTGTTCTTCCTCGGCGACGTGTCCGGCAAGGGCGTCGAGGCGGCGGTCTTCACCGGCCAACTGCGCCAGTGCCTCCAGGCGCTGCACCGGGTGGAGTCGCACCCGGCGCGGCTGCTGCGGCTGCTCAACGACGCGCTGCTCGAGACGACGCAGGCCCACGGTCAGGGCCGGTTCGCCACCATCGTGCTCGGCGTGGCCCGGCCGGACCGCGACGGTGGGATCACCCTCACCATGGCCGGGGGCGGGCACCTGCCGCCGCTGGTGCTGCGCGCCTCCGGCGAGGTGGAGTCGGTGCCGCTGCGCGGCATGCTGATCGGCGTCGTGCCCGACCCGCGCGTCGGCGAGGTGACCGTCCGGCTGGCCCCGGGCGAGACCTGCCTGCTCTACAGCGACGGGGTGACCGAGGCCCGCGGTGGCCGCCGCGGCGACGAGCAGTTCGGCCCGGAGCGGCTGGTCACCGCCGTGACCGGGTGCCAGCGGATGCCGGCGCCCGCGCTGGCCGAGCGGGTCGAGCAGGTCACCTGCGACTGGCTGGCGCACGGCGACCACGACGACATCGCGGTGCTGGCGCTGCGCGCGGTCGGCCCGAGCGGGCGACCGTCGCGGCACCTGCACTCGGTGCCCCCGCCGGCCGGATCCGACGAGCAGATTGAAACCCGAGCGTGACCGCCCCGGCCACCGCGGCCGACGCCTACCCCGGCTACCTGGACTGCCTGGCCGACGCCGACGAGTACGCGGCCATCGACGTGGCCCTGGGCCTGCTCGACGCGGGCCTGCCGGCCGAGCGGGTGCTGCTCGACCTGGTCGCGCCGGCCCAGGCCGAGGTGGGTGAGCGGTGGGCGCGCAACGAGTGGAGCGTCGCCCAGGAGCACGCGGCCACCCACATCAGCGAGCGGGTGGTGGCGGCGGTGGCCGCGCACGCCAGGCCGCAGCCGACCGGCGGTCGGGTCGTCGTGGCCTGCATGGACGGCGAGTGGCACGCGCTGCCGCCCCGGCTGGTGGCCGAGGTGCTGCGGCTGCGCGGCTGGCAGGTGACCTTCCTGGGCGCCAGCGTGCCGGCGGCGCACCTGGTGTCGTACCTGCGCCGGCACGACGCGCACGCGGTGGCGCTGGCCTGCGCGCTGCCGGTGCGGCTGCCGCACGCGCACCGGATGATCGAGGCGTGCCGCCGCTCGGACGTGCCGGTGGTGGTCGGCGGGCGCGGGTTCGGCGCGGACGGCCGGTGGGCCCGTCGGCTCGGCGCGGCGTGGGCGCCGGACGCGCCGTCGGCGGCCGAGCTGATCGCCGATGAGCGGGCGCTGCACCGGGTGCCGCCGGCGCAGCTCGCGCACCTGGCCGACGACGAGTACGCCAGCCTGGTCCGCCGCCGCGGTGACCTGATCGACAGCGCGCTGGCCGACCTGCGCGAGCGGGTCCCGGCGACGCGGGCCTACACCGCCGCCCAGCTCGACTCGACCGTGAGCGACCTGGGCCACATCGTGGACTTCCTGGCCGCCGCGCTCTACGTCGACGACGCCTCGCTGTTCACCAATTTCGTCGGGTGGCTGGTGGGCATCCTGACCAGCCGGGGCGTGCCCGCCGCCGCGGTGGACCTGTCCCTGCGGCACTTCGCGGGCGTGCTGCGCGACTTCCCCCGGGTGGTGCACGCGCTGGCCCAGGGCCGGGCGGCCCTGCTCGCCGCCGACGGCCGCACCGCCGCGTGACCGTCGGCCCGGTGTCCCTGTCGATCACCGCGCCCTCGGCGGCCGGTACGCCTCTGCGTATACTTGCCGGACTGCAAACGTCCCACCGCAGCGGTGGAGCGAGGGGGAGAACGGTGACGTTCAGCGTCAGGGACGCCGGGCGCGAGGACGGTAGCGCCTGCCTGCGGCTCGCCGGTGAACTGGACCTGAGCACCGCGCCCGAGTTGACCGCCGCGATCGACCGGCTCTTCGACGCCGGCGAGATCAGGGTGCTGCTCGACCTCACCGACCTGACGTTCTGCGACTCCACCGGCATGGCCGTCTTCGTCCGGGGAGACAACCGGGCCTCCGCCGAGGGGGGCTGGTTGCGGCTCACCGGCGCCAACGGCCGCGTCGACCGGGTCCTACGGATCACCGGCCTCGCCGACGTGTTGCGCTACCAACCCGAGGCCGCGGACCCGGCGTCCCGCACCGCCTCCTGATGGGCTAGATTTCCCCGCCGACACGGTGACCGTGAGGTCCCGTCCCCGCTGACTCGAGGCAGGTAGTGATGGGCGCAGACAGCCCGCATCCGGTACGCATCCTGGTCGTCGACGACGACCCGGGCGACGTGCTGATGATCGAGGAAGCGTTGGCGGACTCGGACGTCGAGAAGGTCATCGACGTGGTCAGCGACGGCGAGGAGGCGATGGAGTTCCTCCGCGCCGAGGGCCGCCACCAGGAGGCCCGCCGGCCGGACGTCATCCTGCTCGACCTCAACATGCCGCGCATGGACGGGCGGCAGGTGCTCGGGGCGGTCAAGCAGGACGAGGATCTGCGGACCATCCCGATCGTCGTGTTGACCACGTCCAACGCGGACACCGACATCGTGGGCAGCTACACCCTCCAGGCCAACGCGTACGTCACCAAGCCGATCGACCTGGACGACTTCAACGACGTGGTGCGCCGCATCGACGAGTTCTTCGGCCGGGTCGTCGTGCTGCCCAAGCGCGGCTGACCCAGCGGCGATGGCCGTCGGGCATTGTCCCCGCCGCCGGGTCGGCGTCGCCCGCCGCCGCGCCGGGACGCCCCGCGCGCTCGGATGCTGAACATTTTTCCCGAACCCCCTCGGCCGCCCGCGTCGCGACCGAGGATCCAGGTGGGGAAGAAACAGCAGCTGCCTGGGGGGCGACAGTATGAGGTTCTCCGTCGTTGAGACCGGTTACGACCAGCGGCAGGTGGATTCCTGCCTGGACGAGCTGGGGATCCGGTTGTCCCGACTCGCCGCGCGGGCGGAGGGCGCCGCCGGCGCCGAGCGGGTGTGGGACGAGATCCGCGAGGAGGCGGCCTGGCTCAGCGGGCTGCTCCAGCGGCTGGACCTGGGTGACACCGCGGTCACCCGGCACGCCGGCGACCCGGTGCGGCGGGAGGCGGCCGGCATCCTGGCCCGGGCCCGCATGGAGCTGGACGAGGCCCGCGAGGAGGCTCGGCAGGTCCGCGAGCGGGCGTACGCGGACGCCGTGCAGGCCCGACGCGACTTCGAGGCGGCGCTGTACGCCCGCCGGCGGCGCGAGGCACGGGTGGACGAGATCCTCACCGGGGTGACCGTGGACCCGGTGCCGGCCGACACGCCGACGGCGGCGGCGGGAACGGGCGTACCGGCGACCCGGGCGGCAGCCGGCGGCGTGGACGTGGGAGCGGAGCCGCCGACCGGGCGGGACGGCGCACGCAGCCGCTGACGCCTGGCCGGTCCGGCGAGCCCGGGATCTGCGCCGGTTTCCGAGCCGGACAGGCCTGGGCCGTCGCCGCGCCTCAGGCGGTGAGCGCCGCCGCCACGGTGGTGGCCCGCTCCTCGTGCTGGGCGTACGCGTCCGGGAAGGCGGAGATCTGCACGGCCTGGGCGGCGGCGGTGACGCTCATGTCCTGCCAGCCCGGGATCTCGTTGAGTGCCAGGTAGAAGGCCCGCGCGGCGTACGACGGGCGCATCAGTTCGGCCACCGTGCCCCAGCCGCTGCTGGGTCGCTGCTGGAACAGCCCGACCGAGTCGTGGTCGGACCCGCTGCCCTGGTTCGGGTACTGCGCCGACTCGGGCAGCACGCTGCTCGCCAGGTTGTAGAGGTTGCTCTCCTGCATGGCGGTCGACAGCGCCACCACCAGGGCGCGGCGCGGCATCTTCAGCTCCAGGCCGACGTCCACGATGATCTTCGCGTTGTCCATCTGCGCCTGGTCGAGCCCGGCGACCGGTCGGGGTCGGCGCGGCTTGACCGGCTTCTTGGGCGCCTTGCGGACGACGGTGGGGCGGGGGG
>NZ_QGKR01000347.1 GCF_003172955.1 Micromonospora acroterricola | reverse complement strand
CAGCTCCCACAGCGACACGCCGTACTGGGTGGCGCGCTGGGTGGTGTTGACCCGGACGAAACGGCCGGTGCCGGTGACCGCGAGGTTCTGAACGCCGCCCGTGCCGGCCGTGGTGGTGTGGATCGTCGTCCAGGTGTCGGTGCCGGTGGGCGATGTCTCGATGGTGAACGCGCGGGCGTAGGCGGCCTCCCAGCGCAGCACCACCCGGCTGACGGTGGCGGAGACACCCAGGTCGACCCGTAGCCACTGCGGGTCGCTGAACGCGCTGGACCAGCGGGTGCCGGCGTTGCCGTCGACGGCCGCCGAGGCGGGGAACGCCACGGACTCGGTCGACGAGGCGGTGACCGGCAGCCCCTGGGACAGCAGCGCGTCGGCGGCGTCGGCGGGCGGCGCCAGGATCGCCAGGTACGCGCCGAGCAGCAGGAGCAGTGCGCTGCCGAGGGCCGCGAGGCGGCGGCCGCGCCCAGCTCGGGACAAGGGGGTGCGGGACGGGGGGAGAGTCCGATTCATCGGTACTCCTTCGGGGTGGCGGCGGCGGGACCGACAGCTCACTGCTTCGGGCCCAACTCGCGGGAGAGCGCTCTCCGACGTAACTCACTCTTAACCCTGCCGACCACGGATGTCAATGGAAGCTGATTGATCAGCATGAATACGCTGACGGGCGGCGAATGGTCGGAGCACCGGGGCCGGCCGCTACCGGACGCGGCCGATCGTGGCCGGGCGACTCGCGCTCGACACCGAGCACCGGCCACGATCGACGCCACCTGACCGCTACGGCTTCTTGGGGTCCTCACCGTAACCGTTGCACTGCCGACCCCCGTTGATGCAGTAGGCCACGACATAGGCCTGGCGGGCCGCATTCCACCCGTTCATGAAGTCGTAGTGGAATGAGTAGCTGGCCCCCGAGGAATATGCCAGGCCGGCGGTGCTGGTGCCCGCCAGTTTGTACGGGAGCTTGATCTCCAGCATCGGCAGCGGGACGGGGTGGTCGGCCGGGCAGACCCCGCTCACCGGCCAGGCCATGTGCGACTTGTGGTCGGGCACGTCCAGGTGCACGCCGTCCCAGCAACTCGGCGCCTTGAGGCGCACGACCAGGGACGACCCGGAGGGGCAGGAGGCCGGCCAGTCGTTGCCCTTGTAGCCGGTGCACGACCAGCTGCCCCCGAAGTGCGCCGCGTCCGGCGTCTTCACGTCCCCCACGAGCAGCTTGAACCCGGCGGGAAACGGCTTGACCGTGCGGTAGTCCTTCACCCCGGCCTTGTAGTACACGGTGACGATGCTGTTCGGCACCGGCGTGCCGTTCTGCGACAGCGTCGGGAACCAGTATCCGGACGCGTCGAGGGTGTCCTGACAGGACGTGGCGCCACCGACCAAGGACTGCGGGGTTGAGTTGGCGTTGGTGGTGGGGTTGCCGATGAACGTGTGGTTGTGCGACGCACCGGGCAGACCGGGGAAGACGATCGGGTCGTCGCTGAGCCGGTGGTTGACGTCGCAGTTGGCGTGCGCCTCCTGATACTGCGCGAAGGGCGGGTCGTCCGCCGCGAACGCCGTGCCGTTTCCACCGACCGCGGCGATTACCACGACACTCAGGAAAACCGCGGCGAGTGGCCTGGCCACAACTCTCCGACGCCCTCCCGAAACGGCTCTGGACAAGAGCGATCTGAGGCTCATTTGATCTCCTTTGGACGTAGGAACGAGCATCTATTTCCAAAAGCTAACAATGGCCCGAGATTGAAACAATTGGTTGCCATCAGTTTGCCAAAAGGGCTGGCCGACGGTGCCGCGTAATAACCCGCACAGAGTGTCCGGCCGACCCGGGTCGGCCGGACACTCGATGATTCACGGGTAGCTGATCACGTTGTGCGGGGTCACGGAGGACGGCAGCGCGGCGTCACCGGTGTCGTTGATGACATGGGTGATCGAACCCTTGCCCAGGGACACCGTCAGCACGTCGTGGAACCTGACGTTGGGATTGACCGGAACCTCGAAGGAGTGATAGGCGGCGATGGACGGGTCGGCGGTGAACACGCAGTAGCTACCGAGCCCCCAGGCCTCGTGGCTGGTCACCGAGTTGGCCACCTTGTAGGCGGCGTAGCCGGTGATGCCGTCGTGCGACCAAGCTGCTGCGCTCGGAGGGTCGTAGGGCAGTTCGTTCTGGAAGAAGATGGTCCGGCCGCCGTTGCCGTTCCAAATCACGTTGTACTTCTGGAAGTGCTCGACGAACAGGCCGAGCGCGGTGACGTCGGCGCCGTTGACGACCAGGCCGGTGTCGGACGGGTTCGTGGTCCACCCGGCCCCGGCGCCGTGGTCGGCACGCCAGGCCCAGATGTGGTCGATGATCGTGTTGTTGCTGTTTACCATCAGGGCGTTGGTGACGGCGGCCGGGCCGGCGCCGCCGACGCGCAGGAACACGTCCTGCAGCGAGATCGGATTGGCGGCGTGGTCCGCGTTCGCGCCGCTCTGGCCGACCTGGAGCAGCGACGGCGACCGGGTGGTGCCGGCGTCGAAGAGCAGCCCGGCCACCTTGACCCCGTTGACGTCGGCCACGTTCATCGCGGTGACCCCGTTGTCGGCGATGAGGGTGGCGAAGCCCAGGCCGAGGACGACGGTGTCCGGCCGGGTCACGTTGATGGTCTGGCCGACGTGGTAGACCCCCGGGGTGAAGAGCAGGTTCAGGCCCTGCGCGAGCGCGCTGTTGATGGTGGCCGCCGAGTCGCCCGGGTGCGCGACGTAGAACTGGGTCAGCGGCAGCGACGTGCCGGCGGTGTTGCCGGCCGCCCAGGTGACGCCGGAGCTGTTGGTGCGCAGGGACGGGACGAACACCCGGTAGGCGCCCGACGAGTCCGTGTACAGGTAGGGCTTCTCGCGGCTGACCGGGGTCTTCGGCACGACGGTGTAGGGCGGCTTCGGGAACGTGTTGGCGGGCGCCCCGGCCACACCGGAGAAGACCACGTTCCAGACGCCGCCGTTCCAGCCGCCGACCTGACTGTCCCGGGTGTACCACTGCTGCTGCGAGCACGGGCTGACCGTGCCGCTGATCCGACTGTCGGCGATGTACCCGCCGCTGGCCCACCCGCAGTTGGGCGAGGCGAGGGTCATCCCGCCGTGCACGTCCATCCGCCGGAACGGCGCCGCCTGGGCCACCGCCCACCGGTCACGGCCCGACACCGGAGTGATCGACATGTTCTCCGCCGAGCGCCAGAAGTTCTGCGTCGCGTTGCCGGCCATCCAGCCCGCGTCGACGGTGACGTCACCGTTGATCTGCACGTCGGCCGGGTTCTGCCCGAGGCCGGCGACCGAGGTGTAGAAGCCCAACTGGGCGTTGAGGCCGGTGTACGAGCCGGGCTTGAACAGCAGCGCGTACCGCTGCGTGCCGAACTGGTTTGTCTCCTGCGTGGCGAACACCTGGTCCAGCTTCGACTGGATGCTGGACGACGACATCGACGGGTCGAACACGATGACGTTGGAGCCGAGGTCGCCCCCACCGGGAATGGGCGGGCCGGTCGTGGGCAGTGGGGTCGTGGGCGTCGACCCGCTGTGCACCACCAGCTCGAAGATCGAGTATCCGTAGCCGGTAGCCCGGGTGGCGCCGTACACCCGCAGGAAGCGGCCGGTGCCGCTGACCGGGATGGTCTGCGTGCCGCCGCTGCCGGTGGCGGTGGAGTAGAGCGACGACCAGTTGCCGACCCCGTCGGGTGAGACCTGGATCTGGAACGCCTTCGCGTACGACGTCTGCCAGGTGAGGACGACCTCGCAGACATCGGTGCTGGCACCGAGGTCCACCTGGAGCCACTGCGGGTCACTGAACGCGCTGGACCAGCGGGTCGTGGCACTGCCGTCCACGGCGTTGGCCGCCGACAGCCGGCTGTTCTCCACCGACGACGCGGTGGCCGGCCGGTTCAGTGCGAGGTTGGCGGTGCCGCAGCCGGCTGCGGCGGCGGTGGCGGTGGCGGACGGGGTGGTCACGGCGAGGGCGTAGGTGACGAACACGGCCAGCCCGGACACGGCCGCGGCGAGCGCGGACCGGCGTCTGCCGGTCCGGCTCGCCCTGCTGACGGAGCGTTGCATGACATCTCCCTGATGGGGTCAGGATGGAAGCCACCGCCGACGGCCAGGCGGCGGTGGCTCCGTGGGGACGGGTACCGAGGGGCCCTGGACGATGGCCCACGGATCGCGCACCAGTGGCGGTTGTCTGGACACTATGGGCGCCACCAGGGCCCGACAATCGATTGCCAACATTTGCCACACTCGATCGATGCCGGAACCACAGAGCATGAATTCCCGTCAGTTCACGGAATCAGCGTCCCGCCTTCTCCGCGCGTACCCGAAGGTCCAACGCCCGAAGGTAGGCCAGGTTGTCCCGGGTCCGCTGAGCCAGCGGCACGGCGGTGGAGAAGTCCTCGACCGTCACCCACCCGTCGTAGCCGACCCGACGCAGCGCGCCGAGATAGGCCGCCAGGTCGGCCTGCCCCTCCCGCAACGGCGCCCACTCGGCCGACCAGCGCGGTCCCCCGTCGTCCCGGGTGCCGCTCACCCGCCACGCGACGTTCTTCACGTGCACGTGCGCCAGGTACGGGCCGAGCAGCTGGAAACCGGCCAGCGGATCCTCGAACCCCTCGATGGTCAGGTTGCCGATGTCGTGGATGACCCCGGCATGCTCCGGCGGCAGGCCGTCGAGCAGCCGCATCGCCGCGGACGCCGAGGCGACGATGGTGCCGTGGTGCAGCTCGACCAGCGCGGTCACCCCGTGCTCCGCCGCCCGCCCGGCGATCCACGCCAGGTCCCGGCGGGTACCGGCCATCAGCTCCCGATAGTCGCCGCTGCCCAGTTGCGGCATGGTCACCCGGACCCGTTCCGCGCCCAGCGCGGCGGCCGCGGCCAACACCCGCTCGACGTTGCCGTGGTCGGCCGCCGGCACGTACGCCCCGAGCCCGGACAGCGCCAGCCCGGCCTCGCGGGTGATCGTGGCGATCCGGGTCAGCTCACCCTCCAGCCCGGTCAACGGGACGGTCGCCCGGTTGCCGGCCCAGAACCCGGGCGGTCGGGCCGGTTCCTGGTCGGTGACCCGCCACTCGACACCGTCCCAGCCCTGCGCGGCCAACTGCCCGACCGTCTCCTCCGGGGTCCAGTCCGGCGTGGACGCCGTGAACACCGACCACCTCATCGCGCCACCCCCGCCCGCAGGACGGACGACACCGTGGCCGCGGAGCCCTCGACGGCGGCGAGCACGTCGTCGAAGTCGCCGGCCAGCACCGCCGGCACCGACACCGGCCGACGCAGGTGCGCCGAGAGGTAGACCGCCTTGACCACGGCGACGTCGAGCAGCGCCTCGACCGCCGTGACCCCCGGTCGCCGGCCGCCGAGGATCGCCTCGACCGTGTCGTGGTACTGCCGCAGGTGCCCGGTCACGAAGGCGTCGTCGGGCTTGGTCGCCCCCCGCAGCTGCGACGGTGGCACGGCGTCGCCGGACCGGTCGGGCCCGTCGGCGTACGCGGACGGGTCCGGGCCGTCGGCGGTGTGCAGGTATTCCAGCTGGTCGTCGTGGATCACCGCGGACCCCTGCGAGCCGTGCACCTGCAACCGCACCCCGATGCCCGGGTACGCCGCGGTGGTGGCGTGCAGCACGGCGAGCGCCCCGTCGGCGAACCGGATCGCCGCCACGGCGACGTCCTCCACCTCGACCCGCTCGTGGGCGAGGACGCCGGTGTAGGCGAACACCTCCTCGGGCCGGCCGAACAGCCACAGCAGCAGGTCCACGGTGTGCACGCCCTGGTTTATGGTGGCGCCGCCGCCGTCCTGTTCCCAGGTGCCGCGCCAGCCCGCCGAGTCGTAGTACCGCTGGCCCCGCCACCACGGCACGCTGGCCACCGCCGAGGTGAGCCGCCCCAGGTCGCCGGCGCGCACCCGGGCGGCGACCGCGACGCTCGCCGGGTCGAACCGGTGCTGGCAGACCACCGCGCAGACCAGACCGGCCGCCTCGGCGTCCGTGGCGACCCGGGCGATGCGGCGGGCCGCCGGCAGGGAGGCATCGAGGGGCTTCTCGACGAGCACGTGCACGCCGGCCGCGAGGGCCTCCTCGGCGAGGTCGGCGTGCGTACCGCTGGGCGTGCAGACCACTACCAGGTCCGCCGCCTCGGCCGCGAGGGCCTCGCCCAGCGAGGCGTACCGGGCCGGCGGCGGGCCGCCCTGCTCGCCGATCCACCCGGCGAGCCGGTCGTTGGCCTGCGGGTCCGGGTCGGCGAGCGCGCTGAGGCGCAGTCCGGGGTGCCGCAGGATCGCCCCGGCGTGGGTGCGGGCGATGACCCCGCTGCCCGTGATCACGACGTTGAGGACGGTCATCGAAGATGCACTCCTATCGAGGCGGTGAGGTTCACGAACGCGCGCGCCGCCCGGCCGAACTCGGCGGGGCCGGAGAATCCGCCGAGGTCGTGCTGGCTGGCGAGGTGCGGTTCGAGGGAGGCGAAGCCGGAATAGCCGTCGTCGCGCAGCGCGGTGAGCGTCCGCAGCAGCTGGCCGTCGCCGTGGCCGGCGGGCACGACCTCGGCGGTGGCCGCGATCGCGTCCTTGACCTGCAGGTACTCCAGGTGCGGGCGCAGCAGCGCGTACCCGTCGTCGTAGGGCCGCACCCCGACCTGCACGAAGTTCGCGTTGTCCCAGGCGATGCGCAGCGCGGGCGAGTCGACCGACTCGACGAGGTCGGCGACCCGCTGCGGCACATCGCCGTAGATGTCCTTCTCGTTCTCGTGCAGCAGCACGACGCCGGAGTCCTCGGCGAGGGCCGCGAAGGCCCGCATCCGCGCCAGCACCGCCGCGCGGATCTCGGCCGGGGCGACCCCGGCCGGGCGGTAGAACGAGAAGATCCGGACGTACCGGCTGCCCAGCCGGTGGGCGGCCGCCACGGCGGCGCGCAGCCGGTCGAGCTCACCGCCGTCCTCGGTGGTCACGTCGACCTTCCCGACGGGCGACGCGACCGCCGAAACCGCCATGCCGCGCGCGTCGACCGCCTCCGCCAGGCCGTCCAGTTGGGCGTCGCCGAGCTCCACCACGTTCGTGCCCCACGCGCTGCGCACCTCGATGTGCCGGGCACCGAGGGCACTGAGCACCGCGAGCTGCACCGCCGGGTCGGGATCGATCTCGTCGCCGAAGCCGGACAGCGTCCACGCCGTCACTTCACACCTCCCGCGGTCAGCCCACCGACGATGTACCGCTGGAAGGCGAGGTAGAGGGCGACCACCGGGGCCGCGCAGACGATGGCGGCGGCCATCATCTGCCCGTACGGCGGGATCGCCCCGCCCTCCTGCGCCGCGCCGAAGACCTGCAGCACGACCGCCGCGGTGCGGGTGTCCACGTCGGTCATGACCGAGGCGAACAGCACGTCGTTCCAGCCGAGCAGGAACGCGAAGATCGCCGCGACGACCAGGCCCGGCCAGCTCAGCGGGATGACGACACGCAGCAGGATCTGCCAGCTCCCGGCACCGTCCACGCGGGCGGCCTCGATCAGCTCGCCGGGCAGCTCACGCAGGTAGGTCACCATGATCCAGGTGGAGAACGGCAGCCCGAACGTGAGGTAGGTGACGACCAGCGACCACCGGGTGCCGATCGTCGGCACGCCGAGGCTGCTGCCGATCGTCGCGAAGAGCACGAAGACCGGCAGGAGCAGCAGCGTGCCGGGGATCGACTGCATGCCCAGCAGCGCGCGCAGCACGGTGCGCCGGCCCCGGAACCGGTGCCGGACCAGGACGTACGCCGAGAAGACCGCGATCGCCGCGCAGGTCACCGCCACCGTGCCGGCGACGAGCAGGCTGTTCGCGAGCCCCCGGCCGAGCGGAACGGTCGACCAGATCCGGACGTAGTTGCCGACGCTGACCCGCTCCGGCCAGAACTCACCGGCGGCCACGGCCAGGTCGGTGTTGACCGAGCCGAGGAAGACGTAGCCGACCGGCGCGCCGACGATGGTCAGCAGGAACACCGTCAGGCCGATCTGCAGTGGTCGCGGCAGCAGGCGAAGCACGGAGTTCATGCGGCGGCCTCCGGCGCGTCGAGTCTGACGGTGCGCAGATAGACCAGCAGCGGGACCAGGATCAGCACCAGCGAGATCACGGCCATCGCCGCGCTCAGCCCGAACCGCAGGTTCTGGAAGCTCTCCACGTACGTCAGCACCGGCAGCACCTCCACGTCGTGCGGGCTCGGGACGCCGAACAGCACGAACGGCAGGGTGAAGCTGTTCACCATGTGCAGCAGCGAGATGATCGCGGCGAGCGCGACCGGGGGGCGCAGCAGCGGGAGGATGACGTGGCGCAGCTTCGCCCGCCACTGCGCGCCGTCGAGCGCGGCGGCCTCGTGCAGGCTGTCGTCGATGCCCTGCAGGCCGGCCAGGGCGAGCAGGTAGACCAGCGGCCAGCCCGACCAGGCCTGCACGACGATCAGGGCAAGGTAGCTCTTCGGCCCGTTCAGCCACAGGCCGCCGGCGATGCCCAGGGTCGCCAGGCCCTGGTTGGCGACCCCGTCGGGTTGCAGGATGATCCGCCAGATGGTGCCGACGACGAAGGCGGGCAGCACGTACGGGATGAGGTAGAGGGACCGGATCAGCGACCGCCCGCGGAACGGCAGGTGGGTGGTCAGCGCGGCGGCGACCCCGAGCGGCAACGCGAGCAGCGTCGCGACCACCGCCGCGGACCCGCTGACCCAGATGGCGTGCGGCAGGCTGGTGCGGCCCACCGCCTCGACGTAGTTGCCGGCGCCGACGAACGGCGCCGACAGCCACTGCCGGAAGGTGTACTGGTCGAGGTCGAGCAGCGACATCACCAGCGCGACGACGAACGGCACGACGATGACGGTCAGGGTGAGCAGGCCGCCGGGCGCGAGCAGCCACACCGCGGCACCGCCGGCGGTCGCGCCGCGACGGCGGCGCGGCGGGGACGGGCGGGCCACCCCGGCCCGGCGCCCCTCGCCGGT
>NZ_QGKR01000286.1 GCF_003172955.1 Micromonospora acroterricola | reverse complement strand
GACGCGGGCTGGGGAACGCTGCCGGGCCGTCACGCCTCCGCGCATCGGCGCCGGCTGAGCGCCGCCGCTTCCCCGGCCGGCGGCCACCGCCGCTGCACGGTGGAGCATGGACGCGCGTCCGTCTCCCGGGGCCGGCGACCACGCGCGATCACGGCGTCCGTACCCATGGCGCCGCCACCACGGACGGCCGTGAGCCCGGCAGCGGCCCCGCTCAGCGGGCGTCGAGGAAGGCGAGCACGCGCGGCCAGGTCGCCGCGGCGGCGTCCTCGGCGTACTCGGCCACGTCCGGGTCGGTGAACAGGTGGCCCACGCCGGGGTAGCGGAACACCGTCAGGTCGGCACCCGCGTCGGTCATCGCCCGCTGCCACTCGTCGACCTCGTCCGGAGCGTCGTACGGGTCCGGATCGGCGAGGTGCAGCTGCACCGGCAGCCCGGCGCGGACCGCCTCCGGCGCCCCACCGGTGCCGTGCAGCAGGAGCAGACCGGCGGTGTCGGGGCGCTCGGCCAGCAGCGCCCCGGCCACGCCGGCGCCCATCGAGAAACCGGCGAGCAGGGTCTCGGCCGGCAGCTCCCGCAGAGCCGCCCGGGCCCGGTCGAGCACGACCTCCTGGCCGATCTTGTCGAGCAGCGCGAAGCCCTCCTCGACGGTGTCGGCGGCCGGGACGCCGTACAGGTCGGGGGTGGCGACCCGGTGCCCGGCGGCGCGCAGCCGGTCCGCGGCGGCGCGCACGGCGGGTCGTAGCCCGTACACGGAATGGAACAGCACGACGTGTCGCATCGGGTCATCCTGCCCCAAACAGGGCGCGGTCCGGAGTGGCCACGCGGGGGCGGCGTTCAGACCAGCGCCGCCAGCCGCGACACCAGCTCGGACGGCGGCGGCATCGCCGCGATCTCCCGGCCGACCTGCCCGGCCGCGACCCGGGAGACCGTCGTCGGTCAGCAGCCGGGTCAGCGCCTGCGGGGTGATGTCGCGGGGACGCACGGCGAGGGCCGCGACGGGCGGCGGCAGCTCGGTGAATCCTATGACGACGGCGGTGACGCCGGTGTCCGGCTGCGGCCCCGGAACTCCGCGACCACCTCGCCGTCGTCGCGGGTGACGGTGACGTCGTAGATGCCGCTGCGGCCATAACGGGTGCGTTCGGTGGCGCGGGCGGTGAGCACGTCACCGGCGCGGGCCGGCCGGACGAAGGTGATCTCACCGCCGGCGGCGACGGTGACCGGGCCGCGACTGTTGCAGGCCAGCGCGAACGCGGTGTCGGCCAGCAGGAAGACGAAGCCGCCGTGGGCGATCGCGTGGCCGTTGAGCAGCCGTTCGGTCACCCGCATCCGGGCCACCGCCGCGCCGTCGCCGGCCTCGACCAGCTCCATGCCGAGACCGCGGGAGGCGGCGTCCGCGGCGAACATGTCGTACGCCGGGTTGTGCTGTGCCGGCACGTCAGAGGGCCCGCCGCTGGTAGACGATGCGCCGCATCTTGCCCACCGAGCGCTCCACCCCGTCCGGAGCCAGCACGTCGACCGCCACGGTGACCCCGATCGTGTTCTTCACCAGCTCCACCAGGGTCGCGCCGGCCCGCTCGGCGGCGTCCACGGCGACGCCGTCCCGCCGTTCCACCCGGACCGTCAGGGTGTCCAGCCGACCCTGCCGGTCGAGCACGCACTGGAAGTGCGGTGACAGCTGCGGGGTACGCAGGATCAGCTCCTCGATCTGGGTCGGGAAGATGTTCACCCCGCGCACGATCATCATGTCGTCCGTCCGGCCGGTGATCTTCTCGATCCGGCGCATCGGGCGGGCGGTGCCGGGCAGCAGCCGGGTCAGGTCCCGGGTGCGGTACCGGACGACGGGCATGGCCTCCTTGGTCAGCGAGGTGAGCACCAGCTCGCCCTGCTCGCCGTCGGGCAGCACCGCGCCGGTGACCGGGTCGATGATCTCCGGGTAGAAGTGGTCCTCCCAGAGGTGCAGCCCGTCCTTCGTCTCGACGCACTCGGTGGCCACGCCCGGGCCCATCACCTCGGAGAGCCCGTAGATGTCGACCGCGTGGATGTCCAGCCGGTGCTCCATCTCCCGGCGCATGTCCTCGGTCCACGGTTCCGCGCCGAAGATGCCCACCCGCAGCGAGGTCGCCCGGGGATCCACGTCCTGGCGCTGCATCTCGTCCACGATCGCCAGCATGTAGCTGGGCGTGACCATGATGACCTCGGGTTCGAAGTCGCGGATCAGCATGACCTGGCGTTCGGTCATGCCCCCGGAGACCGGGATGACCGTGCAGCCCAGCTCCTCGGCGCCGTAGTGCGCGCCGAGCCCTCCGGTGAAGAGCCCGTAGCCGTACGCCACGTGCACCCGGTCGCCGGGACGACCGCCGGACGCGCGGATCGACCGGGCCATCAGCCGCGCCCAGGTCCGCAGGTCGTCGCGGGTGTAGCCGACCACGGTCGGCCGGCCGGTGGTGCCGGAGGAGGCGTGCAGCCGGGCGACGCGCTCCCGGGGCACGGCGAACATGCCGAACGGGTAGTTGTCCCGCAGCTCCGCCTTGCCGGTGAACGGGAAGCGGGCCAGGTCGTCGAGGTCCCGGCAGTCGTCGGGGTGCACCCCGGCCGCGTCGAACGCCCGGCGGTAGTGCGGCACGTTGTCGTACGCGTGCCGCAGCGACCAGCGCAGCCGCTCGCGTTGCAGGGCGCGCAGCTCGTCGACGCCGGCGCGCTCGATCGGCTCCAGCTCCTCGGGACGAGGGGTGCGGTCCTGCATCGCCTGCCTCCTTCGTGCGACGGGCCCGGCCGGGCTGCGGGTACCGTACGCCCGCCCGTCGGCGCCGCGGTGGTGCGCCCTCCGGTGTGTGCGGGTCGTCAGCGGGCGACCGGCAGCCGGTGCAGCGCGTCGACCAGCGGCGCCAGCTCCGGGGTGGCCTCCGCTTCGGCCAGCGCGGCCGCCAGCACCTCGTCGTGGGTGGGTCGGGCGCGGGCGAGCAGCTCGGAGCCAGCCGGGGTCAGCTCGGTGTAGATGCCGCGCCGGTCGTCGGCGCAGAGGATCCGGGTCAGCAGGCCGCGCTGTTCCAGGCGGGTGACCAGGCGGGTGGTGGCGCTGCCGGAGAGCGCGGCGGCGCGAGCGAGCTGGCTCATCCGCATGTGCCAGCCGTCCTGGCGGGAGAGCGCGTCGAGCACCGTGTACTCGACGACGGACAGCTCGTGGCCGGCCTGCAACGCCCGCTCCAGGGACGTCTCGATCAGCCCGTGCAGTGCGGCGAGGGTGCGCCAGCCCTGCGCGCGGATCTCGACCGCGTCGTCGGCGATGCCCATGCCGGCCTCCTGGGTGTGATCTCGACGGCGCCAGACTACCACGCTTGCGCCGATATGAAGCGCGTGCAACTATCTCGTTGTCGGCGCGGGTAGTTGCACCCGCCGGATATCTGACCCCTCCCGATGGGAAGACCATGCCCGTACGCCCCACGTCCATGCCGCCCGGCCTGATCGCGCTGGCCCTCGGCGCCTTCGGCATCGGGCTCACCGAATTCGTGATCATGGGACTGCTGCCCGAGGTGGCCGCCGACTTCGCGGTCACCGAGCCGGTGGCCGGCTGGCTGATCTCCGGCTACGCGCTCAGCGTTGCCGTCGGCGGGGTCGCCCTCACCGCCGCCGTCACCCGACTGCCCCGCAAACCGGTGCTGATGGGCCTGATGGTGCTCTTCATCATCGGCAACCTGCTCTCCGCGGTCGCCGGCGACTACGGCGTGATGATGGCCGGCCGGATCGTCGCCGCGCTCTGCCACGGCGCGTTCTTCGGCATCGGCGCCGTGGTGGCCGCCGGACTTGTCGCGCCGGCCCGCCGGGCGGGCGCGATCGCGCTGATGTTCGCGGGGCTGACCATCGCGAACGTGCTCGGCGTCCCCTTCGGCACCTTCCTCGGACAGCACTTCGGCTGGCGGTCGACGTTCTGGGCGATCACCGGCATCGGAGTCGTCGCGCTGATCGGGCTGGCCCTGCTCATCCCCGGCCGTGGCACCGTCGACGCCCAACGCCCGGCCGGCGGGCTACGCGGCGAACTGCGCGCCTTCACCCACCCGCAGGTCTGGCTCTCCCTGGTGATCACGGTGCTGGGCTTCGGCGGCATGTTCGGCGCCTTCACCTACATCGCCTACACGCTCACCGAGGTCAGTGGCTTCGCCACCAGCACGGTGCCGTGGCTGCTGGTCCTCTTCGGGGTGGGCCTCTTCGCCGGAAACCTGCTCGGCGGGCGGGCGGCGGACGTGTCGCTGTCGCGCACCCTGGTCACCGTCCTGGCCGTACTCACCCTGGTGCTCGTCGGGTTCGCCCTGACCGCGTCCAGCCCGGTACTGACCGTCGCCTCCCTTGTGCTGATGGGCGCGTTCGGCTTCGCCACCGTCCCGCCGCTGCAGATGCGGATCATGCGGTACGCGCACCAGGCGCCCACCCTCGCCTCGGGAGCGAACATCGCGGCGTTCAACCTCGGGAACGCGCTGGGCGCCTGGGTCGGCGGGCTGACCATCGCCGCCGGGCTCGGCTACACCGCGCCGATCTGGGCGGGCGCCGCGCTCACCCTGGCCGGCCTGGGCGTCCTGCTCGGGGCGCTCCGGCTGACCCGACGGACCGAGCCTTCGACGGCCGACGCGGACCTGGTGGAGACCTCGGCCTGACCCGGACCGCGAGTGGCGCCGGGCCGGACGGGTGACCGGCCCGGCGCCCCTGTGATCATCGCCCTGCCATCCTCTCGCAGTTGCAAATTATGTGCAACAACGTCTGGACAGGCGCTCCACGCTGTAATTAGCCTGATCGCCATGACTCCTTACATCACGGACCCGTCGGCCTGGCAGGAGAGCTGGGACCGCCAGCAGGAGGCGTACCTGCCGGACCGGGAGCACCGTTTCGCCACCATGCTCGACGCGGTCGACGCGGTCCGCGACGGCCAGCCGCCGCGCCTGCTCGACCTCGCCGGCGGCACCGGCACCATCTCGTTGCGGGCGTTGGCGCGCTTCCCAAGCGCCGAGGTGACCCTGGTCGACCTCGACCCCGCGCTGCTCGCCATCGCCGGCGCATCGCTGGCCGACCGGGCCACCATCGTCACCGCCGACCTCGCCGCCCCCGAGTGGCGCTCCGCGCTGCCTCACCGCGAGTACGACGCCGTCCTCACCGCCACGGCCCTGCACTGGCTGCCCGCCGACCGGCTCGGCCGGCTCTACGCCGAGATCCGCGACCTGCTGCGGCCCGGCGGGATCTTCGTCAACGCCGACCACATGCCCGACGACACCCTGCCGGAGTTGAGCAAGCGACTGCTGGACCGGGCGCGGGACCGGCGGGCCGCCCGGTACGCCGCCGGTTCCGTGCTGTCCTGGTCGGACTGGTGGGAGCGGGCCGCCGCCGACCCGGCGCTGGCCCCACTGGTCGCCCAGCGGCACGCCATCTACCCGACCGGTCACAGCCCCGAGTGGAACCCGCCCGTGTCCTGGCACCTGGCCACGCTGACCGCGGCCGGCTTCAGCGAGGTCGGCACGGTGTGGCGCGGCGGCACGGACGCCGCCGTCGCGGCGGTGCGCTGACCGACCAGCCAGGAGGCCCGGCCGGCCGGGCGCCCGCGTCGGTCGGCCCGGCAACCGGCGTCCGCCTCGTCGGTCGGCCCGGCGCCCAGCGGGGTGGGCGATATGCTGACGCCGGAGCCGGAGGGCTCCCGGCGGTGGGGCCCGCCGTCCCGACACCGGGAGAACCGCGACGCCGCTCGCCAACGGTCCCTGCCAGTGACACCCGTGCTGGTGGGGAGGCATCAATGTCCGGACCGCTCGACCCGCGCACCGACCCCGACGTCGACCTGCGCGTCCCCGCCGACCGGGGCGAGCTGAGGGCTCACCCGGCGGCGGTGCTCGCGGCGATCGCGACCGGTGGGGTGCTCGGCGCGCTGGCCCGGGTCGGTCTGCACCACGCCCTCCCCCACGTGCCGTCCGCCTTCCCGTGGGCGACCTTCGGCGTCAACGTGACCGGTTGCCTGCTGATCGGCGTCCTGATGGCGGTGCTCGGGCACCTCCGTGGCGGTCCACCGCTGGTCCGCCCGTTCCTCGGCGTCGGGGTGCTCGGCGGGTTCACCACCTTCTCCACCTACGCCGTGGACGTGCAGCAGGCGGTGGTCGCGGGCGCTCCGGTCACCGCGCTGGCGTACCTGGCCGCGACGGTGATTGGCGCTCTGGTCGCGGTGTGGTGCGGTGACGCCGCCGCCACCTGGCTGCTCGACCGCAACGGCGGCGACGCTCCGCGGCGACGTACACCCGACTCCGGCCGGCGGCTCGCCCGATGACCGTGCTGCTCATCGCGCTCGGCGCCGCCGTCGGCGCGCCACTGCGCTACCTCGCCGACCGGGCCGTCCAGTCCCGGCACGGCTCGGCGTTCCCGTGGGGCACGTTGACGGTCAACGTTCTCGGATCGCTGCTGCTCGGCGTACTCGTCGGGCTGCCGGCGAGCCCGGCGGTCAGCGCGCTGCTCGGCACCGGCTTCTGCGGCGCGCTGACCACCTACTCCACCTTCGGCTACGAGACGCTGCGGTTGACCCGGACCGGCAACCGGCCTGCCGCCCTGGCCAACGTCCTGGTCAGCGTGACCGCCGGGCTCGCCGCGGCGACCGTCGGCTACACCCTCGCCCGCGCCCTGACCGGCTGACGCCCGCCGCGCGACCAGGGCGGGTCCGACGTGGTGACGGCGAGGCGCCGGTCAGGAGCGGGCGGCCCTACCCGGCCGGCTCCGCCAGCGTGACGACCGGGCCGATCACGAAGACGGCCGGAGGGATGATGCCCTCGCGGGCGGCCACCGCGCCGATCTCGTCCAGCCGTGCCGGTACCGACCGCTGGTCGGGATGTCCGGCGTCCTGGATCGCGAGCACCGGGGTGTCCGGGGCGCGACCGTGCTCGACGAGCGCGGCGGCGATCTTCGCGATGGTGTCCACCGCCATCAGCAGCACCAGGGTGCCGCGGGCACGGCCCAGCGCCGCCCAGTCGACCAGCGAGTCGGGATGGCCGGGTGGCAGGTGCCCGGAGACCACGGTGAAGTCGTGCGCCACGCCCCGGTGGGTCGCCGGCACGCCGGCCAGCGCCGGCGCGGCGATCGCGCTGCTCACCCCGGGCACCACCGTGACCGGTACGCCGGCGGCCCGGCAGGCCTGCACCTCCTCGTGGCCGCGGCCGAAGACGTACGGGTCGCCACCCTTGAGCCGGACCACACGCCGGCCGGCGCGGGCGTGCGACACCAGCGCCTCGTTGATCGCGTCCTGGGCCATCGAGGGGCCACGGGGCACCTTGGCGGCATCGACCACCAGCACCTCGGGGCGCAGCCCCGCGAGCAGCCCCTGCGGGGCCAGCCGGTCGACCACCACGACGTCGGCGGCGTCGAGCAGGGCCTGGCCGCGTACCGTGATGAGGTCGTCCGGTCCCGGCCCGCCGCCCACCACGGCGACCGAGCCGTGCCCGTGGTGGTGGTCGTGCCCGTGCTGGTGGCCGTGGTGATGGTGGTGGCCGCCGACCGGGTCGTCGGGGTGGTCGTGCGGTTGTTGCGGGCGGCCCACCTTGTCGGCGAAGCCGGGCATCAGCACCCGGTACGCGCAGGTGTCGCAGTTCATCCGGATGTCCCCGCCGACCGCCTCGGCGTACCGCTCCAGCACCAGGTCGGCCAGCGCGTCGCAGTCGCCGATGAGGTCGGCCATCCGCACGTCCAGCTCGGGGTGCGCGGCGGCGAACTCCCCCGCCTGGGCGGTGATCCGGTCCGGCAGCACGCCGGCGAACAGGAAGTACGGCGCGACGACGATCCGCCGCGCGCCGAGTCGACGCAGCCGGTCCAGCACCGCCGGCACCGAGGGTTCCGCGAGGGAGATGAAGCCGGGCTCGACGCCGGCGTAGCCGCGCCCCTCCCAGAGCAGCCGGGCCACCTTGGCCACCTCGGCGTTGGCGTCCGGGTCGGTGGAGCCCCGACCGATCAGCGCGATCCAGGTGTCGGCCCGGTCGGCGCCGGCCAGCGCGGCGTCGATGCGCTGTTCGAGGGCGTCGTGCAGCAGCGGGTGCGGCCCGAGCGGCCGGCCGTAGCGGTAGGTGAGCCCGGGGTGGCGCTGCTGCTCGCGCCCCATGGCGGCGGGGATGTCGCCCTTGCCGTGCCCGGCGCCGGTGAGCACCAACGGCAGCGCCACCAGTGCCCGGTGCCCGCGCGCGACGAGCGCGCCGACCGCGTCGGTCAGTGGCGGGCGGGACAGCTCGATGAAGCCGCCCTCGACGTCGCCGACGGTGCCCGCGCCGCGGCGGCGGACCCGCTCGACCAGCGCGGCGAACTGCTGGACCCCGGCCGCGCTGCGCGTGCCGTGCCCGACGACGACCAAACCGTTCATGCCATCTCCTCGACGTAGAGCAGGGCGTTGAGGGCGGCGGCGGCCACCGCCGAGCCGCCCTTCTCGCCCACGTTGGACACCCCGGGCTGGCCGCTGGCCCGAAGCGCCGCCTTCGACTCGGCCGCGCCCACGAAGCCCACGGGCAGGCCGACGATCAGCGCTGGCGCGGCGTCCAGGGTGAGGAGTTCGACCAGCGCCGTCGGCGCGCAGCCGACCACCCAGACCGCGCCCGGGCCGACCCGGTCCAGCGCGATCCGCACCGCTGCCGCCGAGCGGGTGATCCCGGCGGTCCGGCCCAGCTCGGCGGCGGCCGGCTCGGCGATCGGGCAGACCAGCTCCAGCCCGGCCCGGGTGATGCCGGCGGCGACCATGGCCACGTCGGTGACCACGGGCGCCCCGGCGCGCAGCGCGGCGAGCCCCGATTCCAGGGCCGCCTCGTCGCAGACCAGCTCCTCGACGTACGCCAGGTCGGCGCTGGCGTGCACCACCCGCTCGGTCACCGCACGGCTCAGCGGCGGCAGGTGGGACAGGTCGATCCGGTCGCGCAGGATCCGGTACGACTCGGCCTCGATGGGGTGCACGACCCGGCTCACCGCTGC
>NZ_QGKR01000345.1 GCF_003172955.1 Micromonospora acroterricola | reverse complement strand
AAGTGGGGGCGGACGTAGGTCCTGGCGGCGATTCGGCTGCGGGCGGCGGGGGCCGCTTCGGCGAGGACGGCCTCGGCGGGCCGGGTGGCGGCGACATAGATCCACCGGAGGACGGCGGGCAGGGCGAGCGCGAGCACGATCGCGCCGGCCCTGCCGGCGGTGAGCTGTTGCGTGGGGACGCCCATGCCGATGGTGACGACGGATTCGCCGAGGGCGACGATGACGAGCAGGCCGTGTCGTTCGACGAAGTGCGCCGGGGTGAGGTGGAAGGCGGCGGCGACGCCGAGCCAGGAGTGGCGGGGGAGCAGGTAGGGCAGGACGGCCTGGACGAGTACGGCGGCGGTCCAGAGGGCGGGCACGGCGGGGCCGCTGAACGCGGCGGCGGCCAGGACGAGCAGGGCGGCGCCGAGGTTGTAGGGGGCGAGCCGGCGGACGCCGGCGCGGGCGTCGGAGTGCAGGAACAGGATGAGGTGTACGACGACCACGATCAGGTAGCCGACGGCGAAGGTCAGGCCGGTGTCGGCGAGGGCGCCGGGCAGGGCGACGGCGGTGAGCAGGAAGCCGGCCATGCCGGCGAAGAGCAGCAGCTTGGCGGCGCTCCGCCGGGGTGGGACGTGGTTGGTGAGCCAGGCGTAGCCGGTGTAGAGGTACCAGAGGAGCCCGAAGATGAGCACGGTGCTGCCGAGGCCGGCCCAGCTGAGGTCGGCTTCCAGGGCGCGGGTGAGCTGGGTGATGGTCAGGACGAAGACGACGTCGAAGAAGATCTCGACGGGAGCGACCCGAGCGGCGGTGCCGGCGTCCGGGGCGGGCCGCGGGTGTCCCATGGTGGGGACGGTAGTCGTCCGTGATGGGTGACACCCCCGGGACGGTGAGCCCGGGGGTATCGGGGTGGTCAGTCGTTGTGGTGGGCGGCCCACCACTGCTGGCCGGTGTCGGGCAGGGTGTCGATCGGGTCGTAGTAGGCGTAGCGCTTGTCGAGTGCCTCGACGTCGGTGGACTCGATGGAGGTGCGGTAGTTCTTGGTCCAGTAGGAGATGCCGCGGTCGCGGTCGTAGTCGGTGAGCATGTGCACCCAGCGCTTGCCGACGAAGGGGACGTCGCAGACGATGCGCGGGGTGGCGTAGCCGGGCAGGTAGCCCATGATGTCGTGCTGGAGCTGCTGGGCGTGCCAGACGGGGACCCGCCAGTGTTCGGCGTTGGGGATCATGTCGCACATGTAGAAGTAGTACGGCAGGATGCCGGCCTCGCCCTGCAGCGCGAAGCAGAGGTCGAGCAGCTCGGGGGTGGTGGCGTTGACGCCGCGCATGAGCACGCCCTGGTTGCGGACGTCGCGGACGCCGACGTCGAGGGCGGTCTGGGTCGCCTTGGCGACCAGGGGGGTGAGTGACTGGGCGTGGTTGACGTGGGTGTGGATGGCGAGGTTGACGCCGCGGCGGGCGGCGGTGCGGGCGACGCGTTCCAGGCCCTGGACGACGTCGGGCTGCAGCCAGTGCTGGGGGAGGCCCATGAGGGCCTTGGTGGCGAGCCGGATGTCGCGGACGGTCTCCAGCTCCAGCAGGCGCATGAGGTACGACTCGAGGTTGCGCCAGGGCACGTTGGCGACGTCGCCGCCGGAGACGACGACGTCGCGGACGCCGGGGTGGGCCTTGAGGTAGCTGATGTGGGCGTCGTAGCGCTCGACGGGCTTGAGGGTGAGTTTGAGTTTGTCGACGGCGGGGGTGGAGTTGCCGACGAGGTCCATCCGGGTGCAGTGCCCGCAGTACTGGGGGCAGGTGGAGAGCAGCTCGGCGAGGACCTTGGTGGGGTAGCGGTGGGTGAGCCCTTCGGCGACCCACATGTCGTGCTCGTGCAGGGAGTCGCGGCTGGCGTACGGGTGGGAGGGCCAGTCGGTGCGTCGGTCGGAGGCGACCGGGATCATGTAGCGCCGGATGGGGTCGGCGAGCAGCGCCTCGGTGGTGAGGGGCGCGAACGGCACCATCGTGTTGATCATTTGGGGTGGCACCAGCATGGACATGGTGGCCAGGGCCTTCTGGTCGGCCTCGAGGTCGGCGTAGAAGGTCTCGTCGACGAGGTCGCCGAGGACGGTGCGGAGCTGCTTGATGTTCTTGACGCAGTTGACGCGCTGCCACTGGGCGGATTCCCACTGGTCGCGGGTGACGTGGCGCCAGCCGGGGAAGCGGGTCCAGTCGGGTTCGACGAGCGGGTGGCGGCGGTATTCGTAGGGCTGCCCGGCGGTCGGTACGGCGACCGGGGCGTGACGGGGTTGAGGGATGGTCTCAACCGGTTGGGTCTGGGTCACGGCCCCTCCTCGTGGTGCAGCTGATCAACGTAAACCCGAAGGCTACTGGAAAATATCCGGCGAAGAAATTAGTCTGCCGGAAGTTTTCCCGTTACGCGATCCCCCGACCGGGGTCGGGCGGCTGGACAGGGGAGGTCGGCGTGACGTCACCGGTGGGACTGCACCGCGTCGTGGAACCGGCGGGGGTGCTGCCGCAGGCGGCCTGGCGGTTGGACGCGTCCGCGGCGATCGCGCCGAACGAGGTGCGGATCCGTGTGCAGCGACTCAACCTGGACGCGGCGAGCTTCCGGCAGCTGTCGGAGAAGCACGGCGGGGACGGTGACGCGGTCCGCGCCGAGGTCCTGGAGATCATTTCGACGCGGGGGAAGATGCAGAACCCGGTGACGGGTTCCGGTGGGATGCTGATCGGCACGGTGGAGGAGGCCGGGCGGCGCTCCCCGCTGGGGCTGAAGCCGGGTGAGCGGGTCGCCACCCTGGTGTCGCTGACCCTGACCCCGCTGGTGGTGACCGACGGGTTGGCCCGGTGGGACGGGCGCAGCGAGCAGGTGCCGTGCGACGGGTGGGCGATCCTGTTCGCCCGTTCCATCGCCGCGGTGCTGCCCGACGACGAGGACCCGCAGCTGTCCCTGGCGGTGCTGGACGTGTGCGGGGCGCCCGCGCTGACCGCGCGGGTGGTGTCGCGCTACGTCGAGGAGCGGCACCGCGCGGGCGACCCGACGCCGGTGCGCGTGGCGGTGATCGGCGGCGCGGGCAAGAGCGGGTCGCTGTCGCTCGCCGCGGCGCGGCGGGCGGGCGCCGCGCGTACCGTCGGGGTGGTTCCGGTGGCGGCGGAGCGTGACGCGCTGGCGGCCGCCGACCTGGCGTCGGTGGTGGCGTTGGCCGACGCGCGCGATCCGGTGGGGTTGTCCACGGCGGTGACCACCGCCCTGGGCGCCCCGGCGGACGTCACCGTGGTGTGCGTGGACGTGCCGGGCTGTGAGCACGGCGCGGTGCTGGCGACCGCCGACGGCGGCACGGTGATCTTCTTCTCGATGGCGACGAGCTTCTCGGCGGCGGCGTTGGGCGCGGAGGGTCTGGCCGCGGACGTGACGATGCTGGTGGGCAACGGGTACGTGCCGGGGCACGCGGAGCTGGCGTTGGGTCTGCTGCGCGCCGAGCCGGGGGTGCGTCGGCTGTTCACGGCACGGCTCGCGGCAGACTGAGGTCATGACGAACCCCTCGACCTTGTACCGCGGCGGCGTGCTGCACTGCCCCGCCGACCCGAGCGCGACCGCGTTGCTGGTCTCCGGTGGGCGGATCGCCTGGCTGGGGACCGACGGTGACGCGCCGCCCGCCGACCGGGTGGTGGACCTGGGTGGGGCGCTGGTGACGCCGGCGTTCGTGGACGCGCACGTGCACGCCACGGACACCGGGTTGACGCTGTCCGGGTTGGAGCTGTCCGGGGTGCGGTCGGCCGCGCGGTTGCTGGAAGCGGTGGCCGAGTTCGCGGCGGGTCTGCCGGCGGACGCGGTGGTGCTGGGGCACGGGTGGGACGAGTCGGGCTGGGCGGACCCGACGCTGCCGGACGCGGCGGCGTTGGACCGGGCGGCCGGTGGCCGGCGGGTGTACCTGTCGCAGGCGTCGATCCACTCGGCGCTGGTGTCGACGGCGTTGCTGGCGGCGTGCCCGCAGGCGGAGGCCGCGGCGGGCTACGACGCGTCGGGGTGGTTGCGGCGTGACGCGCACCACGTGGTGCGGGCGGCGGCGCAGGGCTCGGTGAGCCGGTCGCAGCGGGTCGCCGCGCAGCGGGTGGCCCTGGCGCACGCGGCGTCGCTGGGCATCGCCGCGGTGCACGAGTGCGGCGGCCCGGAGATCTCCGACGAGGAGGACTTCACGGGCCTGCTGGGCATCTCCGGCGCCGGGCTGCCGGAGGTGTACGGGTACTGGGGTGAGCTGGGTGGCGCGGCGCGGGCCCGGGAGTTGGGCGCGGTGGGCGCGGGCGGTGACCTGTTCGCCGACGGCGCGCTGGGGTCGCGTACGGCGCACGTGTCGCAGCCGTACGGCGACGCCGACGGCTGCGGGCACGGGTACCTGTCGGCGGAGCAGGTGCGGGACCACCTGGTGGACTGCGCGGCGCACGACATGCAGGGCGGGTTCCACGCGATCGGTGACGCGGCGATCGGCACGGTGCTGGAGGGTTTCGCGGCGGCGGCGCGGACGGTGGGCGTGGAGCGGCTGCGCGCGGCCCGGCACCGCGTGGAGCACGCGGAGATCATGAACAAGGCGATGATCGCCCGGTTCGTGGAGTACGGGATCGTGGCGAGCATGCAGCCGGCGTTCGACCGGCTGTGGGGTGGCGCGGGCCGGATGTACGAGGCGCGGTTGGGTCTGGACCGGTCGTTGGAGTCCAACCCGATGGGCGCCATGCACGGGGTGGGTGTGGCGCTGGCGTTCGGGTCGGACTCGCCGGTGACGCCGCTGGACCCGTGGGGGTCGGTGCGGGCGGCGGCGGCGCACCACAACCCGGCGCAGCGGATGAGTGTGCGGGCGGCGTTCGCCGCGCACACGCGCGGCGGGTGGCGGGCGGTGCACCTGGACGTCGAGGGGGTCCTCGCCCTGGGCGCGCCGGCGACGTTCGCGGTGTGGTCGACGCCGGCCGGCGTGGAGCGGGGCCTGCCGGTGTTGCAGGCCGAGGACCCGGAGCTGCGGGGTCCGGAGGACCCGACTCCGCTGCCGGTGTGCCGGAGCCTGGTGCTGCGCGGTGAGGTCATCTATCAGGAGGGGTCGTCGTGACCGGAAAGCTTGATCTTGATCCGGTGCTGGTGGCGCGGGCGCGGGAGTTGGCGCGCCGGGCCGGGCAGCCGGTCGTGGACCTGGCCCGCAGCCACACCACCGTGTCGGTGGAGCGGGCGGTGCTGCGCCTGGCCGGGGTGACCGGCGCCGACCCGGACGGCATTCCGTGGGTGAACCGGCTCGTCGACGCGGTCGTCGCGGACGTGGGGCTGGGCCACGGGGTGGCCGTGCCGGTGTTCGACGCGCTCGCCCGGGAGGGCATCACGGACGTGACGTTGCTGGCGCAGAAGGCCGCCGCCGGTTCGGTGCGCTTCGCCCTGCCCACCGGACGGGCCGCCACGGCCGCCCGGTCCGCGGCGCGCAGGGCGGTCGGGGCGGGCATCCGGCGTATCGACCGGCGGCGCGCGGAACGTGACCGTCTCGTCAAGCGGCACGGGGACCCGGCGCAGCGGCCATGGATCTACCTGATCGTGGCGACCGGGGACATCTACGAGGACATCCCGCAGGCGCAGGCGGCGGCGCGGGCGGGCGCGGACGTGATCGCGGTGATCCGCTCCACCGGGCAGTCGCTGCTGGACTACGTGCCGGAGGGCGCGACGCGGGAGGGGTTCGCCGGCACGTACGCCACGCAGGAGAACTTCCGGTTGATGCGGGCGGCGCTGGACGAGTCGTCGAAGGAGTTGGGCCGCTACGTGCGGCTGACCAACTACGCGTCCGGTCTGTGCATGCCGGAGATGGCGGCCCTCGCCGGGTTGGAACGCCTCGACATGATGCTGAACGACTCGATGTACGGGATCCTGTTCCGCGACATCAACCCGATCCGCACGTTCGTCGACCAGCGGTTCTCGCGGCAGGTCCACGCCCGCGCCGGGATCATCATCAACACCGGTGAGGACAACTACCTGACCACCGCCGACGCCGTCGACGAGGCGCACACGGTGACGGTGTCGCAGCTGCTCAACGAGTTCTTCGCGCACGAGGCGGGCCTGGCGGACTGGCAGTTGGGGCTGGGCCACGCGTTCGAGATCAACCCGGAGGTGCCGGAGTCGTTCCGGTTGGAGCTGGCGCACGCGCTGCTGGCCCGGGAGCTGTTCCCGGACGCCCCGCTGAAGTGGATGCCGCCGACGAAGCACATGACCGGTGACGTGTTCCGGGGCAACCTGCTCGACGGGTTCTTCAACCTGGCGGGCGCGCTGACCGGTCAGGGCATCCTGCTGGTGGGGATGATGACCGAGGCCGTCGTCACGCCGTGGCTGTCCGACCGCGACATCGCCCTGCAGAACGTGCGGTACGTGCTGGGCGCGGCCGGTGGCCTGCACGAGGACTTCGTGCCGGCGCCGGGCGGGTTCATCCGGCGGCGCGCCAACCAGGTCCTCGGTGAGGCGCTGGACCTGCTGGAGCGCATCGGGGAGCAGACGCTGCTGACCGCGATCGCCGAGGGCACGTTCGGGATCATGAAGCGGCCCGCGGACCGGGGCAAGGGCCTCGCCGGGGTCGCCGCCCACGAGGCCGACTACTGCAACCCGGCCACCGAGATCCTGGAGGCGGCGGCGTGAGCGGGGACCAGAAGCAGATCGTGCGGCCGTACGGGGACACCACCGGCGACGGGATGGTGCAGGTGTCGTTCACCCTGCCGGTGTCGCACGACAAGCGGGCCGAGGGCGCGGCGGTGCAGCTGGCCAACCGGATGGGCATGGACCCGGCGATGGTGGTGCACGCCAAGCCGATGGGCGACGGGTTCACCTTCTTCGTCGTCTACGGGCGGGTGAACCACCTGGTCGACCTGACCGCGGTGCAGGTGGTGGAACGGGACTTCCCGCTGCTGTCGGCCAAGGACGTCAACACGGTCGTCAAGCAGCGGCTGCGGCGCAAGCTGTCCGTGGTCGGGGCGTGCATCGGCACCGACGCGCACACCGTGGGCATCGACGCGATCCTCAACGTCAAGGGCATCGCGGGTGAGAAGGGCCTGGAGTACTACCGGGAGCTGAAGGTCACCAACCTGGGCGCGCAGGTCAGCGTGCCGGAGCTGGTCGAGGCCGCCCGCGCGGAGAGGGCCGACGCGGTGCTCGTGTCGCAGGTCGTCACCCAACGCGACGCGCACCTGCACAACACCCGGGAGATGTCCGCCGCGTTCCGGGAGGCGATGCCCGCCGGGCGGCGGCCCCTGCTGATCGTCGGCGGCCCCCGGTTCGACGAGACGATGACCGACGAGTTGGGCGTGGACCGGATCTTCGGTCGGGGCACCACGCCCGGCGAGGTGGCCAGCTACCTCGTGCACGCCCTGATCACGCAGCGGAAGGCGACGGCATGACCGACTCCAGGCTCGGGTTGACGGTGACGCACCGGCGGTACGTGCCGTACTCGCACGCCCACTACGCCGGCAACCTCGTCGACGGGGCGTACGCCCTCGCACTCTTCGGCGACGTCGCGACGGAGGTGTGCATCCGCACCGACGGTGACGAGGGCCTGTTCGCCGGGTACGCCGACGTGCGGTTCCTCGCGCCCATCCGCGCCGGTGACGTGGTCGAGGTGACCGCGCGGGTGACGCGGGTGGGCAGCCGCAGCCGCACCCTGGAGTTGGAGTGCGCGGTGGTGTGCCGGGGCCGCCCGGACCGTTCCGAGTCCGCCGCCGAGGTCCTCGACCCGCCGGTCGTGGCGGTCACCGCGACCGGCACCGTGGTCGTTCCCGCCGCGTCGTGACCCTGGCGGTCTGCGCGGACGTCGGCTCCACGTACACCAAGGCGGCGGTGGTGGACCTGGCCGCCGGTGTGCTGGTGGGCGCGGCAGCCGCGCCCACCACGGTGGGCACCGACGTGCTGCGCGGCCTGGACGCCGCGGTCGCGGCGGCCGCCGCCGGGCTCGGCGTGCGCGACATGCCGTGGTACGTGTGCTCGTCGGCCGGCGGGGGGCTGCGGCTGGCCGTGATCGGCTACGAGCCGCTGGTCACCGCGCAGGCCGGCCGGCGGGTCGGCCTGTCCGCCGGCGCGCACGTGGTGCACGTGGCGGCCGGTCGGCTCGGCGCGGCGGACCTGGCGGCGCTGCGGGGCGCCCGACCGGACGTGGTGCTGCTCGTCGGCGGCACCGACGGCGGCGACGCCGAGACGATCACCCACAACGCGACACGGCTGGCCCGGGCCCGCTGGCGGGTGCCGGTGGTGCTCGCCGGCAACGGTGACGTACGCGCCGAGCTGACCGCGCTGCTGGAATCCGCCGGGGTGCCGGTGACGGCGGCGGACAACGTGCTGCCCCGCATCGGGGTGCTCGCCCCCGCGTCGGCGCGGGCGGCGATCCGCGCCGTGTTCCTGCGCCACGTCATCGGCGGCAAACGGCTGTCGCGGGGCAGCCGGTTCGCCCGTCTGGTACGCGCGGCCACCCCCGACGCGGTCCTCACCGGCGTGGAGGTGCTCGCCGACACCATCGGCGGGGACCTCGCCGTGGTCGACGTGGGCGGGGCCACCACCGACGTGTACTCCGTGCTCACCCCCGACGAGCGGGCCACCGGGCCGGGCCGGGCGGTCGCCGGCAGCCTGTGGCGGGCCCGCACCGTGGAGGGGGACCTGGGCATGCGGTGGAGCGCCCCCGGGGTCGTCCGCGCCGCCGTGGAGGAACGGCTGCTCGCCCCCGGTGAGCGGGACGACCTGGCCGCGGCCGCCGCGCGCCGCGCCGCCGACCCGGCGTTCCTGGCCGCCGACGACGCCGAGCGGGCCGCGGACGAGCGAATCGCCACCCTCGCTGCCACGGTGGCGCTGCGCCGGCACGCCCGCGGCGCCGCCACCGGCGAACGCGCCGGCCGGGACCTGCGGGACGTGCGGCTGATGGTGGGCTCCGGCGGGGTGCTGCGGCACGCGCCAGCCGAAACCGCCGGGCGGGTGCTGGCGGCTGTCCTCGGGGCCCACGCC
>NZ_QGKR01000088.1 GCF_003172955.1 Micromonospora acroterricola | reverse complement strand
GGAGGGCGGCGGCCAGCGCGGCGGGCTCCGGGGCCACCACCCAGCCGGCCTCGCCCAGACCGATTCCGGCCGGCATCGGTGAACCGCCGCCGGCGACCGCGGAGGCGACCTCGGCCGGGCCGGTGCCGGCGGGCTCGTGCGGGGCGTCGGCCCCGACGAGGTACGGGATGCCGCCCAGCGCCGTGCCGAGCACCGGCCGGCCGCTGGCCATCGCCTCGATGATCACGGTGGGCAGCACGTCGTGCCACATGGCGGCGGCGATCACCACGGCGCTCGCCTCGACTGCCGCGCGCACCCCGGCACGATCGAGCTGACCGAGGTAGACCACGTCGGGTCGCTCGGCGGCGGCGGCCTCGACCAGCGGGCGCAGCTCGCCGTCGCCGGCCATGCGCAACGTGCCCAGAGCGCCCACGGGGTGCCGGCGCCAGGCGTCCAGTAGGAGGTCGACGCCCTTCTCGGGGCTCAGCCGGGCCATGTAGAGGAAGCCGTCACCGAGCGGGGCGGGCCGGCCCGGGTCGGGGACGGCATTCGGCTTCACGACGATCCGTTCGTCCGGAATGCCGTATTCGCGGAGATGGTCGGCGATCGCCGTGGTGAGCGCGATGTACCGGTCCACCGAGCGCCAGGTGCCCCTGTGCACGGCCAGGGTGGTCGCCATCAGCGCGCTCTGCGCCGCCGAGTCGCGGTAGCAGCGGTGCTTGATCGCCGGCACCCCCAGCGCCCGACCCTTGCAGTCCTGGCAGATCACGCCGTCGCGGAAGTAGATCCCGGAGGAGCAGACCTGCCGGTAGTTGTGCACCGTCTGCACCACCGGCACGCCGTGCCGGTGCGCGGTCCGCACCACCCAGGGCGAGAGCAGGGGGTACGGGTTGTGCAGGTGCAGCGCGTCCGGTCGGTGCTCGGTGAGCAGGCGGCTCAGGTCGTGCTGGGCACGAGGAGCCCAGATCGGCGAGATCGGCAGCAGTGCCTTGGCCGCCTTCGACATCGACGGGATCTCGTCGGAGCTGCGGATGAACGGCAGCACCTCGACACCGGCAGCGGTCAGCTGAGCGATCTCCGAGTCGACGATCGTGTTCTCGCCGGAGGGCTGAGCTTCCCGGTACCGGTTGTGTGCCACCACGATTTTCAACGAGCTCGCCTTTCGTTCACGACTGTGTCGGCTCCTGCGCGACTGCGGGGCTCGCAAGCTCACTCCTCGCACTCTCGCCAGGGACTCGCAAGCTCATTCCTCGCGCTCACCGGAAAGAAGGCTACCGTTGGCTGGTGCCCGAACTACCGGAGGTTGAGGCGCTCGCGGGTTACCTGCGGCAGCGCGCGGTGGGGCGGCGTGTCGACCGGCTCGAGGTCGCCGCGATCAGCGCCCTGAAGACGTACGACCCGGCACCGACCGCGGTCGCCGGTCGGGCGGTGGTCGACGCCCGCCGGCATGGCAAGTTCCTCGACGTGCTCGTCGAGGGCGATCTGCACCTGGTGGTGCACCTGGCGCGGGCGGGCTGGCTGCACTACCGGGAGGCGTTCCCGTCCACCACCCCGCTGCGCCCCGGCAAGGGCCCGATCGCGCTGCGCGTACGCCTGGACGACGGCTCCGGGTTCGACCTCACCGAGGCCGGCACCCAGAAGAAGCTGGCCGCGTACCTGGTCACCGATCTGTCGGCGGTGCCCGGGGTGGCCAAGTTGGGCCCGGACGCGCTCGCCGCGGACCTGCCCACCTTCACCGAGCGGCTGCGCAGCCGGCGCGGGCAGGTCAAGGGGGTGCTGACCGACCAGGCGGTGCTGTCCGGGGTGGGCAACGCGTACTCCGACGAGATCCTGCACGCCGCGAAGCTGTCCCCGTTCGCGATCACCGACCGGCTCACCGACGACCAGCTCGCCGCCCTGCACGCGGCCACCCGGCAGGTGCTCGGCGACGCGGTCCAGCGGTCCCTCGGCCAGCGTGCTGCGGAGCTGAAGGGCGAGAAGCGCTCCGGGTTGAAGGTGCACGCCCGCACGGGGCTGCCGTGCCCGGTGTGCGGGGACACCGTGCGGGAGGTGTCGTTCGCCGACTCGAGCCTCCAGTACTGCCCGACCTGTCAGACCGGCGGAAAGCCACTCGCTGACCGACGGTTGTCCCGCCTCGTACGGTGAGTAATTCCACTCGCCGACTACGGAGCGGAATCGGCTCTCCTGAGTCGAAGCTCCGGTCCGCGGTTCTCGCCACGAGCACATCCATCGGTATAGTGGCCCGGGTCCCCGGCTTCTGAAATGGTGCGGAGCCGGCCAGATCCCGCCGGCACCATCGGTCGCCAATCTCCTCCGGGGCAGCGACCGGTCGGAGCCACCGTGGGAGACTGGGACGGTGGGCGACCCGGGCCCTCACTGCGAGTGAGCGGTACGTGTCATGCGGGAGGACATGGGTGAGGTGACGGCAAGCCTCCAGCGCCCGGTAACCAACGAAGGCCGGAGCAGACTCGTGCGGCACGTCGACAGCTTCGAGATCCAGCCGCCGACGCCACCGTCGCACAACGGCGTCCCCAGGTCGGCGTGGGCCAGGGCGCGACGCCGCGTCTCCCGCTGGCATCGCCCCTACATCGCGATTCTGCTGCTGCTCGACTTCGGCGCGGCGGCGTTCGCCAGCTGGATCGCGATCCAGCTGTTCGACCAGGCCGCCTCCGGCTTCTCCGGCACCGAGCAGGACCCGACCTGGTTCCACACCATCTCGTACCTGCTGCTCCCGCTCGGCTGGGTGGTCATCCTCTGGAGCAACCGGGCCTACGACCGGCGCTACCTGGGGCTGGGGCCCGACGAGTTCAAGCGGGTGATCCGGGCCTCGGTGACGGTCGCCGCGAGCGTCAGCTTCCTGGCGTTCGCCACCGTGACCCAGCTCTCCCGGTACACGGTCGGCACGGCGCTGGTCGGCGCCACGGTGCTGATCCTGTGGGGCCGGTTCGTGGCCCGCTGGGCGCTGCACTACATCCGTCGGCGGGCCGGTCAGGCCGCGCACCGGATGGTGCTGGTCGGCACCCTGCCGGAGTGCCTGGAGGTCTACGCGGCGGTCACCCGCAGCCCGAACGCCGGGCTGGTGCCGGTCGCCATCCACATCACCGACGGCTACGCGGCCGCCCGCGGCATGCCGACCCCGGTGCCGGTGCACGCCGGCCGGGACGTCCTGGCCCTGGTCCGGGAGGTCGGCGGCGACACCATCGCGGTCTGCGGGTCGGCCAGCGCCGAGCCGGGCGAGCTGCGCCGGCTGGCCTGGCAGTTGGAGGGTTCCGGGGTCGACCTGGTGGTCGCCCCGCAGCTGACCGACATCGCCGGCCCCCGCGTGCACATCCGGCCGATCGAGGGCCTGCCGCTGCTGTACGTCGAGGAGCCGACCCTCTCCGGGCCGGCCCTGCTGGCCAAGAACCTGATGGACCGGGTGGCCGCCGGGCTCGGCCTGCTGCTGCTGATCCCGCTCTTCCTGGCGATCGGCCTGGCGATCCGGATCTCCGACCCCGGGCCGGTGTTCTTCCGCCAGCCCCGGGTCGGGCACGAGGGGCGGACGTTCCGGGTGTGGAAGTTCCGCACCATGTACGTCGACGCCGAGGATCGCCTGGCCAGCCTGGTCGACCGGAACGAGACCGACGGCATGCTGTTCAAGATGAAGGAGGACCCGCGGGTCTTCCCGGTGGGCCGCTTCCTGCGGGCCACCTCGCTGGACGAGCTACCGCAGTTGATTAACGTGCTCTGGGGCGAGATGTCGCTGGTCGGGCCCCGCCCGCTGCCGGCCGACGATGGCGACTTCCTGGGCGACGTACGCCGCAGGTTGCTGGTCCGCCCCGGCATGACCGGCCTGTGGCAGGTCTCCGGCCGCTCCGACCTGTCCTGGGACGAGTCGGTCCGTCTGGACCTCTACTACGTCGACAACTGGTCCCTGGCGTACGACCTGAGCATCCTGTGGCGCACGGTCGGTGTGGTGCTCGCCCGCAAGGGCGCCTACTAGGGGCTTGGCCCCCGGGGCCGGAGGGGCCAGGATCGCTGCGTGGGTGGCAACCTCTCCGCCGTCGTCGGCGTCGTCTCACTGGTCACCGCGCTGACCGCGGCCCTGTTGGCGGTGCTGCGGCTGCGTGCCCGCCGGGGCATCGCCACCGCCACCCAGCGGGCCACCTACGAGGTGCTCCACACCGCCGGGCTGGCCGCCGAACCGCTGCGGGCGGGGCTGAGCGCGGCGGGCGCGGCGAAGGCCGTACGCCATCTGCGGGCCCTGGTGGGGGCGGTGGGGCTGGCTCTCACCGACGCCGACCAGGTGCTCGCCCTGGACGGGCGCGGCGCGCACCACGGCGAGCAACTGCTCGCGGCGGCCCGCCGGGCGATGGACAGCGGGCGCTCGGCGGTGCTCGGTGAGTCGGAGTTGCACTGCGACCGGGTCGACTGCCCGATCCGGGGGTCGGTGGTCGCCCCTCTGCAGGGGGCGGACGGCCGGGTGGTCGGCGCCCTGGTGGCGATCGCCGACAGCCCTCCGGCGCCCGGGCTGGTGCAGGCCACCCTGGAGACCGCGCACTGGGCCGGCAACCAGCTCGCCCTGGCCGAGCTGGACTCGTCGCGGGAGCGGCTGGCGCGGGCGGAGATCCGGGCGCTGCGGGCGCAGATCAGCCCGCACTTCATCTACAACGCGCTGACCGCGATCGGCTCCTTCGTGCGGACCGACCCGGAGCGGGCCCGCGAGTTGATCCTGGAGTTCGCGGAGTTCACCCGGTACTCGTTCCGGGCGCACGGGGAGTTCACGACGCTGGCGGAGGAGCTGCGGTCGATCGACCGCTACCTGACCATCGAGCGGGCCCGGTTCGGCGACCGGTTGCAGGTGCGGTTGCAGATCGCACCGGAGGTGCTGCCGGTGACGCTGCCGTTCCTCTGCCTGCAACCGTTGGTGGAGAACGCGGTCCGGCACGGGTTGTCCCGCAAGCCGGGCACGGGCATGGTGAGCATCGAGGCCCGGGACGCGGGCGCCGAATGCCACATCACCGTGGAGGACGACGGGGTGGGAATGGATCCGACCACGCTGACGGCCGGCATCGCCGAGCTGGCCCGCGGCACCGGCGACCCGGGCGACGACCCCGGCCAGCACGTCGGCCTCTCCAACGTCGACGAGCGGCTGCGGTCGGTCTTCGGGGACCGGTTCGGCCTGGTCGTCGAGACCGGGCTGGGCTCGGGCACCCGGGTCAGCATGCGGGTTCCGAAGTTCCACCCCGGCGTACGGGCCGGATCGTGAGCGAGCGCAGCGACCGGGCAGCGCGGTGAGCGCGACCGGGTTCCTCCGGGTGCTGGCGGTGGATGACGAGCCGCCCGCGCTCGACGAGCTGGCGTACCACCTGCGGGCCGACCCCCGGGTGGCCCGGCTGCACACCGCGGGGGACGCCACCGAGGCGCTGCGGCTGCTCCGCGACGGTGACGTGGACGTGGTCTTCCTGGACATCCGGATGCCGGGCCTGGACGGCATGGAGCTGGCCCGGGTGCTGCGCCGGTTCGCCCGGCCACCGGCGATCGTCTTCGTCACCGCGTACGACGACGGGGCGGTGGACGCCTTCGACCTGGGGGCCACCGACTACGTGCGCAAACCGGTCCGCGCCGAGCGGCTGGCCGAGTCGCTGCGGCGGGTGATCGGCTCCCGGGTCGTGCCGTCGCACCCGGCGGCGCTAGCCCGGGCCGAGGAGGACCCGACCATCCCGATCGAGTTGGCCGGCACCACCCGGATGCTGCCCCGCTCGGCGGTGCGCTGGGTGGAGGCGCAGGGGGACTACGCCCGGCTGCACACCGCGGAGGGGTCGCACCTGGTGCGGGTCTCGCTGGCCACGCTCGCGGAGCGGTGGGCCGACGCCGGTTTCGTCCGGGTGCACCGGTCGTACCTGGTGCAGTTGAAGTTGATCGCGGAGCTGCGGCTGGTCAACTCCGGTTACGTGGTGGTGATCGACGGAACCGAGCTGCCGGTGAGCCGGCGGCACACCCGGGAGCTGAAGGACAAGCTGGTCCGTGCGGCGAAGCAGGACTGGAACCGCTGATCCCGGCTCCAGCCCCTCGGGTCTGCGATGGCAGGGCGACGGCCTTCAACTGCTCTCTGGACAGCGGAACCGGCGGCTGCGCGGGAAACGCGGACTCGTCGACCCCAACCATGTCGAGCGCGCTCGCCCACGAGGGTTGCATGAGCCAGCGGGAATAACCCCGCCTTGTCGTACGTCGTACGGTATCCGGAACGACCGACGAATGGAGCCCGTCCGTGTTCGATGCCGCCACCGAATTCGACCGCCAGCTCGACCGCCTGGTGGAGCTGGGATACCCGGCGCTCGCCGATCTGTCCGAGGGCGCCTTCCGTGATCTGGTCGTCCCGCTGCGCGCGGCGGCGATCGCGGGCGCGGCCGGGCTGCCCGCACCGACCGAGGGCCGGGTGCCGTTCCTGCTGGTCGTCACCCGCGACCTGGCAACGGTCGAGCAGCGGCTGGCACTCACCACGCTGGCCGGCAAGCGCAAGCCCGGCTTCCTCGATCGGCACTACGCCGAGGACGACCTGCCGAAGTTTGATCCGATCAAGGAACTGGAGGTGCCGGCGCGTCCGGCGTACCTGCTCTTCGACGTCGACCGGGGTGAGGAGTTCCGCAACCTGGCCCCGGCGGCGGCGCTGGACGGGATGACCGCGCAGGGTCGGCTGCCGCTCACCATCGACGAGGGGCTCGCCTTCATCACGCTGCACCCCGCGGCGCTGGCCAGCAACAGGTGTTTCTCGCTGGTCGGGTCGCGGTGCGGGGACAAGCGGGTGCCGGCACTCTGGATCAGCCAGGGCGCACCCAAGCTGGGGTGGTGCTGGTTCGGCAACCCGCACACCTGGCTCGGCTCCGCAACAGCCCGCCCGGAGCGCGTCGGCCTGGACTGACCGCCGGGGCAGGGCCAGCCGGCAGACACGGCGGGGTTGGTGGCAGTGCCACCAACCCCGCTCGGCGTCCTCCACAGCGAGGATCGGGATTTCCCGCAGGCCAACCGTCGTGGCCGCCGGGTTATCCACAGGGGTGACCCGTTCTCCACAGGTTATTCACAATGCCACCCACTGATCTCCACGGCGGATCCCTACAGTCAGGCCCCATGAAGGAACGCCGGGTACTGGTGGTCGAGGACGAACGGACCATCGCCGAGTCGGTCGCCGCCCGACTGCGCGCCGAGGGATTCGCGGTGGAGATCGCCGCGGACGGCCCCAGCGCGGTCGAGCAGTTCCGTACCGGACAGCCGGATCTGGTCGTCCTCGACGTGATGCTGCCCGGCTTCGACGGCCTGGAGGTGTGCCGGCGGATCCAGGCCGTCCGGCCGGTGCCGGTGCTGATGCTCACCGCCCGGGACGACGAGACGGACCTGCTGGTGGGGCTCGCGGTCGGCGCGGACGACTACCTCACCAAACCCTTCTCGATGCGCGAGCTGGCCGCCCGGGTGCACGTCCTGCTGCGCCGGGTGGAGCGGGCCGCCACCACGCCCGCGCCGCCCGCCATCCGCCTCGGCGACATCGAGATCAACGAGGCCGAGCGCCGGGTCCGGCGGGCCGGCGCGGACGTGCACCTCACGCCGACCGAGTTCGACCTACTGGTCCACCTCGCCGGACGGCCCCGCACGGTGCTCCCCCGGGAACGGCTGCTCGCCGACGTCTGGGGATGGGCCGAGGGGAGCGGCACCCGCACGGTGGACAGCCACGTCAAGGCCCTGCGCCGGAAGCTGGGCGCGGACCTCATCCGCACCGTCCACGGAGTCGGCTACGCCCTGGAGGTGCCGTCATGACCGCCACCCTGCTCACCCGTGTGGACCGGGTGCTGGAGCTGCTGCCCCGCCCGCTGGACCCGGTGCGCTCCATCAAGCTGAAGCTGGGGGTCCTGCTGGTCGCCTCCGGCGCGGCCGGGCTGGCGTACTTCTCGTACGGCATCGGCTGGCCACCACCGGTGACCTCGGCGACCGCCATCGCCGTCGCCCTGCTCACCTCGCAGGTGCTGGCGCACGGCATGACCTCGCCGCTGCGGGAGATGACGGCGGCCGCCGGCGCCATGGCCCGCGGCGACTACACCCGCCGGGTACGCGCCACGTCCCGGGACGAGGTCGGCGAGCTCGCCCAGGCGTTCAACAAGATGGCCGAGGACCTGCACGCGGCGGACCAGCGCCGGCGCGAGCTGATCGCCAACGTCTCGCACGAGCTCCGTACGCCGATCACCGCGTTGCAGGGCGTGTTGGAGAACATGGTGGACGGGGTGGCCACTCCCGAACCCGCGGCGCTGCGGTCGGCGCTGGGCCAGACCGAGCGGCTCGGACACCTCGTCGCCGACCTGCTCGACCTGTCCCGGCTCGACGCCGGCGTGGTCCCGCTGCGGCGCGTCCGCATCGACGTGGGGGACTTCCTCGACGAGGCGGTGGAACACGCCACCGCGAGCGCGACGGGCGCGGGGCTGGACGTGCGCTTCCGGCTCCGCGAGCTGGAGGTGCCCCTGACGGTGCACGCCGACCCGTGGCGACTGCACCAGGTGTTCGCGAACCTGCTCGACAACGCCGCACGGCACAGCCCGCCCGGCGGCACGGTGCGGTTGAGCGCCGAGGAACACGGTGGCCAGCTCCGCTTCGAGGTGAGCGACGAGGGTCAGGGAATCCCCACGGCGGAGCGCTCGCGGGTGTTCGAGCGGTTCACCCGGGGCGACCGGTCGGCCGGCGGCGGGACCGGGCTCGGCCTGGCCATCGCCCGGTGGGTCGTCGAACTGCACGGCGGCCGGATCAGGGTCCTCGATCCGGCCGGCCCGGCCCGGGGCAGCCGCCCCGGTTGCCGCATCCAGGTCACCATCCCGACCGAGGGGTCACCCCGAGAAGAGGCCGCATGACCAGCCCTGGCAGTGCCCCCGCCCCGGCCACCGGCCCGCGGCCCCCCGCTCCCGGCGGGACCGGCCAGCCCTGGTTCGGCCCCGGCCCGGCGTTCCCGCAGGCCGCCGGCCGGCCCCAACCCTGGCC
>NZ_QGKR01000100.1 GCF_003172955.1 Micromonospora acroterricola | reverse complement strand
GGCTCACAATCATGACGGCGGGAGGCGGTTTCGGTGGGCAGCGCAGGGGTGCCGGTGGTCGTTGGGCTGGACAACGGCGGCACCAGCAACAACGCCACCGTTCTGACGGTGGACGGCCGGTTCCTGGTGGACGGGCTGCTGGAGATCCCCAGCGAGGTGCGGGAGGGGCCGGAGGCGGCGATCGAGGCGCTGGCCCGGGCACTGGACGGTGCTCTCGCGCAGACCGGCGTGCCCCGCGAGCTGGTCCGGGCGGTCGGGCTGGACACGCCCGGCCCGGCCAGCGCCACGGGCGTCATCTCCTCCCGCGGGTCGACCAACTTCTCCCAGCCGGCCTGGCGCGGCTTCGACGTGCGGGGTGCCCTGGAGCGGCGGCTCGGCCTTCCGGTGGTCTACCACAACGACGGCAACGCGGCCGCGCTCTACGCCCACCACGCGTACTTCGGGGCGGAGGCGATGAACCGGTCGTCGGTCTCCGCGATCGTCGGTACCGGCCTGGGCGGCGGGGTGGTCGAGGGCGGCCGGGTGATCGCCGGCGCTGCCGGGATGGCCGGGGAGCTGGGCCACGTGCACATCCCGCTGAACGGGCTGCTCGACCCGGGGCAGCCGGAGCCGACCTGCGCCTGCGGCTTCACGGGCGACGTCGAGAGCGTCGCCTCGCTGACCGGGATCGAGCGCAACCTCCTGCCGTACTGGCTGACCCGGCACCCGGACCACCCGCTCGCCGCCGAGCCGCTGGGCCGGGCGGCGAAGCTGGTGCGGGGCTACGGCGAGCGTGGGGACGCCCTGGCCCGGGACCTCTTCGCCCAGCAGGCGATGGCGCTGGGCCGACTGTTCACCTTGGCCGCCAACTTCACCGACCCGCACGCGTACTTCGTCGGCGGTGGGGTGGTCGAGGCGGCGCCGGAGTTCCGCGACTGGTTCCTGGCGACGGTCCGCGAGCACACCGTGCTCCGGGAGGAGCAGGCGGCGGTGGCCACCTTCGCCCTGGTGCCGGAGCGGGACATGGCCGGCGCCCGGGGGGTGGCGATCGCCGCCCTGGAGGCGCTGCGCACCGTGCCGGAGTCCAGCCCGCTGGTCTCCTGAGGTTCGGCCCGTCAGCCTGGGCCCGCGCGCCGGCCCGCCCTCGTCGGGTCAGCGGCGCGGCGGGGCCTGGGCGAAGGCGGCCCAGGCGGCCGGCGGGAACAGCAGGGCCGGGCCGGCCGGGTCCTTGGAGTCGCGGACGGCCACCAGCCGCGGGATCGCGGCCACCTCCACGCAGGCGCCCTCGCCGCCGCTGCGGCTGCTCTTGCGCCACGCCGCCGCGGCCAGCGCCGCTGTGATCGTCGGTGTCATCGGTCCTACCGTCCTTTCAGGAGTGTCATGAGCTGGTCACGGCTGTCCGCCGGGCTGAGCGCCACGCTCCGCAGGTGCTCCATGATCTTGGTGCAGGTACGCGTTTCGCCGGCTCGGTCGAGGATCATCTGGCCGGCGACGGTCTCCACCGAGGCGATGATCGGGTCCTCCGGGTCGGCGAACTCCAGGATGTGCAGCGAGCCCCGGGTGCCCCGGTGGTATCCGGCGGAGAGCGGGATCACCTGGACGGAGATGTTGGGCAGCTCGGCCATCTTCACGAGGTGACGCAGTTGCCCGTCCATCACCGACCGGTCGCCGACCGGGCGTAGCAGCGCGCCCTCGTCGATGATCGCGTCGAGGATGGGCGGGTCGTCGCCGGTGAGCCGCTGTTGCCGGTCGAGGCGAACCTTGACCCGCTGCTCGACCAGCTCGTCGCCGAGGGTGTGCGGCCCGCCGCGCATGACCCCACGGATGTAGTCGGCGGTCTGGAGCAGGCCGGGGACCACCGAGGGCTCGAAGTTGGCGATGGCGGTGGCCTCGGCCTCCAGGGCGATGAAGTCGATGGTGCGCGGGTCCAGCAGGTACGAGTACGAGACCCACCAGCCCGGCTTGCGGGCGTCCTTGGCGAGCTGCACCGCCGCGGTCACCTCGTCGGCGCCCACCCCGTACGAGGTGAGCAGGGCGCGCACGGTGGCCGGGCTGATCAGCGTCTGCGCGTTCTCGTACCGCGAGAGCGTGCTGCGGGTGCTGTTGATCTCATCCGCGGCGGTCTCGAGCGTCAGCCCGGCGGCTTCCCGGTGGTGGCGCAGGGCGATGCCGAGCCGACGGGCGCGGGCGGTCTTCGGAGCCATGCATCGATGGTCGCACACATTTGTGGGAACGTCTGCATGAGAGAACGTCGATGAGAGTTGCATTCACGGCTGTACACGTGTCAATCTGTCATCGCGTCCTCACCGCCGGTTGTCGTGGCGACGGTGGTGGTGAGCGACCGGAGGGGATGGGGCGCGCGGCGGTCGGGTTTGTCCCCCGTACCCGATCGCCGCGTGCCGCAGCCATCCCGGCCCCCCGGAAGGAGACGACGTGCGTACCGGTCCGGAGCCCCCCGCCGTGCATTCGGACGGCCGGCCATGACCCGCTTCCTGGTCGTGCTCACCGACGTGCGTCCCGTCGAGGGCGTCGAGCGCAACGAGCGGGTCGCGCCCGAAAGGCGTCGGCAGGTGGTCGGCGCCAGCAGCCGGGAGGCCGCCGACCGGATCGCCGGCGCGTTCATGGCGCTCGGCATGGTGCGCGCCGGCCGGCAGCGGGTCAAGGTGATCGCCGTCGGCCGCCGGCACGCCCGGGACTGACCCGCCAGCCCCGGCCCAGCACCGCGCGCCTCGTCATTACCGACATCCCGTCACGCACCGTATATCCTCTGTTGACCGATTGCCGCATCGCGCCGTGGCTCACCGGGTATCGCCTCGTCCTATCGCCACGCACAGTAAGGTCAACCGGGTGAGCGCCACCGGCGAGCACGACCAGCCGCAGTCGCGTACGAAGAGGTGACCGGAGTGACCACCCCAGGCAAGACCCGCGTGGCGATCGTCTTCGGCGGCCGCAGCCCGGAGCACGGCATCTCCTGCGTCAGCGCCGGCAGCGTGTTCGGCGCGCTCGACCCGGACGAGTACGAGGTGGTGCCGGTGGGCATCACCCGGGCCGGCCAGTGGGTGCTGACCAGCGGCGACCCCGCGCAGCTCGCGATCAACGCACGCCAGCTGCCGGAGATCACCGCCGAGTCCGGCGAGGACATCGTGCTCCGCGCCGACCCGACCGGCAACGGGCTGATGGTGCTCGACCCGACCGAGGGCCCCCGCGCGCTGGCCGACGTCGACGTGGTGTTCCCGGTGCTGCACGGCACGTACGGCGAGGACGGCACCATCCAGGGCATGCTGGAGATGGCCGGCATCCCCTACGTCGGGGCGAACGTGTTCGCCTCCGCCGCCGCCATGGACAAGGAGTTCACCAAGAAGCTCTGCGCGGTCGAGGGCATCCCCGTCGGCCCCTACGTGGTGCTGCGCAACGGGATGACGCTCACGGAACAGGACCGGGACCGGCTCGGCCTGCCGGTCTTCGTCAAGCCGTCCCGGGCCGGCTCGTCGTTCGGCATCACCCGGGTCACCGACTGGGCGCAGCTGGACGAGGCCGTGGCCACCGCCCGGCAGTTCGACCCGAAGGTGATCATCGAGGCCGCGATCGTCGGCCGCGAGATCGAGTGCGGCGTGCTGGAGGGCGAGGCCGGGGGAGCGCCCGAGGCGTCCGTGCTGGCCGAGGTGCGGGTCGTCGCCGACCACGACTTCTACGACTTCGAGGCGAAGTACCTCGACGACTCCTGCGAGTACGACATTCCGGCCGGGCTGCCGGAGAAGGTCACCCGCCAGGTGCAGGAGTACGCCGTCCGCGCGTTCACCGCGCTGGACTGCGCCGGCCTGGCCCGGGCGGACTTCTTCGTCACCCCGGAGCTGGACGTCTACCTCAACGAGATCAACACGATGCCCGGGTTCACACCGACGTCGATGTTCCCGCGGATGTGGGCGGCCTCCGGCCTGGAGTACCCGAAGCTGGTCAACCGCCTGATCCGCACCGCCCAGCGGCGCGGCGTGGGCCTGCACTGAGCCACGACCACCCACCGTTCGCGGCGGTACGCCGGTCGGGTCCGGACCCGCGCGTGCCGCCCGCGGACCGGTCAGGCCCGGCAGCCGGCGGGGACGTCCCCGCCGGAGGGCACCGAGGCGACGATCGCGTTGGACACCGGCGCCACCCACTGCAACGGCTGCTCGTAGGAGCGGGGGATGCGTGCCGTCACCGGCGTCTCCCGGTCGACCGTGGTGAGCACGGTCGCGTCGCCCTGCTCGGCCGAATGCCAGCAGACCCCGTTGACCGTCCAGACCTCGTCGGTGGCCGGGAAGGTCGGCTCGGCGCCGCCGCAGGCCACGGTGAGCGCCGGGTCGCCGTACGCGGCGTTCTGCTCCGGACCGGCGGTGACCGGGCGCTGGGTCAGGTCACGGATGGTCGGCGGCAGTTGGGAGAGCAGTGCGCGGCACACCGTGGCCGGGCGGTCGGCCAGCGCCGGCGCGGCCATCTCGACCGGAGCGGTGGACTGCACCCGGGCCGTGGTCGGGCTCGGGGCGGCGGCCGGCTCGTCCGGGGAGAGCCTGCCGAAGGCCAGCACGGCCACCAGCAGCGTGATCGGCAGCGCGATCAACGTGGCCAGCAGGGCGGCGCCACGGATGGTCCGGTCCCGGCCGGCCGGCGCGTCGGCGGTCGGCTCGCCCGACTCGCGGATACCGTCAGCCGGCTCGGACGTACCGGTGGCCCCGCCACGCGTCCCGTCGCGCCGGTCGTCATCCAGATCGGCGGAGGAGGTAGAGATCTCGTCCACTTACAGCCGCACCACCGAACACGTGAGGGTGCGGGTGATGCCGGGCACCATCTGCACCTTGCTGACGATGAGTTTGCCGAGCTCGTCGACGGTGTTCGCCTCGGTGAGGACGACCACGTCGTACGGGCCGGTGACGGCGTCGACGCGCACCACGCCGGCAAGGTCCGCGATGAGACCGGCCACGTCACGTGCCCGGCCGACCTCGGTCTGGATGAGGATGTACGCCTGTACCACGACTCGACCTCCGTCCGTCGCCGCCCTGGGGCGGCCCGAAGGGTGAAACTACCTTACGGACCAGGTCTGATCCCTATCGGTGGTCAAGGAGCAGCAGTGAGCGAGCGCGGCGGTGCCGGGCAGAACGGACGGAACGCCGGCGGTGTCGCCAGCGTGGCCGGGATCGGCGAGTTCGGGTTGATCGGGCGGGTCACCGCCCGGCTACCGGTCGGGCCGACGACCCTGCTCGGCCCGGGGGACGACGCGGCGGTGGTGGCCGCCCCGGACGGCCGGGTGGCGGCGTCCACCGACGTGCTGGTCGACGGGCGGCACTTCCGGCGGGACTGGTGTGCCGCCCGGGACGTGGGCCACCGGGCAGCGGCGGCCAACCTGGCCGACATCGCGGCGATGGGCGCCACCCCGACCGCCCTGCTGGTCGCCCTCTGCATGCCGGCGGACCTGGAGACGGCCTGGGCCGAGGAGCTGGCCGACGGTCTGGCCGCCGAGGCGGCCACGGTCGGCGCGAGCGTCGTCGGCGGGGACATGTCGGGCAGCCCCACCCTGACCGTCGCGGTCACCGCGCTGGGCGACCTCGGCGGGCGCCCGCCCGTCGTGCGCTCCGGCGCCCGCCCCGGCGACGTGCTGGCCCTGGCCGGCCGCACCGGGTACGCGGCGGCCGGCCTGACCGTGCTGACCCGTGGCTTCCGCACCCCCCGGCTGCTGGTCGAGGCGTACCGGCGGCCGCAGGTGCCGTACGCGGCCGGCCCGCAGGCCGCCCGGCTCGGCGCCACCTCGATGATCGACGTGTCGGACGGGCTGCTCGCCGACCTCGGGCACGTGGCCACGGCCAGCGGGGTGGCGATCGACGTGCGCCGGGACGCGTTCGAGGTGCCCCGGCAGATGTCCGACGCCGCGCAGGCGCTGGGCGTCGACCCGTACACCTGGCTGCTCGCCGGTGGCGAGGACCACGCGCTGGCCGCGACCTTCCCCCCGGGGGTGGCGTTGCCGGCGGAGTGGCGACCGATCGGCCTGGTCTCGGCCGGCGCCGGGGTCACGGTCGACGGCGCCCCCTACGACGGTCCCCGGGGCTGGGACCACTTCCGGTGAGGGCCCGCGTCCGCCGTACGCTGGACGCCGTGAGTGAGATCGAGATCCGGGTGGTGCGGTTCGACGCGCCGGTGGCGCAGCGGCTGATCCGCGACGCGCTGGCCGACCTCGGCGCCCGCTACGGCGGCACCGGCGACGACACCCCGGTGGACGCGGCCGAGTTCGAGCCGCCGGACGGCGCGTTCCTCGTCGCCTACCTGGCCGGTGAGCCGGTCGGCTGCGGTGGCTGGCGCAGCCACGGCGCGGACACCGCCGAGCTGAAGCGGATGTACACGGCCCCGGCGGCCCGTGGGCGTGGCGTGGCCCGGACGTTGCTGGCGGCCGTCGAGCGCTCGGCCCGTGACCACGGCCGCAAGCGGGTGGTCCTGGAGTGCGGGGACAAGCAGCCCGAGGCGATCGCCATGTACACCTCCGCCGGCTACGAGCGGATCCCGAACTTCGGTTTCTACAAGGACGCGGAGGGCTGCGTCTCCTTCGGCCGCACCCTCTGACCCGGGGGTCGCCGCCCTGCGGGTGGACAGCTCAGCCGGTGGTGATCCGGATCTCCCCGGCGGCCCGGGCGGCCGCTGCGGTCGCCTCCTGCGGGTCGGCGCCCCAGGCCAGCACCTGGCCGCTGCGCCTCGCCGACGAGGTGACCTCGGCCACCCGGTCGCCCACCGTCACGCCCACCGTGACGTCCAGCACGCCGGGAACCCTGCCGGCCGGCCGCAGCCCGTCCACGGCGGTGACCGTGCCGGGCGGGGCGAGCAGGAACTCCACCGCCGCCGCGCCGCTCGGGTGGGCCGGCAGCGCCGGGCGTTCCCCTCGCAGCGTCCGCAGGTACGCGGCGACGAACCCGCAGTCGTAGGCGATCGAGATCAGTGCGGTGATCAGGTCGCCGGGCAGTCGGGCGGCGCACTCCACGAGCGCCGGCCCGTCGGCGGTACGGATCCACTCGCTGTGCAGCACCCCGGTGCGGAAGCCGGCGGCGCCGGCCAGCCGGGTGGCCACGTCGAGCAGCTCCCGTCGGGCGTCGTCGGGCAGCGCGGAGGGCACGGTGTGCCCGGTCTCCACCGGCCGCCCACCGGCCAGCACGCGCTTGTCGGTGACGTTGCCGAAGCGCACCTCGCCCTCGGTCAGCAGGAGCTCCACGCTGTGCTCGGTGCCGACCAGCACCTCCTCGGCGAGGACCTCGTTCGGCAGGCCCGGGGCGGCGTCGGGGGCCGTCTCCGGGTCGGCGCTGGCCGCCCAGGCGGCGGCGACCAGCCCCGGGTCGGTGATGATCTGCACGCCGAGGCTGCCGGCCCGGCGGGTCGGCTTCAGCACGCAGCGCCCACCCTGCCGGTGGGCGAAAACGGTCGCCTCGGCCGCCGTGCCGACCAGCGCGAACGCCGGGTTGGTCAGGCCGGCCGCCGCGGCGAGCAACCGCATCCGGTGCTTGTCGGTGAAGATCTCGGCGGCCTTCACACCGGCGCCGGGAAGGCCGAGCGCGTCGGCCAGCCGAGCCGCGGCGAGCACCCCGTACTCCTGGCCCGGCACCACCAGGCGCGCGGCGGCCAGCGCCGGCTCCCGGGCGAGCAGCGCCGCCGGCTCCAGGCCGGTCTGGTACTCCGCCGCCACCACGCGGGAGACGATCGGCAGCGCGGCGCAGTGCCGCTCCAGGTCGCGGCGGCGGATCAGGTCGGGTTCCTCCACCACGACCACGCTGCCGGCGGGCAGCACCTCGCTGAGGCCGCGCAGCAGGTCCAGCGCGCAGCCCACCATGACCATCTCGTCCCGGCCCAGATCCAGCCGCACCCGTCACCCCTCCGCCCAGCCGGACGGGACGCCCGGCGCAGCGCGACCCTAACCGGGCGGGCGGCCGGGCAGGGCGGCCGCGTCGTGTAGTCGTCAGCGACCCGGCGCGGACACGACAGAGCCGGCGGACCGCAGAGGTCCGCCGGCTGAGCCGTACGAGAAGGTGGGTCCTACCGCGTCAGGCGCGGGTGACCTTGCCGGCCTTGATGCACGAGGTGCAGACCTGCAACTTCTTGGTGTTGCCGCCACCGGCCGGGGTACGCACCGACTGGATGTTCGGGTTCCAGCGGCGGTTGGTCCGCCGGTGCGAGTGGGACACGTTGTGGCCGAAGCCCGGTCCCTTGCCACAGACGTCGCACACGCTAGCCACGGGATACTCCTGGGATTGAAACGTTCATGAGGTCGCCGGCAGGCGCTGACCGGGCAACCTGGCCAGGTTACCCGATGACCCGCCGACCCGGCCAACCGGCCTGGTCGGGCGACGGCCCGTGCCCGGGCCCGCGGGTGCTGGCGCCCCCGTCCGCCCGGTGGTGGGCCGTTCCGGCGCCAACGATACCCGAGGTCCCCGCTCCGGCCGCCCGAGCCGGGTCCAGCGCCGGATCCGGGACGAACGGACACGCCGGACGAGTCCGACGGCTGTCGGTGCGCGCCAGTAGGCTTCTGGCCGTGCTGGACACCCTCGACGCCGCCGCGGTCCGCCGGTGGTGTGCGAGCGGGCTGGCCGCGTTGAAGCGCCACCAGGGCGAGATCGACGAGCTCAACGTCTATCCGGTCCCCGACGGCGACACCGGCACCAACCTGGTGCTCACCCTCACCTCGGCCCAGCAGGCCCTCGCGATGGACCTGGCCACGCTCCCCGACAGCGGGCCGACCGCCCACGGGCACGCGTTGCGGCTGATGGCCCAGGGCGCGCTGCTCGGCGCGCGCGGCAACTCCGGGGTGATCCTGTCGCAGATCCTGCGCGGCTTCGCCGACGCGGCCGCCGCCGTCCCGGGGGTGCGCGGCCGGGAGCTGGCCGCCGCGCTGCGGGGCGCCACCGTGGCCGCGTACACCGCGGTCGCCCGGCCGGTGGAGGGCACGATGCTCACCGTGGTGGGCGCGGCCGCCCTCGCGGCCGAACGGGCGGCCAGCGAGGACCTGCCGGCGGTGGCC
>NZ_QGKR01000293.1 GCF_003172955.1 Micromonospora acroterricola | reverse complement strand
GCGGGGGGCACGGACGGGGTTGGTTACTGGCGAGTAGCATCCGGGGGGACGTGCCCGTGTTGGCGACCCTCATTCGCTCCGGAGTGCCGCCTGCCGGCGCGAAGGCCGAATCATGGTCGAAAAGGAGGCTCAAGTGCCCCGTGAAGTCAGGGATGTCGTCTTCGTCGACGGCGTCCGTACCCCGTTCGGCAAGGCGGGTGGCATGTACGCCAACACCCGCGCCGACGACCTGGTGATCCGTTGCATCCGTGAACTGCTACGCCGCAACCCGCAGCTGCCGCCGGAGCGGGTCGAGGAGGTCGCCATCGCGGCCACCACCCAGATCGGCGACCAGGGCCTCACCATCGGGCGGACCGCCGCCCTGCTGGCCGGGTTGCCCAAGACCGTTCCCGGCTTCGCCATCGACCGGATGTGCGCCGGCGCGATGACCGCGGTGACCACCGTCGCCGGTGGCATCGCCATGGGCGCGTACGACATCGCCATCGCCGGCGGCGTCGAGCACATGGGCCGCCACCCGATGGGTGAGGGCGTCGACCCCAACCCGCGCATCATCGCCGAGAAGCTGGTCGACCCGTCCGCGCTGGTCATGGGCGCCACCGCGGAGAACCTGCACGACCTGGTCCCGCACATCACCAAGGCGCGCACCGACGCGTTCGCGCTCGCCTCGCAGCAGAGGACCGCCAAGGCGTACGCCAACGGCAAGCTCCAGGACGACCTGGTGCCGGTGGCCATCCGCGACGCCGAGGGCGGCTGGGGTCTGGCCACGGTGGACGAGGCGCCGCGGGACACCTCGCTGGAGAAGCTCGCCACCCTGAAGACCCCGTTCCGCCCGCACGGCAAGGTCACCGCGGGCAACGCGGCCGGCCTGAACGACGGCGCCACCGCGAGCCTGCTGGCCGACGAGGCCACCGCCCGCGAGCTGGGCCTGCCGGTCGCCATGCGGCTGGTGTCGTTCGGTTTCGTCGGCGTGGAGCCGGAGGTGATGGGCGTCGGCCCGATCCCGTCGACGGAGAAGGCGCTGCGCATCGCCGGGCTCAGCATCGACGACATCGGCCTGTTCGAGCTGAACGAGGCGTTCGCCGTGCAGGTGCTCGCCTTCCTCGACCATTTCGGCATCGCCGACGACGACCCCCGGGTCAACCCGTGGGGCGGCGCGATCGCCATCGGCCACCCGCTGGCCTCCTCCGGGGTACGTCTGATGACCCAGCTGGCCCGCCAGTTCGCCGAGCACCCCGAGGTCCGCTACGGCCTCACCGCCATGTGCATCGGCATCGGCATGGGCGGCACCGTGATCTGGGAGAACCCGCACTGGACGGAGGGCAACAAGTGAGCGCGCTCGCCGCACCGAACGAGGTCGTCACCCGGGCGCTGCTGCGTCAGGTGAACGTACCGGGGCTGGACCGTCCCGCCGCCCTGATCACGCTGGACAACGGCTTCGACCACACCAAGCCGAACACCTTCGGGCCGGCCGGCCTGACCAGCCTCGACGAGGCGATCACCGCCGCGCTCGCCGCCGACCCGGCGTTCATCGCGGTCACCGGCAAGCCGTACATCTTCTGCGTGGGCGCGGACATCGTCGGCCTGCCGCAGCTCGCCGACCGCGCGCAGGCGCTGGAGATCGGCCGGCTCGGTCACCGGGTCTTCGCCCGGCTCAAGGACAGCAGGGTGCCCACGTTCGCGTTCGTCAACGGCGCGGCGATGGGCGGCGGCCTGGAGCTGGCGCTGCACTGCCACTACCGGACGCTTTCCGGCGGCGCCGCGGCGCTGGCCCTGCCCGAGGTCTCCCTCGGCCTGGTCCCCGGTTGGGGCGGCACCCAGCTGCTGCCGAACCTGATCGGCATCCCCGCCGCCACCCAGGTGATCATCCAGAACCCGCTGATGCAGAACAAGATGCTCAAGCCGAAGCAGGCCGCCGAGCTGGGCATCGCGGACGTGCTGCTGGAGCCGGCCGACTTCCTCGAGCGGTCCCTGGAGTGGGCCGCCGGCGTGGTCCGAGGTCAGGTGACCGTGACCCGGCCCGAGGTCGACAAGGACATGTGGGCGGGCGTGCTCTACTTCGCCCGGCAGACCCTCGACCAGCGGCTGCACGGCGCGGTCCCGGCCGCGTACAAGGCACTGGACCTGTTGGAGACGGCGAAGGACGGCGACTTCGCCGCCGGCACCGCCGCCGAGGACGAGGCCCTCGCGGACCTGGTCTTCTCGGAGGAGCTGCGCAGCGGCCTGTACGCCTTCGACCTGGTGCAGCGGCGGGCCAAGCGGCCGGCCGGCGCACCGGACAAGGGCCTCGCCCGCCCGGTCACCAAGGTCGGCATCGTCGGCGCCGGCCTGATGGCCAGCCAGCTGGCGCTGCTGTTCGCCCGCCGCCTCCAGGTGCCGGTCGTGATGAGCGACCTGGACCAGTCCCGGGTGGACAAGGGTGTCGGCTACGTGCACACCCAGATCGAGAAGGCCGTCACCAAGGGCCGGATGGACAAGGGCACCGCCGCCAAGCTGTACGGCCTGGTCAGCGGCACGGTCGACAAGAACGCCTTCGCCGACGCCGACTTCGTCATCGAGGCGGTCTTCGAGGACCTGGGCGTCAAGAAGCAGGTCTGGGCCGAGCTGGAGAAGATCGTCTCCCCGGAGGCGGTGCTCGCCACCAACACGTCCAGCCTGTCCATCACCGAGATGGCCGCGGAGCTGGAGCACCCGGAGCGGGTGGTCGGCTTCCACTTCTTCAACCCGGTGGCGGTGCTGCCGCTGCTGGAGATCGTCCGGGGCGAGCGCACCGACGACGCCACGCTGGCCACCGCGTTCGCGGTCGGCAGGCAGCTGAAGAAGTCCTCGGTGCTGGTCAAGGACGCCCCGGCGTTCGTGGTGAACCGGCTGCTCACCCGCTTCCTGGGCACCGTCTTCGCCGCCGTCGACGCCGGCACCCCGCTGGACGTGGCGAACAGCGCGCTGGACCCGCTGGGCCTGCCGATGCGCCCGCTCGCCCTGCTCCAACTGGTCGGGCCGGCCGTGGCGTACCACGTCGGCGGCACCCTGCACGCGGCGTACCCGGACCGGTTCGGCGTCAGCGAGAACCTCAAGCGGATCGCCGACTCGGGCCAGCCGATCGTGGCGGACGACAAGGTCAACGAGGAGGTCGCCAAGCTGCTCGTGGTCGGTGACCAGCCGCTGACCGCCGAACAGGTACGGCAGAACGCGCTCGACGCGCTTGCGCAGGAGATCCGGCTGATGCTGGACGAGGGCGTGGTCGCCGAGGCGCAGGACATCGACCTGTGCATGATCCTCGGCGCCGGCTGGCCGTTCCACCTGGGCGGGGTCACGCCGTACCTCGACCGGACCGGCACCAGCGAGCGGGTCACCGGAAAGCGGTTCCTGCCGCGCGGGGCGGCGAGCCTGCCCCTCTGACCGATCGCAGCACCACCGTCGCGGTGGTCGGACCGTCCCTGTGGACGGCCCGGCCACCGCGGTCGTTTCTCCGCCAGCTGTCCGCGTGGGACCACACGAGGATCCGGCAAGACCGACGGTGTGCCGCTGGGCGTCTGCGTCTGGGCCCGACCGGGGCAGCGTGGGTCTCGTGGTGGTCTTCTTCAAGACCGGCGCGGAGGCGAAGGCCGAGTTCGCCACGATCCGGGGCCAGGCCGAGCAGCGCTCCTGATCCGTGCAACCGTGCCCCGGCCACCCTCGGGTGGCCGGGGCACGTGCTGGCGGAAGCGGCCGTACCGCCGGCGCCTAGGCTGGGTCGACGTCACCCGCCGACGTGGCGGGCGACGCGGCCCGCTCCGCCGCGCTGCGCAGCACGCAGAACTCGTTGCCCTCCGGGTCGGCGAGCACCACCCAGCCGGAGCCGTCCGGCCGAATCTGGTCGTCGACGCGCGTCGCGCCGATGCCGAGCAGTCGCTCGACCTCCTCGTCCCGGGTCCGGTCGGCGGGTTGCAGGTCCAGGTGCAGCCGGTTCTTCACGGCCTTGCCCTCGGGCACCGCGATGAACAGCACCTCCGGGCCGCCCGGCGGCAGGAGCATCGCCTCCGTGTCGCCGGGGAAGTCGTCGGGCTGCCGGGGGCAGTCGAAGACCTGCGACCAGAAGCCGGCCAGCGCGTACGTGTCGTGACAGTCGATGCTGATGTTGTGGATCGTCGAGCTCACGGTTGGTCCTCCACAGTGGTGGCGGGGACACGTTCCCCAGCGCTGCGTACCACGCAGAACTCGTTCCCCTCGGGGTCGGCGAGCACCGCCCAGCCCGTCCCGTCGGCGTGCCGCCGGTCGGCGACCAGGGTGGCCCCGAGGCCGAGCACCCGCTCGATCTCCTCATCCCTGGTCCGTTCGACGGGTTCCAGGCAGATGTGCAGCCGGTTCTTGGTCACCTTGTCCTCCGGCACCGCCTGGAAGAAGAGGTTCGGGGTCGCCTCGTCCGGTGGCAGCAGCGCCGCCTCGGGATCACCCGGGGCGTCCTCCGGATGCCGGGCGTACCCGAGCACCGTCGACCAGAAGCCGGCCAGGGCGTACGTGTCATGACAATCGAAACTGATGTTGCGGATCCGTGGGTACACGGGTGTCCCCTCCGTGCTGGATGGGGACGCTCCGCCTCCGGGGGTCAGCCGAGGAGGACCCGGGGCGCGGAGTCAGTGGTGGTGGACATCGACGCACCCCCCTTCGATCTCGAGCTGACCGCGTGATCTTTCCATCGGGTACCCGCCGGCCGCAACCCCGGCACGAACCGGTCAGCCGCCGACGGCCGGCACCGGGCCGGTCGCCGCCGGGGCGTCCGCCGACGGCAGGGTGACCGTCACCTCCAGGCCGCCGCCGGGCTGCGCGACCACGCGCACGGTGCCGCCGTGCGCGTCGCAGACCGCTCGGACGATGGAGAGCCCCAGACCGGAGCCGCGGGCGCCGGTACGCTCCCGGCCGCCGCGCCGGAACGGCTCGAACAGCCCCGGCACGTCGGCCTGGTCCACCTCGAAACCGGTGTTGCCCACCACCAGCCAGGAACGTTCGCGGTCGGTCCCGGTGCGCACCCAGAGCTTGCCGTGCAGGTGGTTGTAGCGGACCGCGTTCTCGATCAGGTTGCCGGCCAGCCGGTCGAGCAGGCCCGGGTCGCCGACCACCGGCGCGGACTCCAGCGACGTCTGCACCCGCAGGCCGATCCGCTCCACCTCCCGCCGCATCGCCGACAGCGCGTTCGCGGTGCCGGCGGCGAGGTCACACTCGGTGCGGCGGCCGAGCCGCCGCCCGGCCTGCGCCTCGCTGCGCGCCAGCACCAGCAGCGCGTCGACCAGGCCGTTGGCCCGCTCGGAGGCGTCGCGGACCACGGTCGCCATCCGGCGGTACTCGGCGGCGTCCGCATCGTCGTCGCTGAGCGTCACGTCGATCTCGGTCCGCATGACCGCGAGCGGGGTACGCAGCTCGTGCGAGGCGTTGGCCACGAAGCGCTTCTGCGCCTCGAACGCGGACGCGATCCGGTCCAGCATGGCGTCGAACGTCTTCGCCAGCTCCGCCACCTCGTCGTCGGCGCCCGAGTAGCCGATCCGCTGGTCCAGCGTCGCCTCACCGAGGCGCTGCGCGGTCGCGGTGACCTGGTGCAGCGGACGCAGTGCCCGGCCGGCCACCGCGTACGCGCCGGCCACCCCGACCACGCTGATCGCCAGCAGAGCGACCAGCCCCTTGGCCAGCAACTCCCCGGAGGCGGCGTCGACCAACTGGCGCTGCCACTGCGCGGCGTCCAGCACCCGGCCGTCGGACAGCACCACGGTCGTGCCGGGCAGCAGCTCGTCGGTGGGTCGCAACGCGTCGCGCACCAGCAGCCACGCCAGCAGCACCAGGATCGCTCCCGCGCCGATCAGCAGCACGCCGTTGAGAACGGTCAGCCGCAACCGCAGAGTGGGCCGCAGGCGGCGGCTCATGCCCCTACCTCGGCCGTGCGGTAGCCCGCGCCGACCACCGTCTCGATCAGCGGCGGGTCGCCGAGCTTCTTGCGCAGCGTCATCACGGTGACCCGGACGATCGTGGTGAACGGGTCGGTGTTGGCGTCCCAGACCCGTTCCAGCAACTCCTCGCTGGAGACCACCGCGCCGCGCGCCCTGAGCAGCTCGCTGAGCACCCCGAACTCCTTGTTGGTCAGGTCGACCGGTACACCGGCCCGGGTGGCGACCCGGCGGGCCGGGTCGAGCACCAGATCGGCCAGTTCGAGCACCGGCGGGGCGGCCGGGGTGGCCCGCCGGCCCAGCGCCTGCACCCGGGCGACCAGCTCGTCGAAGGCGAACGGTTTGGGCAGGTAGTCGTCGGCGCCGAGCTGCAACCCCTCCACCCGGTCGGCGACCGTGCCGCTGGCGGTCAGCATCAGCACCCGGGTGAGCGCGCCGGAGGCGGCCAGGTCGGCGCAGATCTGGTCGCCGTGCACGCCGGGCAGGTCGCGGTCGAGCACGACCACGTCGTACCGGGTGACGAACGCCGCCTCGTGGCCGGCGTCGCCGTCGTAGGCCACGTCGACCGCCATCCCCCGCTTGCGCAACCCGCGCGCGATCGCGTCGGCGAGGTTGCGCTCGTCCTCCACCACCAGTACCCGCATCCCGGCCTCCTCGCTGCTGACCACCGACAACCTAGTGCCGGCCGGCAACACATCGTCCCTCGCCGCCCGCGCCGGCCGGCGTTGCGGACCATCCCGGCGTACGCGATGCTTCCGGGACCGAGCGACGGACGGACCTGTCATGACCATCGCGGCACCACCCGCGCAGCGGGACATCGCCTACCGGGGCTTCCACCTGCCGGCCGACGGGACGGCCGGCACCGGTGACGGCCTGCGCGCCGACGATCGGGGGCTGACCCCGGCCGGCCCGGACCCGTCGGTCGCCCGGGGCAGCTGGACGTCACCGCCGGTGCCGGTCGGTTTCCCGGTCGTCGAGGTCGTGCCGTCCTGGACCGCCGACACCCCCGACGGCTGTTGGATCGAGGTCGAGCTGCGCGGCTGGCACGGAGACGGACCCAGCACCGGCTGGTACCAGCTGGCTCGCTGGGCGGCCGACGACCGCACGGTACGGCGCACCTCGGTGCCCGGGCAGCGCGACGGCGACGCCCGGGTGGACACCGACACGCTGATCGTGACCGGAGCGGTGGTCACCGGCTGGCAGGCCCGGGTGACCCTGTGCGGGCCGGCCGGCAGCCCGTCCGGCCCGGTGCTGCGGAGCGTCGGCGCGGTCGCCACCGGCGCCACCCCGACCGACCTCGGCGCGGTCGCCACCGGCCCGATCCCTCCCGACGTGGCGGACGGGTCGGGATGCGGCGCGGACGCCGGCCCGGTGGTGGAGCCGTCGAACGCCGCGCGCGGGAGGGTGCTCGACGTGCCCCGCTACTCGCAGCGGCTGCACGCCGGCCAGCACCCGCAGTGGGGTGGCGGTGGCGACTCGTGGTGCAGCCCCACCTGCATCTCGATGGTGCTCTCTTACTGGGGCGCCGAGCCGGCGCCGGAGCGGTACGCCTGGGTCGAGCCGGTCGGCCCGCGCCCGGTGGTGGTGCACGCCGCCCGGCACTGCTACGACCACGCGTACGCCGGTGCCGGCAACTGGCCCTTCAACACGGCGTACGCCGGGCTGCACGGGGTGGACGCGTTCGTCACCCGTCTGCGGTCGCTGGCCGAGGCGGAGGCGTTCATCGCCTTCGGCATCCCGTTGATCGTCTCCGCCGCGTTCCGGGCCGGCGAGGTGCCGGGGTTGGCGTACGACACCAGGGGGCACCTGATGGTGCTGGTCGGCTTCACCGCCGACGGCGACCCGGTGCTCAACGACCCGTACGCGCCGGACGACGACGCGGTACGCCGCACCGTGCCCCGGCAGCGGTTCGAGGCTGCCTGGCAGCGGGGCAGCGGCGGGGTGGCGTACGTGCTGCGGCCGGCGTCGGTGCCGCTGCCCCCGCCGCCCGCCCAGGCCAACTGGTGATCAGTCGGGCAACTGCCACAGCCCGTACGAGCCGTCGACCAGCCGGCACAGCAGCCGGCCGGCGGTCGCATGGCACTCCCCGCTCGCGTTCGGCAGCACGTCCAGCATCCGTACCGTCCCCGCGCGGATGTCCAGCTCGGCGACGAGCAGCCCGCCACCGGGATACCGGCGTAGCCCGATCATCGGACCCCCGGGATCGGACCCGGCCAGCTCCCAACGGCCCAGCTCGGCTAGCACGCGACCGGTCGGCGGATCGAGCACGACCAGTTGCTCCGCCCCGGGGCCGGCGCTGCTCAACGTGGTGGCCATCAGCCGGCCGTCGACCGGCCAGACCCACCCCCAACGCTCGCTGCTCCAGAGTTCCCGACCGGTCGCGGGGTCGACCGCCCGCAGCCCGTTGGAACGGGTCTGCAGACACAGGACGGGGCCGCAGTCCGACACGAAATCGATCCGGTCGGCTGTGCTGCTCCAGCGCCGGTCCAGCCGGTCCAGCCCGTACGCGGTGACCGCGACCGGTGCCTCGCCGACGATCAGAAGCAGGTCGTTCACCACCTGCACGGACCCGAACGGCCCGCCGCCGGGTGGGCGCAGGTCGGCGCGGGCCAGCACCGCACCGGTGGTCGCGTCACGTACCTCGACCGGCCCGTCCACCTGGTTGACGACCACCCGCTCCACCCCGCGCCCGGTACCGCCGTAGATGGTGTAGTCGGAGGTGGTGGGTAGCTGCCAGCGCAAGGTGCCACAGCATGGATCAACCGCGCGTAGGCTGACCGGCTCGTTCTCGCCGCCGGACTGGAACAGCAGGTTTCCGTCGGCCAGCTGGACGGGGCTGCCCGGCTGCTGCCACCGGTACGCCCCGGTCGCCCGGTCCAGCACCACGGTCAGCGTGCCCTGGCGGTCCGGGCCGATCTCGTGCCCGGTGACCAGCAGCATCCCGGCCGCCGACGCGACTCCCCAGTACCGGCCCTCCGCGGGCAACGGCACCTTCCAGACCGGCTCGCCGCCGGGCAGCCGGAAGGCGGCCAGCCGCCGCTGCGGCGTCTCAGGGGTGATCGGGTCGATGACCAGGAACAGGTCCCCCAGGTCCATTACATCGGCCCCGAGCATGGCCGGCAGCGTCACGACGGCCCGCCGGGGCGGCGGTGCGGCGGCGGCCAGGGTGACCAGCACGAAGAGTAGGACCAGCGCGCAGCGCAGCGGCCGGCCGTTCGCGCGGGGCGGGCGGGGCAGCGGGGCGGGCTCCGGCTCGTGCC
>NZ_QGKR01000186.1 GCF_003172955.1 Micromonospora acroterricola | reverse complement strand
TACTTGTTGACCTCGCGCACCTGGTGCTTGTCGTCCACCACCCGGGCCGTCGCCGCGTCCGGGGAGTTGATGAAGAGGTGGTTCTCCCGCACCTCCAGCTCCAGCGGCCCGTTCGCCCGACCGCGGATGGTGTCGACCAGTTGGCCGCCCGCGTCGAAGGAGTAGATGGTGCCGGTGGCCTCGTCGGCGCAGTAGAAGCGGTCCGCCCAGGCCACCGCCGGGCTGAGCCCGTCGCCGTCGCCCGGCACGGTGAACGCCCGCTCCTCGCCGCTGTCACCCACCACCAGCACCCGCCGCTCGGCGGACACGGTGACCGGGACCCGCGGTCCGCTGGTGCGGGCTGGCAGCGCCGCCGGGCCGCTCAGCGTCAACGGCGTGAGGTGGACCTCGCCACGCCGCACCCGCACCAGCTTGCCCGCCGTGCGGTCGAGCACCGCCACCCCGTCGTCCAGGGTGGAGACCACCAGCTCGTGGCTGGCATCGGCCACGTCGTACGTCTCAACCCGCTCCGGGCTGAGCCCGCCGCCCGCGGGCGCGGCCGAGGCCGGCGCGGACGGCAGCTTCGCGGCCGTGACGGCCGACACGGTGCCCTCGCTGGGCACCGCGATCCAGAGCCGGCCCTCGCCGTCGAAGGTGCCGCCGGTGATGCCCGGCGGATAGCGGACCGGCTCGCCGACCGGGGCCAGCGACCGCGGGTCGAGCTGACGCACGATGCCCTGCACGGCGTCGACGACGAACGCCGCGTCCTCGTGCAGGGCGACGCTCACGCCCAGGCCCGGGGTGGTCCGGGTGGTCGCGGTGAGCTGAAGGGTGGCCAGATCCAGTGAGCTGACCTGCCCGGTCTGCAGGTCACGCAGGATCAGCAGCCGGTCGGTCTGGGTGACCTGCATCGGATGCCGACGGGCCCCGGGGACCTCGGTGCGGGTGTCGACCCGCGCGGTGACACCGTTGACCCGGGCCAGCTCGCTGCGCGCCGCGCTCCACAACCAGGAACTCGCGTCGTAGTTGGCCACGGCGTTGTCCGCCGCGCCCAGCCCGAGGACGGTCAGCCCCATCGCGGCCAGCAGCGCGGTCACCGTGCCCACGGTCACCAGCCCGCCGCGCAGCCGGGACCGGGAACGGGGAGCGTCGGTGTGCGCGGCGTCGTCGATGCTGGCCACAGCCGGCTGCCTCCCCTGAGTCGTGGCAGGTGGCGCGCGCCTCGCGGCGACCCCTCCCCTGAGCCGGGTGCCATCATATGGCGCGGTCGGTGCCGGGGGAACCCGCACGGTCACCCCTGTGGATACTGAGCGTGTGCGGTGTGGACGCCCAGCTCAGCTCGGCGGAGTGGCGCGTTCGCGCTCAGTGCAGACCTGCCCCGAGGTGGCGAAGCTGTCGGTGGAGTAGACCGCCAGCACGGTGAAGCAGTAGTCCACTCGCGAATTCAGCCCGTTGACCGTGTAGCTCGTCCGTCCCGGGTCCACGGTGGCCATCACCCCCAGCGCCTGCCCGGCCCGGCCACCGGCGACCATGAACGGAACCGCGCCCCCGGACGGGTCCGTCCAGGTCAAGGTGATCGTGACAGAGTCGTCCCGCAGCTTCAGGTCCCCGGGTGGAGGCCCGGCCGCCGTCGGCGCCGCCGTCGCCGTCGGCGCGGTCCCGGTCGCCGGGGGCGGGTCGTCGCGGTTGAGCACCACCACCCCCAGGCCGGCCACCGCCACCACGGCCACCCCGGCCGCCACCGCGGCGCCGATCAGCGTCGCCCGGCCGCGGCTGGGCGAGGCTTCGTCGGCGTACGTCGGCCGGTACCCGTCGGGTTGGTGGTGCTGGCCCGGGTGCACCTCCTGGCCCGGGTGGTACTGCTGGGCCGGGTACCGCTCGGGAACCGGCTGGGACGCCAGCTCGGTCGGCGGCGGGTAGGCGGGGGCCACGAACGGACCCGGAGGCTGCGGGGTTGGTATCGGGTACCCACCGGTCGGCGTCGCGGGACCGGTGACCGCCGGCGGGGCCGGGTGAGCCGGCGTCGCGACGGGGCTCGACTGTCGATCGGCCGGCTCCGGCTGGGCCTTGTCCGGCTGGCCGAGGTTCGCATCGAGCCTGCCCGGATCGCTGCTGGCCGGTCCGGCTGGCGGGAACACCTCGGTGGTCTGGGTCGTCGTCATTCCCGTCCGCTGCGCCGGAGGGCTCGGCGGCACCGCCGCAGCCGTCAACCCGCCCGGCTCGGCCCAGGGCTCCTCCATCGATGATCGGCCCGTCGGGTCGTTACCGGCCGTGGGTAGCACCTGCGGCGGCGCGGTGCTGCTCCACGGTGGCGCGGTCAACCCCCACGGCGGCGCGCTCACCGGCGGCGCGGACTCGGGTTGGTTGTGACCAGGTGGTGCGGAGACCGGGTAGGGGTGGCCGGGTGGCCCGGAGACGGGCTGGTCGTAACCGGGCGGTGCGGAGACCGGGTAGGGGTGGCCGGGTGGCCCGGAGACGGGCTGGTCGTAACCGGGCGGTGCGGAGACCGGGTAGGGCTGGCTCGGTGGTGCGGAAACGGGCTGGCCGTAGCCGGGTGGCCCGGACACCGGGTAGGGCTGGCTCGGTGGTGCCGAGACGGGCTGGCCGTAGCTGGGCGGCGCGGATACCGGATAGGGGTGGCTCGGTGCTCCGGATACCGGGTACGGGTGGCTCGGCGGCGCCGAGACGGGCTGGCCGCGGCCAGGCGGTCCGGACACGGGGGAGTGGTGGCTGGGTGGTGCGGAGACGGGCTGGCCGCGGCCAGGTGGCCCCGACACCGGGAAAGGTTGGGCCGACGGCACGGAGGCGGACCCGGGTTGGATCACCGGGTCGGGACGGCGGGGCGGGCTGCCGAGCTGCGCCGGTGTGCCGGCCGACACCGGCGGCCCGGGGACCGGCTGTGGTGCAGAAGGCGGGCCGTTCACCGGGTCGCTGGGTGGTGCGCTCACCGGGTGCATCGGCCCGGGAGGGGTACTCGTCGAGGTCGGCCCGTCCGGCGCTGTCGCCGCTCCGCCCGACGCGGTGGTCGGCCCGCTCGCGCTGGTCGGCGTGCTCGCGGCCCGAACCGTTTCCTCGGCCAACAGCGGCTCAATCTGCTGTACCTGGATCGTCGGGGTGTCCCACCGGGGAGCCGGAACCGGCACCGCCGTAGCTGGCGGCGGGGCGGCCGACACCGGGAGGGCCGCGGTCGGCGAGGCTGGCGCGTCGACGGCCGGCGGGGGTGGTTGGTCGCCCGCCCGCTGGCGTGGCGGTACGACTGATCCGGACGGTGGCCGCGGAGGTTGCTCCTGTTCGGCCAGGCGGGTGGGCTCTCCCTGGCCTTCGATTGGCGGTCGAGGAGATGTCACCGCCGGTCGAGCCGGCTGCGGTTGCTGCGCCTCCGTGCGCTGGCGTGGAGGCACGGGCGGGGGCGGTGGACCGGGCTGCGGTGCCGCCGGCGTGACGGGGGACGGCACCGGCCGGGCCGGCGTCACCGGGGGAGCGGGAGCCGGCGGCGTGCCGGCGTCGGCGGGCGGTGCCGGTGGGGCGGGTACGCGTACCGCCAGAGGGGTTGACTGAGGCGTTGCCGGCGGTGGCGGTGGAGCCCAGGGCGACGCGGCGGGTGGTGGGCTGCCCGCCGACGGCCGCATCGCGGCCAGCGTCGCCAGGGACAGCGTCGGACCGGACAGGGCGGCCCGCGCCCCGGCATCGTCCGCCGGAACAGGATCGGTGGACCGGTCGTCCGGCGCTGGGCGGGGTGTCGGTGGCGATGGGTGCCGCACTGCCGGCGCAGCGGGAGCGGCGTCGCCGAGGTAGTGGCGGGCGGCGCGTACCGCGGGGTGGTCCTCGCCGAGCACGGCGGGCCCGGCGGTGGCGACGCGGGTGTAGTTCCGCCGGGCCTCGTGCCGGTTGCCCAGCTCCTCGGCGACCTCGGCGAGCTCGAAGGCGAGCGCGAGCAGCACGGGATCGGAGTGCTCCCAGCGCCGCTCGCCCGCGGCGAACGCCTCCTCCAGCACCCGGCGGGCGGCGAGCGGATCGTCCGCCTCGCGGTGCAGGCGGGCCAGCAGGTGCGCGGTGTGCAGCACCTCGGGGTGGTCCTCGCCGTAGGGCGGACGGGCGGACTCGACGACCTCCGCGAGCAGCTGCCGGGCGGCGCTGAGGTCGCCCGCGGCGCGCAGGGCGAGAGCCCGGTGCTGGGCGGCTGCCAGAGGAGAGGGATGGGACACGTGGCAATGCTGCCGTCAGATGGCCGTCCGACGCTACCCGGACACGCCTTCGGCGGTACGTCGGTGACCCCTCGCGAGGCGGTCTGAGCAGCGGCGGGAACACCTCCACGGAGGGGCTCGACGGCGATGTGCATGATCCACGAGTGGCGTGTACAGTAACTCCCCGTGCGGCCCCCCGGGCCGGCCATCGGGTGTCAAGATCATCCAGGTCGGCGAGGTAGGCTGAACGAGCAAGTCCGGGTGGCGGAATGGCAGACGCGCTAGCTTGAGGTGCTAGTGCCCGTATAGGGCGTGGGGGTTCAAGTCCCCCCTCGGACACAAATTTGAAGCATCCCTGCTGTATTTGACGTACTGGTGGTCAAGCCCGCTTGACCACGCGGAAGGTATCTCCGCGACAGTCTCGACGGATGCGACGCTCGGCGGCGGTGACCGCCGTGGCTGATATGACCGTTGCTCCTCTTATTCCACCGTTGACGCCTCCCGCGCAGAGCAAGGGGACGGACCGGCGGCTAGGCACGCTGCGGCGCCCACCATTGCCCCTGCCTGACCTTCCAGCAGCCCGGAAAAGCGCGTCGGTCTACGGCCTGGCTGCTATTGATGTCAGTGGCCGGATCGCTGATCGAATGATCGTCCGCGCTCTCGGATCGGGCTGCGGTACGCGCCTTCAAATCCGCGAGAGCGCCGGCCTCATTGTCGTCCGTCGGGACCCGCAGGGCGTCTTTACCCTGACAGGGCAAGGTCATCTACATCTGCCGGCAGCCGCCCGGAAATGGTGCGGCCTCCAGCCTGGCGACCGGTTGCTGCTGGCGGCGGACCTCATTGCCGGCGTGCTTATCGTGCATCCACCCGCAACCTTGGACGCGGTGGTCGCTCAGATACACGCTGCTGCTCTCGGCGGTGAGCAGCATGAGTGACACGGCGAGCCAGGCTGAGTTGGACGCCGCTCGGTTGTTGCTCGCGAGGATGGGAATATCCCCCGGTGACCTCATTGAGGCGGCGACGAAGCGCCCGCAGGCGCCGACGTTCGCAGATTACGTACCAATCGTGTCGGCGGCGGTCAGCGATGGAACGCGGCGTGCCTACGGATCGTATTGGAAGCGGGTCTTGGAACAGTGGGGGCAGAGGCGACTCAATGGACTCGTGCGTGATGGTTCGGAAACGGGTAGGCAACCTTGACGGAACACTGAAGCGGCTCGTATTCTGTGCGCAGCGAGTGCATTGAAAGGTTTCAAAGTCACTCTCAAGTCTCCCGCCTTCCTCCACGAGGCACGTGTACGTGGGCACACGTCATCCGGGAGGGCACCGCTCGAACTGTTCCATCCGGTTCCTGGTGCTCGTCGCACCGCACCTTCAGGGGGCCGACGTGGGCAGGCAACGTCGCATACCGCTTCGCTCTTGACCAACGGGAGCGGGGACCAGAGTCAGATCCAGTAGGAAATCGCGGCGATGGCCGCTGCCCCGTCTCACCAACCACCACCGTCACCACGCACCAGCATGCGGGGCACACGAACACCACTGTCGTCAGGGGACGGTCTCGGGCGCCAACTCCGACGTCTGAGCCAGTCACAGACAGCGCCCCGAACACCAATACCTTGTCCGATGACATCGCTGGCAGGCACCGGCATCGGACAAGGTCGCTGCACCCAAAACGGCTCGGGCCGTGGCGCTGGCGAGCCAGGCGACCGCAGAGCAGCTAACCCGAGACCCCTCTAGGCAAGCCACAACCAGAGGAGGATCCAGATGCACCGTGAGAGTAGCCCACCATCTGCGCCCAAGCAGCGAAGGGCCACTCGCTGGTCAGTGTGGGCGCTGGTCGTCGCGACGATCTTCGCGGTCGTCACGACGAGCCTGCCGAGCACTGCGGCGTGGGCCGCATTGCCGACCTGGCCGTCCAACCCGAACTGGCAGGCCCTCGTGCCCGGGCCGACAACCGACAACCCCGAGGCCGTCCGCATCACGCGGACGGCAGGAACGGTCACCAATGCCGCCGGGCTGACTGCCACGGGCAGCGGCTCGACCGTGCTGACCACCTCCTCCGGCGGGACGCCGGCGACCGTGGTCCTCGACTTCGGCAGGAACGTGAGCGGCACACCGTTCGTTACCGTCTCGGCCTCGAGCGGCGGTTCCGCCAGGACGGTGCGGATCGCGACCAGTGAGGCGCTGCCCTTCCTCACGGCCAACAGCACCGGCATCTACAACAACGACCACGGTTCGGTCATCTCCCTGAACGTGACCAGCGCGCGGACCTATACCGGCGCACTGCGCGGCGGCTTCCGCTACGCCGCGATCCAGCTGACGAGTGCCGGGTCCGTGACGCTGACCGGTGCTGGCGTCAACTTCAAGGCCTACCGCGCCACGCCAGCCCAGTACAAGGGTTGGTTCATGTCCAGCGACGACCAGCTCAACCGCATGTGGTACGCCGGGGCCTACACCGCCCAACTCGACATGGTCCCGGCCGGTGTCGCGTCGTGCTTCAACGTCCCGGTCATCTTCGACGGCGCAAAGCGGGACCGTGCCATCTGGTCCGGTGATCTGCTGATCAGCGATCCGGTGGCGCAGCTGTCGCTCGGCTCGAACGCCGCCCCGTACATCAAGGGCTCGATCAACAGCATCTTCAACCTGCAGGACTCCAACGGTCGGCTCACCAGTGCGGTGGGCTTCCGCGGATGCGGAAAGTTCGACTACGCGGTGACCTACTCGGCCTACTCGGCGATCATCGCCATCCAGTACTACCGCTACACCAAAGACACGGCGTTCATCACCGGTCTGCGAACGAGGCTGGAGAACGCCGCCGCTTACCACCACACGCGGGTCAACTCCAACGGACTGGTGGTCACCAACGACAACGACTACTGGCAGACCACCCAGAGCGGCGAGGTCACCGAGTACAGCCTCGCCTACTACGAGCTGTTGCAAAACATGATCTGGATGGAGGGCAAGGTCGGCACCACAGCCAAGGTGACCGAGTACACCAACAAGGCGAACGCGCTCAAGAACGCGATCAACAGCCGTCTGTTCAACACGTCCGCCGGTCTGTACGTCCACACCAACACCCGTACCACTGTGTATCCGTTGGACGCCAACATGAACGCGGTCCGCCTCGGGGTGGCGCCTGCCGACAAGGTTCAGGGCATTCTGAACTACTTCAGGTCACGCTGGCTGGCACGGGGCAGCCAGATCAGCCAGCCCTCCCCGAGCATGGCCGACCCTTACGGTCACACGATCGAACCGCTCAACAACACGTGGGAGGTCATGGCCCGTTTCGGCAGCGGTGACACCTCCTCCGCGTTCGACCTGCTCAGGCGTCTGTGGGGCCTGCAGGTGGACACCGCAGGTTCCTACTACACGGGCACGTTCTGGGAGTTCGTGAACAGCAACGGCCTTCCGGACCGAGGGTTCGACAGTCTAGCGCACGCCTGGGCCGCAGGCCCCACGCAGGTGCTCTCCGAGAACGTCCTCGGGGTCACGGCGGTGAACCCCGGTTACACGACGTGGCAGGTCAAACCGCAGAAGGCCGACGTGACGTGGGCCCAGGGGCAGGTGCCCACACCAAGTAGTTCGATTGCGGTGAAGTGGGCGCAGGACAGTGCCGGACAGTTCCAGATCGAGGTCACCGCTCCGGCGGGCACGAGTGGTCAGGTGTGGGTGCCGCTGGCGTCGTCGTCGGCGACCAGTAGCGCGTTGACGTCGGGTGCCACGTTCGTGCAACGCAACGGCCTCTACGACATCTACAACGTGGGTGCCGGCACGTTCCGGTTCGGAGCCACCGCCTGACGAACAGCCGTCTCCCGGCGCAGGTGCGGGAAGCAATGCCGCTTCCGCAGTGACGGGTGGGTCTCGACGGCAGCCGGCTGCCGCCGAGACCCACCCATGACAGCCATGCGTGGGTGAGCCGCGCCCGCGGCAGGTCCGGGGCGAGATTGAGCGGTGTGAGGAACGTTGCCCATAGGAGCTCCGGCACCCGCAGACCCGGCGAGGTTGTCTCACCGGCCTCCTCCGATTCAAACGACCCCTTGCCTGCCCATTGACCCGGCTAGATATCGACGGATATCTTTCTGCTGTCATGGGGAACGTTACTCGTTCAACATGAAACGTTTCATGTTGAACCAGAAAGGAACGCGCATGTCGAACGACGGAGAAGCGAGACGGTCCGACCGCAAGTCCACCGCCCTCCGCATCCGGGGGGCCGTATCGGCCGCCGTGATCGCCTTCGCTGCGGTTGCCGCCACCGCAGTGGCGGGTCCAGCGTCCGCCGCCGCCAACCCCTACGAGCGGGGTCCAGCTCCCACGGCGGCCAGCATCGCCGCCACCACCGGTCCCTTCGCCGTCGCCTCGGTCTCGGTGCCCCGCGGCAACGGGTTCGGGGGAGGAGTCATCTACTACCCGACGAGCACCAGTCAGGGAACCTTCGGGGGGGTCGCGATCTCACCCGGCCTCAACGGCACCTGGGCTGGCATCGCCTGGCTAGGCCCGAGACTGGCCTCCCAGGGCTTCGTCATCTTCGGGATCGAGACGAACAACCTCAACGACAGTCCCGCCAGCCGCGGAACGCAGCTGCTGGCGGCACTGGACTTCCTGACCCGGAGTAGCTCGGTACGCACCCGGGTCGACGCCAGCCGGCTCGCGGTGGCGGGGCATTCCATGGGCGGAGGCGGAGCCCTGAGCGCGGCTCTGCAGCGACCCTCGCTCCAAGCCGCGATCGGCAACGCGCCACACCTGCCCTCCGGCAGCCTGGCCACCGACCGGGTGCCGACGCTGATCTACGCCATGCAGAACGACACCTTGGTGACGCCGTCGCGTCTGACGAGTCTCTACAACAGCATGCCGGCCACGACCGAGCGGGCCTACATCGAAGTCGCCGGAGCGGGGCACAACTACATCGGGCAACCAAGCACCACGCTCGCCCGCACGATGATCCCCTGGCTGAAGATCTTCGTCGACAACGACGCCCGCTACAGTCAGTTCCTCTGTCCCTTGAGCAACCAGTCCGGCATCTCGCAGTATCGCAACAGTTGCCCGTTGATCTCGACCACGACGCTGTCCACCGGTGTCGACAGCACCTCGGGGCTGGCTGTCAGATGAATGAGATGCCAGGCCGCCCGGGCTGAGGCTGCCGCACGCCGGCCTTGATCGTCTCCCGCTGCCGATTTTCAGAAGGCGCCGCTGTCGTCGAACGGCAGCGGCGCCGGCCTGCTCTCGCGCAGCCTCGCTACCGGCTCGGCGACAACCGAAAGGTGGCTGAAGCCCGGACGTAGGCGGCGCAGTCCCGCGGCGAACTCCGAGGTCAAGGATCTCCAAGCTGCGGAGCCGAGCAGCGTGCCCGGTGGCAGACGCCGCCGCGGGGACTACGGCGAAGCTGTCGTCAGCGGGCGGCGAGGGTGGCGGAAAGCGTCACCTGGGTTATGGGCAGATTGTGGATCGGGTCAGCCACTCCGCGATCCGGGTGATGCTGCGCAGCGCCGCCGGATCGTCCGGATCGTTGAGGTGGCCGTGGCTGGTGCCGGGCTCACGCATCACGATGACTTCGACGCCCGCGGCCGCGAGTTCGACGCCGAACTGCTGCCCGGACGCCCGAAGGCTGTCGGAGTCGCAGTTGAGGATGAAGGCCGGCGGCAGCCCGGACAGGTCGTGACCGCCGGGAAACGCGTAAGCCTCGGCCAGGGCGCCCGGCTCTTGCACATAGGCCAGATTCATCGCCGCGATCTGCTCCGCGCCGAAGTTGAACGGCGGCGGCAGGGCTCGCACTTTGGCGACCAGCTCCGTCGGCACCGGCGGCAGTGCGGCGTGAAGCACTGGGTAGGCCAGCATCAACGCACGTGGAAGTGGGCGGCCGGTGTCACGCAGGCGCAGGGCCGCGCCCGCGGCCAGGTTGCCGCCCGCGCTGGCGCCGCCGAGGGCCCAGTTGGCGGCGGGGACAGTGGGGTCGGAGGTCGTGGCCCAAGTGAAGGCCGCGGTCACCTCTTCGGACGCGACGGGGTAAGGGAAGCGCCGCACCTCCGGCATCCCGGTGCTCTCGCCGTCCGGAAGCGGCGAGAGCCGGTAGTCCACCGTGACGACCACGAGTCCCCGTTGCGCGAGCTGTCGAGCGACCCAGTCGTTCTCGGGCATGTCGAGGTCGCCTCCGGCGAAGCCGCCCCCGTGTGCCCAAACCAAACCCAGTCGGGGACTGACTGACCGCTCACCTGCCGTGGGTGCGTAGACGCGTACCGGTATCTCACCGTGCGGGCCGACAATCTTTCGTTCCGTCGTTGAAACATTCACCACGCGGGTGCCTTTCGAGGTCGCATCGCTGATGGTTCGTGCTGGACGAGGTCGGGTGCCTTGACCCCGACCTGCATCGATGCGTGTGGTCGTCTCAAACCCGGAAAGCCCTGGCCGCCTCGGCGATGGCTCTTGCCGCGCTCGTCGCCGCCGTGCCGAACCCAGCGACGACCGGACGCGCCTACATCGAGGTCACCGGTGCGGGCCACAACTACATCGGGCAGCCGAGCACGATCCTCGCCCGCACGATGATCCCGTGGCTGAAGATCTTCGTCGACGACGGTGCCGTGGCCCTGCCACCCTCCACGATTCCTGAGCGTCGGCCGCCGTCGCGTCAACGGCGGGGGCATCGTGAGCTCGCGCATCGGGATCAGCACGCTCGACGATCGTGGAATCTCTTCGATCTGGAGGTTAGGGAATCGGTGCGGTGGTGCGCCGAGTGATCAGGGTGGGTGAGAGCTTGATCTGGGCGGTCGGCCTGCCTCGGCTGGCGACGCGATCGAGCAGCAGCCGGACCGCGTTGAGGCCCATCTGGTGTCCGGCCTGGTCCACGGTGGTCAGGGAGATCGGGCCGAAGGCGGCGAACATGGTGTCGTCGTACCCGGCGACGGAGATGTCCTGGGGCGCGGACAGCCCGGCCTCGGTGAGGGCGTCAAGCACCCCCATGGCGACGATGTCGGCGCCGGCGAAAATGGCGGTTGGGCGCTGCGGACGGGCCAGGAGCTGCTGGGCTCCGAGGTATCCGCCTTGCTGCGTGTAGGTCGTGGAGGCGATGTCGATGTAGTCGCCGAGTCCGTGGGCCTGCATGGCGTGGCGGTAGCCGTCAGCGCGTTGGGCGTTCGGCATTTCCTTGAGGCGTACGGGATTCTTCTCGGCGTGCTCGATGTGGGCGATGCGCCGGTGGCCGAGCGCGACGAGGTGGTCGACGACGAGCCCGGCGCCGGCGAAGTCGTCGTCAGTGACCGTGTCGTAGTCGGGGGAGTGCCCGTGCCGGCCGACTACCACCGTGGGCACGGCGCGGGCGACCTTTTGCAGGTGGCGGCGTGAGGAGATCGGGGCGATGAGGATGATGCCGTCCATGCTCCGGTCGATCATCGCCTCGGTGATGCGAACTTCGCCCGCCTCGTCGTTGCAGCAGGCGGCCATGAGCACCTGGTAGTCGGTGCCACCGAGGTGTTCGGTGACGCCGTCGAGGATGTCGGCGAAGAACGGGTTGCGCATCTCGGGCAGCATCACACCGATCGTGTACGTCTGCCCACGCAGGCCCCGGGCTGCGGCCGAGGGCCGGTAGCCGAGCTCCTCGATGGCCGCGCGGACCTTGATCTGCATCTCCGGGCTGGCGCCGTACGCGTTGCGCATGACCTTGGAGACGGCAGTGGTGGACACCCCGGCGTGCCGGGCGACGTCGATGATCGTGACGCGGCGGGATGGGTGCATACGAGCTCCTAAGCGCGAGAAACGTTACCCACCTTAGATCAGACCCGGCGCTAGCAGGAACCTGCGTGACCCTTGAATAACGTTGATCAGGGATGGTCTTGACGAGGTTGGCATCTGCTCGTAGTGTCGGCGAAACATCGTGGAAAACGTTACTCACGTCACACGGCATAACCCTCCCCTGCTCTCCTTCGAAGGCAGCCCCGTCAGCAACTGTAAATGAAACGATTCAGTCAAGTGGGTTCTCGTGACAGCTGATCTCAAGGTTCGCCCTCCCGGCCGGGCCGTCTCCGCTGCGCCGCCACTGCGGCGTAGCCGGGTCGCGCCGCCGTGGTGGTTCGTCCTGCCGGCGCTTCTGCTCTTCGCGTTCGTGGTGCTGGTGCCCAGCGCCCGCGGCGTCTACTACGCCTTCACCGACTGGGACGGCCTCGACCCGGACTTCGCGTTCATCGGCCTGCGTAACTTCATCGACATCCTCGACGACGGTGACGCGTTGCAGGCGGTGTGGCACACGCTGCTGATCGCGGTCGCCGTCACTGTCATCCAGAACGGGATTGGCCTGCTGCTTGCCCTCGGCGTCAACAGCATGATCAAGACGCGGAACTTCCTGCGGGTGCTGCTGTTCGCCCCCGCGGTGATCACCCCGATCGTCACCGCCTACCTGTGGCGTAATTTGCTTGGTCCCGACGGCGCGGTTAACAGCCTGCTCGGCACGGTCGGACTGAACAGTTGGCAGCAGGACTGGCTCGGCGACCCCGATCTCGCGCTCTGGATGGTTGTCCTCGTCGTGGTGTGGCAGTTCTCGGGCTACTCGATGGTCATCTTCCTGGCCGGCCTGCAGTCGATTCCTCGTGAGATCTACGAGGCCGCCGCGATCGACGGCACCGCCCCCGTGCGCCGCTTCTGGTCGATCGTCCGGCCCCTACTGGCGCCCGCCATCACCATCAATCTGATGCTGTCGATCATCGGCGGGATCAAGCTGTTCGACCAGGTCTACGCGCTCACCGGTGGTGGTCCGGGGCACGCCACCGACACCATCTCGACGTTGATCTACAAGGACGCCTTCACCCTCGGCGATTTCGGCTACAGCATCGCCCTCGCCGTCGTGCTCACCGTCATCGTCGCGGTCGTCTCTGCCGGTCAGTTCACCGTGCTCAACCGCAACGAGAAGGCGGCGTCATGAACCGCTACACGAAACGTACCTTTGTCCTCGAGATGGTGATGGTCGCGGTCGGCATCGTCTTCGCCTTCCCGGTGTACGTGCTGGTCAACCTGGCCATCCGGCAGCCCTCGGATACGTCGTCGCCGATCCGCCCGACGACTTCGCCGACGTTCGACAACTTCACCGGCGCGTGGCGCGAGGCCGGTCTCGGCGGCGCGCTGATCAACAGTGTGCTGGTCACCACCGTCAGCGTGTTCATCGTGCTGGCCGTGTCCGCCCTCGCCGCGTACCCGTTGGCGAGGAGCGCGGCCCGCTGGTCGCGCGGCACCTTTCTGCTGATCATGCTCGGTCTGATCCTGCCGTTCCAGCTGGCCTCGCTGCCGCTCTACCAGACGATCCGGGACCTCGGACTGCTCGGCTCGATCTGGTCGCTCGTACTCTTCTACGCCGGCTTGCAGGTGCCGTTCACGACCTTCCTGTACGTGGGTTTCCTGCGCGCCCTGCCACGCGACTTCGAGGATGCCGCCTCGATCGACGGAGCCAGCCCCTTCAAGACGTTCCGTTACGTCGTGCTGCCCATGCTCAAGCCCATCACGGTCACCGCGCTGGTGCTCAACGCCGTGGCGGTGTGGAACGACTTCTTCACACCGCTGCTCTATCTGAGCGGCAGCGACCAGCAGACCGTGCCGGTGGCCGTCGCGGGCTTCGTCGGCCAGTTCGTCTCGGACTGGAACCTCATCTTCGCCGCCCTGCTGATCAGCATCGTGCCGGTCCTGGCGGTCTACCTCGCGCTGCAGCGCAGCATCATCAACGGCTTCGCGGGAGGGCTGAAGGGATGACTCCGTACGGCTTGACGACCGAACAGCGCACCGAGCCGCTCGGCCTGGGTGAAACCCGCCCGCGCCTTTCCTGGAAACTGCGCAGCGACCGTCGTGGCGCCGCTCAGACCGCGTTCCGGATCACCGCCGCCCTGCGCGAGCAGGACCTGGACGAGCCCAGCCGGCTGATTTGGGACAGCGGGCGTCGAATGAGCGACGACACGCTGCTCGTCGCCTGGGACGGCCCGGCCTTGCAGTCGGCCACCCGCTACCACTGGCGCATCGAGACCTGGGACGAGTTCGGCGCAATGTCCGGTGCCGCACAGACCTGGTTCGAGACCGGACTGCTGCATCGCGACGACTGGAGCGCCGTCTGGATCGGCCGCGACCCGGTCAACCTGCCATTGGTCGACCCACCCACCGACGAGGAACGGTCCTTCCCCGATCCCGCCGGAGCGCCCCTCTACCTACGGCAGTCGTTCGACATCTCGGCGCAGCCGGTACGGGCTCGCCTGTACGCCACCGCGCGCGGCGTCTACGAGCCCAGCCTCAACGGGCAGCGGGTCGGCGACCTCGAACTCGCTCCGGGCTGGACCGAATATCACCGTCGTCTGCAGTACCAGACGTACGACGTCACGAAGCAGGTGCACGCCGGGACCAACGTCCTGGCCGCGATCGTCGCCGACGGCTGGTGGAGCGGCCACGTCGGCTTCGACCCGAGCCGCCCCGCCCGGCACTACGGCGTCACGCCCGCCTTTCTGGCTCAACTCGTCCTGGACTTCGCCGACGGATCCCGGCAGGTGATCGTCACCGACGGCGGATGGGGCGAGCGGCCGGGCCCGATCCGCGCGGCCGACCTGCTGATGGGACAGTTCGTCGACGCCCGCCGGTCCTCGTGGGACGACGACGGCTTCCAGCCCGTCGCCGTGCTCGACACGGAGCCCGGCCCACTGGTCGCCGAACCTGACGATCCGATACGCATCACCGCTGAGCTGCCCGCGACAATCGTGGACCACCGTGAGGACCGCGTCATCGTCGACTTCGGCCAGAATCTGGTCGGTCGCGTGCGGCTGCGCGTCCGCGGCGCCGAACCGGGCCGGCGGATCGTGCTGCGCCACGCCGAGGTCCTCGCCGACGGCGAGCTCTACCTGGACAACCTGCGCCGAGCCGCGGCCACCGACACGTACGTCACCGCCGGCGGCGACGAGACGTTCGAGCCGCAGTTCACCTTCCACGGCTTCCGCTACGCCGAGATCAGCGGCTACCCGGGTGAGCTGGACCCAGGTGACGTGAGCGCCCGGGTGCTGCACAACGACACCTCCTTCACCGGTCGGTTCACCTGCTCCGACCCGATGGCCGAGCAGTTGCAGGCCAACATCGTGTGGGGGCAGCGGGGCAACTTCCTCGCGGTGCCCACCGACTGCCCGCAGCGCGACGAGCGGCTCGGCTGGCTCGCCGACGCCCAGGTCTTCGCGCCCACCGCGACCCGCAACGCCGACGTGTCCGCGTTCTTCGCCCGCTGGCTGCGCGACGTGGTCGACGGGCAGGACGCCGACGGCGCCTTCCGGGACGTCGCACCGATCATGGTGCTCGACCGTGAAGGTGCCCCGGCCTGGGGCGACGCCGGCGTCATCATCCCCTGGCTGCTGTGGCGGACCTACGGCGACCGGCGGACGCTCGAGCGCAGCTTCGACTCGATGGCCGCCTGGGTCGAGCACATCAGGCGACACAACCCCGATCTGCTGTGGCGGCACCGCACCGGCAACTCGTACGGCGACTGGCTGCAGGTCGACGCCGAAACCCCACGCGACGTCTTGTCCACCGCCTACTTCGCCTACAGCACCCGAATCGTCGCCGACGCCGCCGACGTGCTCGGGCGGACCGAGGCGGGCGAGTACCGGGCCCTGCACGACAAGATCCGCTCAGCCTTCATCGACGCGTACGTCGGCCACGACGGCACCGTCGAAGGCGGCACCCAGACCGCGTACCTGCTGGCCCTGGGTTTTGACCTGCTGCCGGAAGAGCTGATAGCCGCAGCGGCCGATCACCTGGCGGCCGACGTGGAGAAGCGCGGAAACCGGCTCACCACCGGGTTCGTCGGGGTGCCGCTGCTGTGCCCGGTACTGACCGAGCACGGCCGCGAGGACCTCGCCTACGCGTTGCTGCACCAGCAGGAATTCCCTTCCTGGGGATACTCCATCCGGCACGGCGCCACCACGATCTGGGAACGCTGGGACGGCTGGACCGAGCACGGCGGGTTCCAGTCCGCCGCGATGAACTCCTTCAACCACTACAGCCTCGGCAGCGTCGGTGACTGGCTTTTCGGCCGCGTCGCCGGCATCGACCAGGCACCCGGCTCGGTCGCCTACAAAGAGCTCCTGCTGCGGCCCACACCCGGCGGCACGCTCACCTGGGCGCGCGCCGAGCAGGAGACCGCCCGAGGGCTGGTCCGTTGCGGGTGGAACCTCGACGGCGGCCAGCTCACCGTCGAGGTGACGGTGCCGCCCGGCAGCACCGCCGTTCTCGAGATTCCCACCCCCGACCCGGGCAGCGTCTGTCACAACGACGCTCCCGTCACGGCCGTGCCGTCCGCCCGTGGGGCCACCCTGCGCCTGACGTCCGGCCGGTACACGTTCACCGCCACCTCTTATTGATCTCCAACCGCAGGAGCGATCATGAAGGCTCGTAGATTCGCGGCAGTGGTTTCCGCCTTAACGGCGGTCAGTTTGGCCGCGGCGTGCAGCAGCGGCACCAACGCCAGCGGCGACGACATGAAGACGTTGACCCTCGCCTCGGTCGACCAGGGCTCCATCGAGGACGTTGTCAAGGCCTTCGAGGCGGCCAACCCCGGTGTGAAGGTCAACTTCACGACCAGCGGCGCCGATCAGTACCAGGCCCAGATCCGTACCCAACTGTCCTCCGGCACGGCGCCCGACGTGATGACCGTGTGGCCGGGCAACGGCAACCCCGGTGCGACGTTCGTTCTGTCCAAGCCGGGCTATCTGCTTGATCTGTCCGACCAACCGTGGGCGTCAAAACTGCCCGAATCGTTCAAGCAGGTCGCCCAGTACGAGGGCAAGACCTACAACGCTCTGTTCGGTCTCAATGGCATCGGCGCGGTCTACAACGACGAAGCCCTGAGTAAGTCGGGCCTGAAGGCGCCGACCACCTGGACCGATCTGATGAGCTTTTGCCGCGACGCGGCGAGCAAGGGAACCCCCGCGTACGCGCTGGGCATCCAGGACAACTGGGTCACCCAGCTCGTGCTCTACGCCCTCGCCGCCACCGTCGTCTTCGGCCAGGACAAGGACTTCAACACCAAACTCGCGGCCGGGCAGACCACGTTCGCAGGCTCCGCCTGGACCCAGGCGATGGCCAAGTACACCGAGATGAACACGGCCGGCTGCTTCCAGAAGAACCCCCTGGGCACCAGCTACGAGGCCAGCCAGACCCTGGCCGCGACCGGCAAAACCCTCGGCATCATCCAGGGCAACTGGGTCATCGGCCTACTCAAGGGCAAGAACCCGAACGGCACGTTCACGATGACCGCACTGCCGGCCACCGACGACCCCGCCACCTTCCTCGTGCCAGCCGCCGCTGGCGCCGGCTACGGCGTCAACGCCAAGGCCAAGAACAAGGAACTGGCGCTCAAGTTCATCACCTACGTGATGTCACCCGAGGGCATGAAGCTGTTCAACGAGAAGCAGGGCAGCCTCCCGACCCTGCCCGAGGCCGGCACCATCGTCGACCCCGGACTCAAGCAGCTAACCACCTTCGTCGCGGAGAACAAGACCGTGCCGTTCCCGGACCAGTTGTGGCCCAACGCGAAGGTGCAGCAGACCATGCTCAGCGGCCTGCAGGAGGTCTTCAGCAACCAGGCCACCGCGGACGACGTGCTCAAGGACATGGACACCGAATACAAGAAGGGCGAGTAGCCACCACGCGGCCTCCGTGCCCCGCCCCGGCACGGAGGCCGCCGGCCCCTCTCGAAAGGACACCCGTGACCGACTTCCCGGATGACTTCCTCTGGGGCAGCGCCACCGCAGCCCACCAGGTCGAAGGCGGCAACACCAACAACGACTGGTGGGACTTCGAACACGACCCGACCAGCGCGGCCGTCGAATCCTCCGGCGACGGCATCGATCACTTCCACCGCTACTCGGAGGACTTCGCCCTGCTGTCCTCGCTCGCCCACAATGCGCACCGCCTCTCGCTGGAATGGTCACGCATCGAACCGGCACCCGGTGAGTTCAGCCAGGCCGCCATCGCCCATTACCGGCGGGTCCTCACCGCCCTGCGCGACGAAGGTTTGACCGCTTTCGTGACACTGCACCACTTCACGTTGCCGCGCTGGTTCGCAGCCCGCGGTGGCTGGCTCGCCCCGGACGCCGCCGCGACGTTCGCCCGCTACAGTGCCCGCGTCGCAGCCGAGCTGGGCGAGCTGATGCCGTACGTCTGCACCGTCAACGAACCGCAGATGGTGGCCCTGCACGGCTACCTCGAGGGCTACCACCCACCCGGCATCGCCAACCCGGTCCTCTGGAAACGGGTCGGCGGAGCGCTGTTCGGCGCCCACTTCGAGTGCGTGCGGGCCGTCCGCAAGGAGGCCGACAGCCTCACCGGCCTGGCGCTGCAGTTGCCGCTGCTCGCCCCGGCCCGCGACGACGAGGCCTGCCACACGCTCCACGAGCTGATGCAGCACGAGATCGTCGACCGCTATCTCGACGGGCTCACCGGACCGGACCGTGGCGACTGGCTCGGCGTGCAGTACTACCGCAAGCAGTGGGTCGACCCGTCCTCACCCACCTGGTTCGGCCTGCCGCCCGAGGGCACGCCGACGACGCAGATGGGCTGGGCCGTGTACCCCGACGGTCTGCGCCAGATGCTGCACCGGGCCGCCCGCACCGGCCTGCCGCTGTACGTGACCGAGAACGGCATCGCCACCACCGACGACTCCGAACGCGTCGCCTACCTGCACAGCCACCTCGCCGCAGTCGCGCAGGCCCTGGCCGAAGGCGTCGACGTGCGCGGCTACCTGCACTGGTCGGCCTTTGACAACTTCGAGTGGAGCGAAGGCTATCGACCCACGTTCGGGCTGGTAGCCGTCGACCGGAACAACGACTTCACCCGCCACCCCAAGCCCAGCGCCCATGCCTTCGCCCGCGTCGCCAGCACGGGCGGGCTCGACCTGGAGGCGCTCCGATGACCCTGCTGTCACAGCTGACCGTCGAAGAGAAGGCTTCGCTCTGCCTCGGCTCGACCTTCTGGCAGACCGCGCCGATTCCGCGCCTCGGCCTCCCCGAGGTCATGGTGGCCGATGGCCCGCACGGCCTGCGCCGCCAACCGGAAGGTAACCAGACCAGCATCTCCGGCAGCCTACCCGCCACCTGCTTTCCGACCGCGTCGGCGCTCGGCTCCTCCTGGGACCCCGATCTCGTACGCCGGGTGGGGGAGGCGATCGGGGCGGAGGCGCGCGCCCAGGGCGTCGCCGTGGTGCTCGGGCCGGGCGTGAACATCAAGCGGTCCCCGCTGTGCGGTCGCAACTTCGAGTACTTCGCCGAGGACCCGTTGCTGACCGGGGTGCTCGGCGAGGCGTATGTCGAGGGGATCCAGAGCCAGGGCGTGGGGGCGTGCGTCAAGCACTTCGCCGCGAACAATCAGGAGACCGACCGGCTGCGGGTGAGCGCCGATGTCGATGAGCGGACGCTGCGCGAGATTTACCTGCCGCATTTCGAACGCATCGTCACCCGTGCCCGGCCGTGGATGGTGATGTGCGCCTACAACCGGGTCAACGGCGTGCATGCCGCGCAGAACCCGTGGCTGCTCACTGACGTGCTGCGCGATGAGTGGGGTTTCGACGGTGTCGTCGTCTCCGACTGGGGCGCCGTGTACGACCGGGTCGCGGCGCTGGACGCTGGCCTCGACCTTGAGATGCCCCCGAACCTCGGCGTCAGCGACACCGCGCTGGTGGCCGCGGTCCGCGACGGCTCCCTCGACGAGGCCGTCCTGGACCGCGCCGTCGAACGTGTGCTACGCCTGGTCGAGCGGGCGCCGAAGGACGTGCAGCCCGCCGAGTTCGACGCGGCAGCACACCACGCGCTGGCGCGCGAGGTGGCCGCCGACTGCGCGGTGCTGCTGAAGAACAACGGCGGCCTGCTACCGCTTCAACCGTCCGAAGATGACATCGTCGCCGTGATCGGTGAGTTCGCCCGAAGCCCGCGCTTCCAGGGGGCCGGCAGCTCACAAGTCAATCCCACCCGCGTCGACATCCCCCTCGACGAGCTGCGCGCGGCCGGGATGCGGGTGGAGTTCGCCGCCGGCGACGACCCGGCCGAGGCCGTGGCTCTGGCCCGCCGCGCCAGCACCGTGGTGCTCTTCCTCGGGCTGGCCGCCGGCGACGAGTCCGAGGGCGCCGATCGCGAGCACCTCGACCTTCCGGCCGCCCAGACTGCGCTCGTGGAACAGCTCGCCGAGGCGAACCCCCGACTCGTCGTGGTCCTGTCCAACGGCTCGGCCGTCCGGATGACCCCGTGGGACAAGCACGTTCCCGCGATCCTGGAAACCTGGCTCTCCGGCCAGGCCGCCGGCGGCGCCATCGCCGATCTGCTACTCGGGGCCGCGAATCCAAGCGGACGTCTCGCCGAGACCCTGCCGCTGCGCCTGCAGGACGTCCCGTCCTACCTGAACTTCCCCGGCGAGCAGGGCCATGTCCGTTACGGCGAGGGCGTCTTCGTCGGCTACCGCGGCTACGACGCCGTCGGCCGGGAGGTCGCCTACCCATTCGGGCACGGCCTGTCCTACACAACCTTCGAATACCGGGACCTCGTCGCCGGGCCCGGTATCGCGACCCTCACGGTCATCAACACCGGTGGCCGGCGCGGCAAGGAAGTCGTTCAGCTCTACATTGCCGCGCCAAGCAGCCGGGTGGCCCGTCCGTTGCGCGAGCTCAAGGCGTTCGCCAAGGTCGACCTCGCACCCGGCGAAGCAACCATCGTGACCTTCATGCTCGACGAGCGGGATCTGTCGTACTGGTCTCCCGCCGATCGGCGCTGGGTTCTCGAAGGCGGCACGATCGAGATCAGCGTGGGCGCATCGTCGCGGGATCTACGCGCCACCGCCACCCTCGACGTGCCGGCGCCGCCGATCAGGGCCGCACTCGACACCAACGCGACCCTGCGCGAGTGGCTCGCCGACCCCGAAGGCTCCGCCGCGCTGCGCGAAGCGGTCGGCGTCGGCCCGGACGGCACACCCAACGGCATCCTCGGCGACGACGACACCCTGACCGTCCTCGGTGACTTCCCCCTGCACGTCCTCACCGTCTTCCCCGGCCTCGGCATCGACCGATCCGTCCTCGACAAGGCGACCGCAGGCCTGCCGTCCTGAGGAGGTCTCCGTGAACCCGTAATCGCTCAACTCTCTGCTCGACGTCGCATCCCCGATCCCCCAACCAGGACTGTTCGTCACCAACGACAGAGAAGGAATCTGATGCCCCCGATCAGAAAAACCGCGGCTTTCCTGACGACAGCGTTACTGCTCACCCTCGGAGCCGCCGTGCCGGCCAACGCCCACTCCGGATCCGCAGGCGACGTCCGCGTCGTGCAACTCAGTGTCGACGGCCGCTACGACTCGCCGCTCGGCCTCGACACCATCCGTCCTACCCTCGGTTGGCAGATGGCCGATACCGGCAGCTGCAAGCAGCGGGTCTGCGCCGCCGACCGGCAGACCGCGTATGAGGTGCAGGCTGCCGCCACCGTCGCCGACCTGCACACCGGTCGCCTGGTGTGGCGCACCGGTAAGGTCTCCGGCGACAGCCAACAGGTTCGCTTCGGTCGGGACCTGCGCTCCCGCGACACCGTCGCCTGGCGCGTACGGGTCTGGGACGCCCACCGAAAGCAGTCCGCCTGGTCCGCCCCGTCCACATGGAGCACCGGTCTGCTCAACCCGTCCGACTGGGGCACGGCGCGCTGGATCGACTACCCCGACCGGGCCGAAAACCAGCCGATGCCGATCTTCGCCCGCCAGTTCGCGGTGCCGAAGCACAAGAAGGTCGCCGACGCCCGCCTCTACCTCTCCGGTGTCGGCCTGCACCACGCCACCGTCAACGGCCGGGAGATCACCGACGAGGTCCTCGCCCCGGGCAACTCCAACTACCAGCTCTCCAGCGAGTACCGCACCTATGACCTGACGTCCACGCTGCGCTCAGGCGCCAACGCGCTCGGGGTCGAGCTCGGCAACGGCCCGGCCTACGTGCGCCGCAGCGTCACCAACCCGGCCGTCGGGCGCACATCCCCGTACTCCTGGTGGCAGAGCCAGCTCAAGGGCAGCGGCACACTGGCTGCCGACGTCTCGGCCGGAAACACGGTCATCGAGGTCAGCGACGTCACCGGTTATCACGTCGGCGGCACGGTCAACGTCGACACCGGGGAAGGGGGCGACCGGCTCGAGTCGCGAACCATCACCGCGATCGGGACCACGAGCATCACCTTCACGCCGGCGCTCACCGTGGCGCACACCGCTGGGGCGAAGGTCACCGGCTCGGGTAACAGCATCGCCGCCAGCGACGCCTCCGCCGGGGCGGCCGTCACCCCGCGGTTCATCGGCCGCCTGGAGATCCGTTACCGCGACGGCAGCCGCGAGACGATCGTGACCGACCGGTCCTGGCGTACGGCGCTGGGCCCGCTGGTCACCGACGCCTGGTATTCCGGCTCCGACTACGACGCCCGCCGCGAGCAGCCCGGCTGGAACACCCCGGGCGCCGACCTCGGCCCGTCCGCGTCCCGCCGCGACGGCACGGCGACCGGCTGGATCGCGGCCGGGATCGCACCGCCGCCGAATCTGGCCACGAAGCTGGTCGCCCGCACCGCTGAGCCGATCACGGTGCAGGAGGAGTTCACGCCGGTCTCGGTCACCAACCCGACGCCCGGCACCTGGGTGTTCGACTTCGGGCAGAACATCGTCGGCTGGCCCCGCCTCAAGCTCGACCGCCTCCCGGCCGGTACGACGGTGAAGGTGGCGCCCGCCGAGTCGCTCAAACCCGACGGCACGGTCGACCAGGCGTCGCTGATGGGCGGCGGGGGATCTCGCGGCGTCGACCTGTTCAACACCTACACCACCGCCGGCGGCCGCTCTGAGTCGTGGCACCCGAACTTCAACTACTTTGGCATGCAGTGGGTCCAGGTCACCGGCCTGCCTGAGGGTTTCACCCCCACCAAGGATCTGATCACCGGAGTACGCCTGCAGGCCGACACCCCGGTCGCCGGCACCTTCTCGTCGTCCAACGACCGCGTCAACCGGATCCATACGATGTCGCGGTACTCGTTCGCCGCGAACATCATGAGCGTGTTCACCGACTGCCCCGGCCGCGAGAAGCTGTCCTACCCGGCGGACTACACGATGCCGATGGGCGCGATTCACCGCGACTTCCAGCTCAACGCCTTCATGCGCACGACCATGCGGCACCTCGTGGAGGGTCAGTCCCTGGCCGACACCCCGATGGCGGGCAACGTCGCTCTGAAGACTCCGGTCTACGACTGGGGTTACAGCGGCCGATTCGGCGACGAGATCAACTGGGGCAACGCGATCGTGCTGGTCCCGTCGATCCTGCACCAGCTCTACGGCGACACCGCCACCATGAGCGCGTCCTACGACCGGCTTGTGCTCTTCGTCGACTACATCCAGCGGCAGAAGGTGGTGGACGGGTACTTCGTCGATGCGGCCCTGGCCGACTGGGTCGGTGCCGAGACAACCTCCGGCCGCATCACCGGCACCTGGGGCTACTACCTGACGATCCAGTCGATGGCCCAGATCGCCACGCTGACCGGCCATGCCGCCGATGCCACCCGGTACACGGCGCTCGCCGACGAGATCAAGGCGGCGTTCAACCGGGCATTCTTCAACGAGTCGCTCGGTCGCTACACCAACGCCGGCAGCGCCGGCACCGAAGGCGCCACCCAGGCCGCGCAGGCCCTTGCCCTCGATGCGGGCCTGGTGCCGGCCGACAGCCGGGGCAGGGTCCTCGACGCGCTGGTCGAGCTGATCTACGCCTTCCACCCGAACGGTACCGGCCCGCACTTCAGCGGCGGCACCATCGGCATGGGTCCGATCGTGCGGGCGCTGATGAACGGCGACCGCGACGACGTGCTGTGGGAGGCGCTGCAACAGGACGACCAGCCCAGCTACGGCTACTTCATGCAGTCGACCCCGGCCAACCCGGGCGGCATGACCACCATGGGCGAGCGCTGGAACCGCGGCGACTCCAAGAACCACATGATCCTGGCCCAGATCGAGGAGTGGTTCCACGCCGGCATCGCCGGCATCCAGGCGGCCCCGGGCTCGACGGCGTACGACCGACTGGTCTTCAGGCCGAAACCCGTGGGCGACCTGACGAAGGCGAGCGGCTCCTATCAGACCCCGGCCGGGTGGGCCCGATCGGCCTGGACCAAGACGGACGGTCGCTTCTCGCTGTCGGTCACCGTTCCCGCCAACACCCAAGCCGAGGTGTGGGTGCCGGCGGCGGACAAGCGCCTCGTCGCGGCTTCGAACCGCGCGCTGTTCCAGCGCTCCGAAGGTACGTACGTCGTCTATACCGTCCCGTCCGGGTCGCACTCCTTCACGGTGCGCACCGGTTCCTGATACCCATGCGCCGCCCGGGGCTCCGATGCCCCGGGCGGCGCCGAACCGGGAGGTCTGATGAGTTCGGGAATGACCCGCAGAACACTGCTCGGCGGTTCGCTGTCCGCGGTCGCCGCGATGAGTCTGCCGTTGCCGGCACACGCCGGCGGACACGGGAGAAGCGACGAGGCGGCAACCCGATACGGCAAGGTGCGCGGAAAACGCGAAGACGGCATCGTCAAGTTCCTCGGCGTGCCCTACGCCCAACCACCGCTCGGCGCGCTGAGGTTCAAGTCCCCGAAGCCCCCCGCACGGTGGTCCGGCGTTCGCGACGCCGTCAGTTTCCCCAACCCGGCGTTCCAGGTGGTGGGCAGTGAGATGGGACCGACCGGGAACGGCCGCATGCCCGCACCGTCCGAGGACTGCCTGTACCTCAACATCTGGACCCCCGGCGCCGACCGCAAGCGGCGGCCAGTGATGTTCTACAACCACGGCGGCGGCTACATGATCGGCTCGGCCTCGGCCACGGGCCAGGACGGCACCCGTCTCGCGCAGCTCCACGACGTGGTGGTGGTCGAGTCCAACCACCGGCTGGGCCTGCTGGGCTATTTGTTCCTCAGCGATCTCGCCGACGGTGACTACGCCGCGAACCAGGGAATGCTCGACATCTTCGCGGCGTTGCGCTGGACCAGCGAGAACATCGGCAACTTCGGCGGCGACCCGGACAACATCATGATCTGGGGCGAGAGCGGCGGCGGTGCCAAGACCGCCGCCATCTACACCATGCCGACGGCAGCCCGGCTGTTCCACAAGGCCTCGATCGAAAGCGCCGCCCCGCTGCGCTTCCCCACCCGCGACGGCGCCACCGCACGCGCCGAGCGCACGCTTCACCTGCTGGGGCTGAGCAGAAGCGACATCCCGAAGCTCTCCGACATCCCGGCCGCGCGCCTGCTCGAGATCCAGGTGTCCGAGGCCGCGAACGGCGTCGCACCCTGGGGTGACCCCGACCCGCTACCCGGGTTCGGCGCCTTCGTCGACGGAGGTGTCATCCCACGGCACCCCTTCGACGACGGCGCCCCGCCGTGGTCGGGCGACAAACCGTTGATGGTCGGCACCTGCCGCGACGAGACGGTGTTCTTCAGCCTCTTCGGGCCGCCCGACGTCTTCCGCATCGACGAGGCCGGCCTGCGTAGCCGGCTCAGCGGCACCTACCAGGGCGCCGAACTCGACCAGATCATCGCGACTTTCCGTACGTCGCGACCGGAAGCGACACCGGCCCAGCTCTACTTCGCTATCACCACATCACCGATCTGGCGTGACGCGATCAAGATCGCCGAGGCTAAAGCGGCGCAGCACACCGCACCGGTGTTCATGTACCAGCTCGCGTACCAGGATCCAACCGTGGTGCCGGGCACCGTGTTCCCGCTCGGCTCGCCGCACGCCTCGGACATCCCGATGAAATTCGCCAACGTCGGCACCGACCAGTTGCCGGGCAAGCGGGCGACCGCCTGGCACATGAGCGCTCTATGGGCCGGCTTCGCCCACCACGGCCACCCCACCGCGAGGGGCGTGCCGAGATGGCCTGCCTACACGCCGAAGGACCGGGCCACCATGTGGATCGACGCTGACTGCCGGATTGCCTACGACCCAGACAGAGAGGAAAGGCTCTTCTGGCAGCGCCGGGACTGAACAGCGAGGTACCGACCGATGAGTGTCACTGGCTGCGCCACACCACCGCACCTGGGTGGAACGCCACTTCGGCTACGGCATCGCCCGCGTCTACGCCGGCCACACCGACAGCCCTGGATCCTCCACCACCACCTACATCAAAGCTGACCTGCACGACGCGTCGACGCCGGCTGAACTTTGGCCCTGGCACACATTCTGTGAGTGATCTTGGTGGTAGCTCACGGGGTGGCGAGGACGCGTTTGCGTAGGAGGTCGAGATTCGCGCGGCCGTACATCTGTCGTTTGATGGCTTTGATGCGGTTGACGTGGCCTTCGACGGGGCCTGAGCTCCAGGGTTGGGTGAGGCCGGCGACGACGGCGTCGCGGTCGCTGATCAGGCCGGCGGCGAAGCCGCGGACTTCGGGGTACCCGGCGTGCCGGGCACGGTCGGTCCAAGCGTCGAGGTGCTGTCCGGTGCCCTGGTGGCGAACCAGCGCGGCAAACCCGCGAGCAAGGTCGGCAATGGTGTCGAGGTCTGGGCAGCGGCTGCGGGCGCCACCCGGCCGGGCACGACGAGGTCAATGCCCACACGTGCAGCCCATCACGTCCGGGGAGCGGTTGCCGGCCGAACTCGTGAGCGTGCAGAAATACGGGCTCGTGTGCGACTGCGGCTAGTGGGTCCTGCGATCTCACTGTCGCGCCCCGGTGCGGGAGCCGGACCGAGTGCCGAAAAGTCGTCGTTGACGTCCGGATGCCTCCTACACACACCGACAAGGGCCGTGCTTTGGCACCCCCGCAGGATGTTTGCGATGAACGGCCAGATGCCGAATGAGTTCCTCAGCGCCCCGACTGTCAGCGGGCTTCGCTGAACCGGGACGCACGCATGAGATCGAGTTGGTCGGCGCCGCGGGTCCCCGGGGCCGCCGTGTAGGTGACGATGCGCAGGTCGACTCCCGGCAAGGTCAGCACGTCGCAGTCCAGGGTGACGTCGCCAAGCTCGGGATGGCTAATCGTCTTCAGGTCCCCAGTCAGCTGCTCCATGCCCGCCACGGCCCACAGTTCACCGAAGAACGGCGAGACCGTCCGCAACCCGTCCACGAGCGCGGCCAGCTCCGGGTCGGCCGGATAGCGGGCGACCGCTTCGCGCAGGTCCGCGACGATCGCCGTCTCGAACGCGTACGGTCCGGCCGCCGATGAGACGGGGCGCAGGTGCCAGCGACCCTCTCCCGTGCCGAAGAGTGCGCGTGCGAGGTTGCGTTCGACGGGCGGCAGGCCGGACGGGTCGCCGTGCAGAGCCGTCCACATGTCGTTCCACCACAGCAGGCTCCAGTCGGCGGCGAACACGCCGATCGGGAGGTCACCGAGGCGGGCGACGAGGCGGCGGATGCTCGGCGGCACGTGAGTGCCGACGGCGTGGTCGCGCGGGGCGAGCAGGCCGGCGGCGCGGAAGAGCTGATCGCGTTCGGCCGCGGTGAGCCGCAGCGCGCGGGCGATGGCCGAGACCACCTGCCCGGAGGGACTCGTGGCCCGGCCCTGCTCCAAGCGCAGCACGTACTCGACGGACAAGCCGGCGAGCTCGGCGAGTTCCTCGCGGCGCAGGCCGGGGGCGCGGCGGCGGGCCGACCGGGCGTAGCCGGCATCGGCCGGGTCGAGGCGGTCGCGCCAGCTTCGTAGCAAGGCGCCGAAGCTCAGGTCGCTCACTCCTCTATGATGCCACCGGGCATTTCCTGCACCACCGTCACCATCCTGGTGAGTGCAGCGCGCATGTAGCGGGTCCAGAGCAGCTTGAACGGCCCCGCGACGATCCAGCGGCGGCCTGGCAGCGGCCGGAAGTCGTACGTCCACCGGATCGAAGTGCCGGTGCCATCGGGCAGGAACGACCACTCGCCGCGCACCCCGGAGATCAGCTTGGCCAGCACGTTGGTGAAGCCGCTCAGCTCATAGGCAAACCCGTGCCCCTCCGCGATCTCGGTGAGCCGCTCGTGGGCCTTGGAGCCGTCGGTGAACCAGGTCTGGCGCGACGTCCCCGGCCGGTCCCAGGTACCGGTTTGGTCGCGCACTTCCGCGACGCCGGGGAACGGTCCCCACGGCTTGAACACCTGGGCGAGGTCGATCGGCACGATGACCTGGTAGGTGTACGCGGGGCTGGACGTTGTACGGGCGAAGACGGTGATCGGAACACTCGTTCTGGTCATGCCACGAGCATCGCGGCCAGCGCCTGCCCGAGGCAGACACCTGTCAGTACATACCCTCACATACCCACGCGGTCTCGTCGTGTTCGCCGCCCATCCGCTCTCGAATGCCGCGCGGGGGCAGGTGACAGACCCCGTCCGTGAAAGCCTTCGCGTGCCCTGGGAACGCGTCGATCACAGCGCCCCCTCGGACATCAGTTGGTGGGCGCCATGCAATGAGGGTTTTATCGACGTAGCGCCGAGATCGCCTTTACCGCTGGAGACCCGGTAATGGCTCGCGAGGCGTCGGCGGCATATGGCGGCGTGTTGCTGGAAATTTGGAATTGGGCGAAGGCTGCCGCCGTACTACGGGCGGGCCTTCCCGTTTGGCGGGCTTTAAGCAGAGACGAAATGCTGGTGCAGACACTAGCGAATATCGGTACCGCTCATCTATGGGCTGGACGATGGCGCTCGGCGGAAGCCTATCTGCTGAACGCCCAGCGCTTGGCCGTACGCCGGCAGATGTCGTCGGGCAGGGCGTGGCCGCCTCGGCGACTATGGGGCAGCTGCGCGGGCTGCTACGGGAACGCCATGCCGCCACCGCGGACGTTGCCGCGGCGATGTCCGCGCTGAACGCCGCCGCCACCGAGACACGGGGGGGCGGGCGGCCACCGTCTGCGTGGTGCTGCTCGACCCGGACAGCGGGGCAGTGGAGTACTGCACCGCTGGTCATCCACCGTCGCTGGTGGTGTCCACCTTGGGTCCTGCCAGGTACCTGCCGGCGACCGGCGCGGGACTGATCGGCGTCGGTGGAACGTTCACCGCCGCGTCCATCGGGAGGGACGGAGTCGCCGACGGCGAACTGGTGCTGCTCTACACCGACGGGCATCCTGGAACGTCCCGGCCGGGACCTGTCGGGCAGCACGGTCGAGCTCGCTGAGGCCGCGGCCGACATCGCCGCGGAACCGGCGTTCCAGGGTGACAGCGACTTTCCCGCCGAGCGCGTGTGCGCGCAGACGCTGGAACTGCTGACCCGGGCCACCGGGCATGCCGACGACATCACCCTGCGCGCAACGCGTCGCGCCGCCACCGCCGCCGGAGCTTTCCGTGGTGGGCCGAGCACGAGTCGCTGGCGTCGATGCGGGAGCGGGTGCGGGCGTGGTCGATGACGTTGGTGGCCAGCTCCACGACCGCGTGCAGGAGGGCGGCGTCGGACCCGCCGACATGCGAATCGCTCAGCCACCGGCCTGACGGCAGCCCACGTAGGCGATCACCACGCTGGTCCCGGACGCCGTCGGTGCGGTCCACTGCGGTGAGCTGACGTGAGCCCTCCGCCTGCAACCGTCCCCGGCCAGTCAGATCTACACTGTGCGGCTGACCTACCGGCACGGCCGATGCCCCGAGGTGATGGTCACCGACCCGCCGCTCGCCCCGCAGTCAGGGGCAGCCGCACCCACGTCTACGCCGGCGACGAGCTCTGCCTGTACTACCCACCAAGATCGCCGGAAACACCCTTAGCGAGACAGGCCCGGACTGTTGCGTGATTGGGCGAGCCAGCGCGGGGCTGTCTCACGTTTGGTGGTGACGGAGGGTTCTGCTATTCGATGAGGATGCGGTGGCGAAGCAGGGTGAAGCCCGCTCGTCCGTGCATTTGGCGTGCGATTTCGTTTGGTCCTGGTGTTGACGCCTTCCGTGGGGCCGTTGCTACGGAAGCGTGAGCGCTGCGTTCAGGGCGTCGCGGTCCCGTTCCAGGCCGCGGGTGAAGGCGTGCAGATGAGGTGGGTCGGCCGCGCGGACCTGAACGATCCAAAGCGATTGCCGGTCGGCGTTTCCCGGCTGAGGCCTCAGGAGTTCGGCGAAGCGCCCGACAAGGGCCCGTCTGGCAGATCACGCCGACCGGTGGTCGCAGGCCAACTGCGCCGTCTCACCCACGACCGAGTAAGCGGCCGGTAGTCGCGTGCGGTGCTCCGGGTGAGGCGGCTGCGGGGTGCACCGCACTCGGCGAGGACCCGCGAGCGACGCCCTACCTCGGTCGCGGCACCTGCCTCGCGCCCGTTGTAGACGGGTTCCGGTGGTCCTGGCGGAATAACCAACGCATACGGCTGACCTGCTAGAGGTTCGGTCTTGGCAGCGCATTCGTGGTGCGTCTCTTACCACGTTCCCGTTGCCTGAGCTGGTCGTTCGACCGGTGAGGCGGGTGGTGTGCTGGCCCGGTGGGGGTCGGCGCCGGCTGCGGTGCGGCGGGTGTCGCCGTGCCCTGCGTGCCAGTCGAGGACGAGTAGGCAGGCGTCGTCGGGCAGGACGGGGCCGGCCGCTTCGAGGACGAGGTCGCCGAGGAGGCGGACGACCTCCCGCGGGTGCAGTGCGCTCAGGTGCGGCAGTCGTGCGGGCAGGTCCAGGGCGGCGGCGCTGCGTTCGAGCATGCCGTCGGTGAGGAGCACGAGCCGGTCGCCGGGCTGCAACTCGATCTCGGCGGTCTGGTAGGGCTTGTCACGCAGTATCCCGAAGGGTCGGTTGGCGGGCAGCGCCACGGGCTGCGCCGTGTGGTCGCGGACCAGCAGCGGGGTGGGGTGTCCGGCGTTGACGACGGTGAGAATTCCGGTGGCCAGGTCCAGGCGGCCGAGCAGCCCGGTGGCGAAGGGCGAGCCGGCCGGGGCGTTGGCGATGAGTGCCTCGTCCGCGGCCTGTGCCTGTTCGAGCAGGGTGCCGCCCCGACGGCGGGCGTTGCGGAGCCCGCTGACGCACAGGGTCGCGGTGAGCGCGCTGTGCACACCGTGCCCGACCGCGTCGGTGATGCTCAGGTGCAGCAGGTCGCGGGCCACACTGTAGTCGAAGGTGTCGCCGCCGATGCTGGCTGCCGGCTCCAGCCATCCCGCCAGGGTGAACGAGTCAGCCTCGCAGGTGAACGATGCGGGCAACAGCCGCCGTTGGATCTCCGCGGCGAGGGTAAACGGAACGGTCCGCTGTCCCCATTCGAACAGGTCGGTGTGTCGGCGGTTGGCGATCACCACGAACGCCAGCGTGTGCGCGGCACGCGACACTCGCTGCACGATCGCGTCGGTCGGTGCGGCCGGCAGAGCGATCTCCAACAATCCGATGGCTTCGCCGCGCTGGGTGACCGGTGCCCGCACCACGAACATGTCATCGACATGCTCGACCAGCACGTGCTGCGCGCGTAGTGCCTGTTCCTGCGGGCCGCCGTCGAAGGGCAGCACCATCGCCATGTCGTTGTCCTGCCGGCGGCCGCCGGGCAGGTCACCGATCGGGACGTGGACCAGACGGACCAGGGCACGGCCGCTCATGTCCGCCACGAGGAACGACACCCACGACGCGTCGAGGTTCACCCCGATGCTGCGGGTCACCGCCTGCACGGCGTCGACGGGGGCGGCTTGCTCCACCGCGAACAGCACGTCGTTAAGGTCCACGCCGCTCATCTCGTTGTCGCTCACTCGGCGGAGCATAAACGGGAGTAGGGGATAGCGGTGGCACCGCAGCCCACGTCGCTGATCATGACCTGGGGCGGCGAACCGGTCTGGAGGCACCTGTGCCGAGTGTCCCGTTAGGGATCGTCCACCGGACACCCGCCAGGGCGGTCGGCCCGCCCGTCGCGCCGCTGGTCGGCGAGTCCCGTAAGACCTGCCCCGTGACGTGCCCGGTGGGCGGGCCAAACGGTACAGTGGCGCCGTGAAGGGTCTCAAGATCGGTAACGCCCGGGTGTCCACCGACGAGCAGGATCTGAATGCACGACTGGCCGCGCTCGCCGAGTTTGGTGTGTCGGAACCGACCGAATTTACGTCGACAAGGGCCTGACCGGAACCAACCGGGCCCGGCCGAGCCGGGCCGGGATCAGTTGGTCGTGACGAAGCTGAAGCGCCTCGCCCGCTCTGTCCGCGACGCGCACGATGACATCGCCCAGGAGTTGACCGCCCGGCAGGTCAAGCTCAATCTTGGCGGGTCCATCCACGACCCGACCGACGCGATGGGCAAACTGCTGTTCACCACCCTGGCGATCATCGCCGAGCTCGAGGCGGACCTGACCCGGCTACGGACCCGCGAAGACATGAAGATCGCCAAAGCCAAGGGCCGGCTGCGGCGCAAGGCACCCAGGCTGAGCGTGAGGCAGGAAGCGCACATGGTCGCCCTGCACCGTGCGGGCGAACACACCGGCGCCGAGTTGGCCGAGCTGTTCGGCGTGGCCCGCTCGACGGTGTATCGGGCGATCGACCGGGCCGCGGCTCCGTTATGACGTCCGCGTCTGCGGGTAGGAGCGAGCGGGTGGCAGGTCAGCAGTTCAGCGGCCCGGAGTCGGCGCGTACCGCTGCGGTGATGCGGTCGACGGCGCGGCAGTTGCGCCGCGTCGCGGCCGGGATGTATGCCAGCGCGGCGGCGGCGCGCAGCGAGACAGCAGCGGCACGGTTGCGGGCTCTGGGCGACTCGGTGCTGGTGCAGGCGGACGCCATCACGCAGCGTGCCGACCAGTTGGCGCGGCAGGTCCAGGACGGCACGGACAGGCCGTCGCCGGCTGCCGACGACGACACTCTGCCTTGACCTGGAAAGCACCAGGGGCGATCGGGGCCCATTAGTGCTGGCGCGAGTCGGGGTGTGGTGGTTACCGGGGTTGGCGCGACTGGTGGTGGGTGGTGCAGGGCTTCCTCGAGTTGGTCTTCGAGGATGATGATGCGGCGGGCTGATGCCACGTCGGTGCCCTGGTCAGGCGCGTGCGGCGAGGTTGACCCATGAACACCTCCATCACGAGGGCCCCGGCGCTGCAAGCGCCGGGGCCCAAGGGTTGCGGGTCTAAACACCATCTACCGACAGGAACGTCGGATTGTCGTTTCCGCACCAGCCCAAGGTTCGGGCGGTATCCGCGTCCGGCCCGTCAGTGCGGCCAGTGGCGGGCGATCCAACGGTGCGCGGCCCTCCCTTTCCTCTGCTACCACTTTCACTTACCTCGTTCCGGTCCGCCGGTGACTGAACCCCACGCGACTTCATGGCCCCGAACACGTGCGACGAACGTCCTCACCTGCGGCGAAGCCCCGAACCTAACATCGGCCCCGCCACCTGGTGCACCCGGAATTACGCACAAACAACCCGGGATACCGCAAACTTTCCTGTCTATTGCGACATGCCTCGCACGTCAAACCACGACGTGCCGGAGCCGGGTCGTCGCTGGTCCGGCTCCTTCGCCTCAGCAGGGCGGTTCTCGTCAGCGTCTATTGTGTTGCTTCATTCTCGACCAAAGAACTTAACCGACGAGGGCAAGCATGTCTAGTAACTCGGACACAAATTTCCTGAACGTCGGCGCCCAGCGTTGGGAGCCCCTCTCGACGTCGTCACCGTCGAGGTCGAACGCGTCTGACCGCACCCCACCAGGTCACCGCGGCGGCCTGCCCACCTGAGACCGATCGCCGCGGCGGCGTCTGTGTCGCCCTCGGCGGCACCCCACCTGATCTCTGGTCGCCCGTTCGTTAGCAACGCCCCGTTGTGCCGCAACAGCCGGCCCTTGCACAGGCCCCAGAAATCCGGCGCTGAGCGCCCGGGCTAGCGACGCTTAGCTTCGTGGGCGGGTGCAGTCCTTGCGTGGGGGCGGTCGGTTCGTGGGTGGCGCCGTCCGATCGGCGGGCGCGGGGCCCTGGCTGACCGTGTGCCCGTTGCGGCCAGCCGAGGTCGTCCAGCCGCCGCGTCGATCGGCCAGGGGCGTGCGTCGCTCGTCGAGCAACCGCCACAACGAGACGCCACAGTCGGTGCAGCGGCCGCGTTGAACCCAGACGCCGCAGGGGTGGGCTGATTCGCCGGTTATGAGCACCACGGCACCACATAATGCACATCCGACGGCACGGGACGCGCTCACCTGGCCACCGTAGGCCTCTGCCACGCGGAGCGCGACCCGAGTGGCATCGATACGCGACGAGGACAGGAAGTCCCCGACGGCAATGGTGTCGCCTGCGTCCTGCAAGATCTGGCCTGACGACCTAGACGGCGTGAGCGCGTTACGTCGCCCTGCGGCTCAGCGCGGCGGCCAATGCGCGTCATAGGCTGGGCGGGCAACCGCCGCCGCTGCCGCTAGAAAGGTAGTCGCCCGCTCAGAGCGTACGACGAAAGGCCTTCACAGATGACTGCCACCGGCCACGAGGTCGCCGAGACGCTCAACCGCGCCTTCGACGAACCGTCCATGACGATGCCGATCCTGCTCGCCGATGTGGTCCCCGCATTGGCGGAATTCGACCAAGACGCCACCACCGCGGCGGACCCGGAGGGCTACCGCGACCGGATCGTCCTGCACGACGGCAGCATCATCCTCTACGACAGCCGTACCGAACGGTGGACGCTCAGCAGCACCGAGGAAGTCGCCGCATCCGACCAGCGACGTACCGCATCGTCCTGAGCAATCACCCGGCAAGCCGGCCCTTCACCGTCACAGAACCCGCGTCGAAGCCGAATGCCCGCAGCAGCTGCACGCCGTGCTCGTTGAGCTTAGCCAGCTCCTCACCGTCGACGTCGACCGTGATGGTCCCGAAGAAGTTGACGTTCTCGCTGTGCGCCGCGGAGATGTGCGCCAGCAGCTTGTCGAGAATGGTGCGGCCGGCGGCGCGGGGGCGGTGTCGGCCGGCATGCTACCGGTCAGGCTGCCCCGAGCATCGAGTCTCGGCAGGCGTCGTGCGATCGCCGGGATCAACCCATGGTCAGGGTGAGATCGTCGACCAGCGCTCGGACGCGGGCGTCGATGTCGTCGCGGACGGTCCGAACGAACGGCAGGTCCCTTCCGGCGGGGTCGGGGATGTCCCAGTCGAGGTAACGCTTGCCAGCGAGGACTGGGCAGGCGTCTCCGCAGCCCATCGTCACGATCACGTCGCTCGCGCCGAGGACGTCCGGCGTCAGGGGTTTGGGGTACGCCCGGTTGATGTCGATGCCCCACTCGCCGAGCGCCTCGAAGACGTTCTGGTCCAGCCCGTCCGCCGGGTGCGAACCAGCGCACCGTACGTGCACCCTGCCTTGCGCGTACCGGTCGGCGAGCGCGGCGGCGAGTTGGGAACGGCCGGCGTTGTAGGCGCAGAGGAAAAGCACCTCGGGTACCGGCTTGTCGATGCTGCCCTCGACCTGCGCCAGGGCGGTGAGTCGTTCGGTGGCGAAGTTCTCCGTCAGTGCTGGCAGGTGGGCCTGGAGGCGGACGGTGCGGTGTAGGTACATGTAGGACTCGAAGACGTACCGTTCGACGGTCTCGGGGCCGAATACGCCGGTGAACCGGCTGGAGAGCCGTTTGGCGATCTGCCCGAGCACGTAGTCGACATCCCGGGTGTCCATTGCGTCGAACGGTCCGTCCATCACGTCGTCCTTACCGTGCCAACCGCTGCGCGGCGAGCTGAGGCGATCGGCCGGCGGCTACTTCCTGCGCACCGCTAGTCATTGGTGACCTGGGTGGGGAAGAACCGGCGGCGGGCGGCGAGGCTGACGTAGACGAGGGCGACCAGGACCGGTACCTCGATCAGTGGTCCGACGACTCCGGCGAGGGCTTGGCCGCTGGTGACGCCGAACACGCCGATCGCGACGGCGATGGCGAGTTCGAAGTTGTTGCCGGCGGCGGTGAAGGCGAGCGTGGTGGTGCGTTCGTAGTTCAGGCCGATGGCCCGACCGATGGCGAACGAGCCGAACCACATGATCGCGAAGTACGCGAGCAGGGGGAGCGCGATGCGGGCGACGTCCCAGGGTTGGGCGGTGATCGCTTCGCCCTGCAGGGCGAAGAGCAGCACGATGGTGAACAGCAGCCCGTACAGGGCGACCGGCCCGATGCGGGGCAGGAACTTCGCCTCGTACCAGTCGCGGCCCTTGGCGCGTTCGCCGAATTTGCGGGTGAGGTAGCCGGCGGCGAGAGGGATGCCGAGGAAGACCAGGACGCTGCCGGCGATGTCCCATCCGGAGACGGCCAGTCCGGCCTGCTCCAGGCCGAGCCAGCCGGGCAGGACGGTGAGGTAGAACCAGCCGAGCACGCCGAAGGCGAGGACCTGGAAGACGGAGTTGAGGGCGACCAGGACGGCGGCGGCTTCCCGGTCGCCGCAGGCGAGGTCGTTCCAGATGATGACCATGGCGATGCAGCGGGCGAGGCCGACGATGATCAGGCCGGTGCGGTACGCGGGCTGGTCGGGCAGGAGCAGCCAGGCCAGGGCGAACATGACGGCGGGACCGATGAGCCAGTTAATCACCAGGGAGGAGATCAGCAGGCGCCGGTCGGAGGTGACGGTGTCGAGGCGGTCGTAGCGGACCTTGGCCAGGACCGGGTACATCATGATCAGCAGACCCAGGGCGATAGGTACGGAGATCCCGCCGACCTTGACGTGGTCGAGGGCATCGTCGAGTCCGGGGATCAGCCGGCCCAGGAGCAGCCCGGCGACCATGGCGGCGCCGATCCAAACCGGCAGGAGCCGGTCCAGCGTCGAGAGCCGGGGCGTGGTGCGCGCCGGTGTGGCCAGTGTCGTCATGTGCCTGGTTCCTCTGTTGGTTTCTCGGTGGGTGCGTCCGGGCCGCAGGGCCGTCTGCCCTCGGCGCCGGTGGGCGCATGGTCGGCGAGAGCGGCGATGCCCTGACCGAGTGCGCGTACCGCTTCGGGGCGGAGCCGGTAGTAGGTCCAGTAGCGGTGACGTTCGGTCTCCACCAGCCCGGCCTGGCGCAGCGCCCGCAGGTGGTGGCTGATCAGCGGCTGGGTGACCCCCAGGTCTTCGACCAGGTGGCACACGCACAGTTGCTCCCGCGCCAGCGCCTGCATCACCCGCCAGCGCAGCGGATCAGCCACGGCCCGGAGCGCCGCGAGCTGCGTCTCATTCGTATCAACTGTCATTGAATTAAATCCTCGCTGATATGGATCGGATCGTCAACCTGCGGCCGGTGCTGAGTGAACGATTCGCGGTCCTGAAATTTGATGTCCATGTCGCGTTCATCCGCTGGTGGTGGGTTCGTCGCCTCGGAGTTCGCTGGCGGTCTATCTGACGTTTCTAGCGTCCGCAGGTGTCCGCATCTCCGATCTTCCCTGGGAGGACCGATGACGGCCTCGCCCCGTCCAACTCGTTCGCTGCCGCTACTGCCCGGTCACGGCGGTCGCAGTGCGATGACCTGCCTGTACCGCTGCGGGAACGCCTGCTCGCACGCGGCCCCCAATAACTCGGACAATCCGTACTTCGCTGACGTGGTCACCGCTGAGGTGTCCCGTCGCGGCCTGCTGCGCGCCGGTTCTCTCGGCGCCCTGGTCATCGGCGCCGGCGCCGCTGCTCTGGCCACCGATGCCGCCCCGGCGGAGGCCGTGGCCCCAGCGGGCCATACCGGGCCCCGCCCACCAATCAACGGCGCAGGGCTGACGTTCAAGCCCATCCCGCCCAACACCCTGGACACCGTCATCGTGCCCAACGGCTACGACAACGCGGTCATCCTCCGGTGGGGCGACCCGGTCGTGCCGGGAGCGCCGGCCTTCCGGGCCGATCGGCAGAGCGCCGCAGCGCAGGCCAGGCAGTTCGGCTACAACAACGACTGGCTCGTGACCCTGCCGCTGGACCGGCACGGCCGCCGGGCGCTGCTGGTGGTCAACCACGAGTACACCAACGAGAACCTGATGTTCCCCGGTTACACCACGCCGGAGGCGCTGACGGTGGAGCAGGTCCGGGTGTCGATGGCCGCCCACGGGCTCAGTGTGGTGGAGATCGAGCGGGTCGGTGACACCGGGCGGTGGGTGCCGGTTGCCCGCGGGACGCGGCGGTGGAACCGGCGGATCACCGCCGGCACACCGATGCGGTTCACCGGCCCGGCTGCCGGCTCGGCGCTGCTACGCACCGCGGCCGACCCATCCGGCACCATGGTGCTCGGCTCGCTGAACAACTGTGCCGGCGGACTCACCCCGTGGGGCACGATCCTGTCCGGCGAGGAGAACTTCAACCAGTACTTCGTCGGCGGCGAGGCCGTCCCCGCCGGGGCCAAGCCTGCCCTGACCCGCTACGGCATCGACACCGTCAACCGCTACCCGTCCGGGTCACGCAAGTGGGAGCGCGCCGACGCCCGGTTCGACCTGAGCGCCCACCCGAACGAGGCCAACCGGTTCGGCTGGATCCTGGAACTCGACCCGCACGACCCGAAATCCACCCCGCGCAAGCACACGGCACTGGGTCGCTTCAAGCACGAGGGCGCGGAGATCATCCTCGCCCGCGAAGGCCGGGTTGTGGCCTACATGGGCGACGACGAGCGCTTCGACTACCTGTACAAGTTCGTCTCGGACCAGACGATGCGCCGGGGCGACAAGCCCTCCGACCGGGCACACAACATGACGTTGCTGGAGTCGGGAACGTTGTACGTCGCGTCGTTCGGGTTCAGCTCCGCGTCTGAGATCGACGGTTCGGGCGCGTTGCCCGCCGACGGGGCGTTCAACGGCACGGGCCGGTGGATCCCCCTCGCCCAGGGTCGGCAGTCCCTGCTTCCCGGCATGAGCGTCGATGAGGTCCTGGTGCACACCCGGCTGGCCGCCGACGCGGTCGGTGCCACGAAGATGGACCGCCCCGAGGACGTCGCGCCGAACCTGCGCACCGGCAAGGTGTACGCCGCGTTGACCAACAACACCCGCCGTGGTGCTGCCGGGCAACCGGCCGCTGACGAGGTCAATCCTCGATCGAACAACCGGCACGGCCATATCCTGGAGATCACTGAGGACGGCGGCGACAACGCGGCGACCACGTTCACCTGGACGGTTCCGATCGTGTGCGGCGACCCGGCCGACCCGTCGACGTACTTCGCCGGCTACGACAAGACCAAGGTCAGCCCGATCTCCTGCCCCGACAACCTCGACTTCGACGCCCACGGCAACCTGTGGATCTCCACCGACGGTAACGCGCTCGGCTCCAACGACGGCCTGTTCGCCGTGCCCCTCGACGGCCCCGAACGCGGACACGTGAAGCAGTTCCTCACCGTCCCGATCGGCGCGGAGCAAGCGTCCGCGTCCCTGAGCGACGACAATCGCACCGCGTTCGTCTCCGTCCAGCACCCCGGCGAAATCGATGGTGCGAGCATGGACAACCCCGCCTCCACCTGGCCGGATGGCGACTACGCCCGCCCGGCCGTGATCAGCGTCTGGCGTCTCGACGGCCGACAGATCGGCGCCTGAACTGCCCACCAATTGCGGGCGCCCCGACCACCACGGTCCGGGCGCCCGCCCTGTCAGCTCATGCGAGTCCACCCCGAGGTCAGGGCTTCTGCTGCATGTTGAGAGTGAACGAAGAGTGAACGGCAAGGGAATCGATGCGTAGCTTCAGGCATCCTGGCAAGGGGAAATAAACACTCGCTTATGTTCAGCTTCCGTTCACCTAGTCGACGATATGCGATCACATAAGCAATCTTTTATGAGCTCGTCGGTGAAAGACAGCCGACCCCGAACGAGCACCGGCGATACCCGCCGGCCTGTCTGAAGAGGACGAATTGTGATCAAGACGGTGCGTGGGCTGGGCCTGGCGTCAGTCGCGCTGGTCCTGACGGTCGGTCTGGCTGCCTGTGGCAGCGACAACAACGACGGTGGCACCGGGACCGGTGCCGCGGCTGAGCTGTCCGGCGACGTGAAGGTCGACGGGTCGAGCACGGTCGGTCCGCTGAGCAAGGCGGCGGCCGAGCTGTTCGCCGACGAGCAGGCCAAGGTGAACGTCACGGTGGGCATCACCGGCACCGGCGGCGGGTTCAAGAAGTTCTGCAACGGCGAGACCGACATCTCCGATGCCTCCCGGCCGATCAAGGACACCGAGAAGGCCGAGTGCGACAAGAACGGCGTCAAGTACGTCGAGTTGATCGTGGCCAACGACGCGCTGTCGGTGGTGGTCAGCAAGGACAACACCTGGGCTGACTGCCTGACGGTGCCGCAGCTCAAGGCGATCTGGGAGCCGGGCTCGAAGGTCAACAACTGGAACCAGGTCGACCCGAAGTTCCCGAACGAGCCGCTGAAGCTGTTCGGCGCCGGTACCGACTCCGGCACCTTCGACTACTGGACCGCCGCGATCAACGGCAAGGAGAAGGCGCACCGCACCGACTACACCCCGACCGAGGACGACAACGTCACGGTGCAAGGGGTGAGCGGCTCCAAGGGCGGGCTCGGTTACTTCGGGTTCACCTACTACGAGGAGAACGCCGACAAGCTGAAGCTCGTCAAGGTCGACGGTGGCGCCGGCTGTGTCGAGCCGAGCGTGGCCAACGCGCAGGACGGCAGCTACAAGCCGCTGTCCCGGCCGCTGTTCATCTACGTCTCCGACAAGGGCATCGCCAAGAAGCAGGTCAAGGGCTTCGTCGACTTCTACATCGAGAGCATCGACGAGGTCGTCAAGGAAGCCAAGTACGTGCCGCTGACCGCTTCCCAGAAGGAGACCCTGAAGTCCGAGTTCGCGACCCTGACGAAGGCCTGAGCGGACTCGTGGCGGTCATCACCCCCGGAGCCCCCGTCCCCGCCGCCTCTGTGCGGCGGGGACGCCGCCGGCCCGGCGAACGCGTCATCGAAGGGTTCCTCGTCCTCGCCGCGGTGGTCTCCATCGCGACGACCATCGGTATCGTCGTCTCGCTGCTGTTCCCCACGGTGGAGTTCTTCGGCGAGGTCAGCATCATCGAGTTCGTCACCGGTACGCAGTGGACCCCGCTGTTCTCGATCAAGCAGTACGGGGTGCTGCCCCTGCTGGTCGGCACGCTGTGGGTGACGCTGATCGCGACGGTCATCGCGGTACCGCTGGGCATCGGGGCGGCGATCTACCTGTCCGAGTACGCCCGACCCGGCACCCGCAAGCTCCTCAAGCCGATCCTCGAGGTTCTCGCCGGCATCCCGACCGTGGTGTACGGGTTCTTCGCCCTGACCTTCCTCAACCCCCTCCTGATCGACCTGTGGCCCAGCGACGACAAGCCGGAGTTCCAGAACCTCCTGGTCGCCGGCATCGCCATGGGCATCATGATCGTGCCCACCGTGGCCAGCCTGGCCGAGGACGCGATGAGCGCCGTGCCGCAGAGCCTGCGCGAGGGTGCCTACGCCCTGGCGTCGACGAAGATGCAGGTCGCCACCCGCGTCGTGGTGCCCGGGGCGTTGTCGGGGATCGTCGCCGCGATCGTACTCGGGGTCTCCAGGGCGCTCGGGGAGACGATGATCGTCACGATCGCCGCCGGATTGAAGACCGATGGCATCCCGTGGTCGCCCATCGACGGCGCCGCGACCATGACCAGCTTCATCGCCGGCGCCGCCCAGGGTGACCTGCCGGTGGACTCCCTCGACTATCTGACCATCTTCGCGGTGGGCACCACCTTGTTCCTGTTCACCTTCGCCCTCAACGCCCTGTCTATCCGGCTGGTCCGCAAGTTCCGGGAGGTGTACGAGTGAGTACGACGTCCACACCGCCGGCCTCCCACGCGGCGAACCCGCGCCACCGGCCGTCGCTGAGCCAGCGGCGATCGCGCCCCGGCGAGGTGCTGTTCAAGCTCGCGCTGCAATTCTGCCTGCTGGTCGCCTTCGCGTTCCTGGTTGCGTTGATCGCCTTCGCGGTCATCAAGGGCTGGAACCGGCTCGACCCACGCCTGTGGCAGGAGATGCCCACCGGGGCCGCCTCCCGGGTCGCCCGCGCCGGCGTCCAATCGGCGATCACCGGCACGCTGTGGGTCATCGGCCTGACCGCCGCGATCTGTCTGCCGATCGGCATCGCCTCGGCGATCTACCTGGAGGAGTACGCCGACAACACCCGCTGGTACAACCGGCTGCTGGAACTCAACATCCAGAACCTCGCCGGTGTCCCGTCCATCGTGTTCGGCATCCTCGGCCTCGGGCTGATCGCCCGGGTGATCGGTCTCGGGTTCACCGTCATCACCGCCGCGATCGTGCTGTCCCTACTCGTCCTGCCCGTCGTCATCATCGCCAGCCGAGAAGCGCTACGCGCGGTGCCGCGCTCGATCCGGCAAGCCTCCTACGCGCTCGGCGCGACCAGATGGCAGACCACCTGGCGGCAGGTCCTGCCCGCCGCCGTCCCCGGCATGTCCACCGGCGCGATCCTCGCCCTGTCACGAGCCCTGGGGGAGGCGGCCCCGCTGATCCTGCTCGGCGCGGTCACCTTCATCCGGTTCAACCCCGACAGCCTGCTGTCGTCGTACACCACCCTGCCGATCCAGATCTACAACCTGATCAAGGAGCCGCAGGCCGAGTTCCAGGAGCTCGCCGCCGCGGCGATCGTGCTGCTGCTGGTCATCCTCCTCGCGCTGAACTCCGCCGCGATCCTCATCCGCAACAGGTTCCAAAAGCGCTGGTAGCAGGCCACCCCCACTGTGAGCGATCCGAACCGAAAGGCCCCCGACGTGACCGACACCGTGAGCAGCACCCGCCCGGCACCACCTCCGGTGGCGCTGGTCAACCCCGCCAACCGGAACGAAGGAGCACCCCGCGGCGACGACGAGCAGGTCCTTCGTCTGGAGGATGTCAACATCTTCTACGGTGACTACCAGGCCGTCCGAGGCGTCGACATGACCATCGGCCGGCACCAGATCACCGCCCTGATCGGCCCCTCCGGGTGCGGCAAGTCCACCGTGTTGCGCTCGCTCAACCGGATGAACGACCTCATCCCCGGCGCCCGCGTCGCCGGCCGGGTCACCTACCACGGCGAGGACCTCTACGCCCGTGAGGTCGACCCCATCGAGGTCCGCCGCCGTATCGGCATGGTGTTCCAGAAACCCAACCCGTTCCCCAAGTCGATCTACGACAACATCGCCTACGGCCCCCGCGTCACGGGCATGCGAGTGTCCAACATGGACGAGCTGGTGGAGAAGGCCCTGCGCCGCGCCGCCCTGTGGGACGAGGTCAAAGACAAGCGGAAGCAGTCAGCTCTCGCCCTGTCCGGTGGGCAGCAGCAACGGCTGTGCATCGCCCGCACCATCGCCGTAAGCCCCGAGGTCATCCTCATGGACGAGCCGTGCTCGGCGCTCGACCCGATCGCCACCAGCAAGATCGAAGACCTGATGTTCGAGCTGAGCCGCGACTACACCATCGTCATCGTCACCCACAACATGCAGCAGGCCGCCCGGGTCTCGCACCGCACCGCGTTCTTCACCGCCGAGGTCGACGAGCAGGGCGAGCGACACGGCCGGCTCATCGAGTACGACACCACCAACAAGATCTTCACCAACCCGGCCCAGAAGCGCACCGAGGAATACATCACCGGCCGATTCGGCTGACCCGCCCAATCTCGTCAGCGAAGGCCAACAATGCAGCCCGATTCCATCGAGACGCCGCGGTGCCAACCCATGACACCGCAGACCACCAGGACCCGATTCCTGCTCCTGGTCCTCGACCCCGACACCAGCACGGCCAACGCCCTCGCCGAGCAGCTGCAGGAGCGGCAGATCGACGTCGTCGTCACCGGCGACCCGGCCGACGCCCTGCTGCAGGCCGGCGCGCTGCTACCCGACGCCGTCCTCACGGCCACCGACGTCCCGCCCATGCGCGGCTCGACCATCGCGCGCGCCCTGCACACCCGCGCCTGCATTCCCACCCTCGTCGGGGTGGGAGAGCACGACGGAATGGAAGGCAGCCTCGCCCTCGCCGCAGGTGCCACCGCCTGCGTCGCCCGACCGTACCGCGTCACGGAAATCCTGCCGATGCTGCGCGCGATCTCCCCGGACACCGCGGCGGACTTTCAGGTCGCCGTGGAGGTGGGGACGCTGCGGCTGGACCCGGCGCGCACGAGGTGCGGCTGGCCGGCAGGCGCATCGAACTGCCGATGCGGGAGTTCGAGCTGTTGCACCTGCTCATGCTGCACGCCCGCCGGGTCGTCACCCGACACCAGATCAACCGGCTGCTCTGGAGCGGCGAAGGGGACGCGTCCAACAGCCTGAACGTGCACATTCGGCGCCTGCGGCGCCGGCTCGGCGATAACCTGCGGAAACCCTCGATCATCGTTTCCGTACGCGGGATGGGATACCGTCTCGACCCACCGTAGTCACCTCGTGATCGGCGTCACTTGCTGTTCACCTTCCGGTCATTCGACCCCTGAGCAGGGCTTCCTAGACTCGGATCATGTCTTCCGCCGCCACCGCCCCGGCCGTCGCGCCAGCGTGCGCGCCCGCTCCGGTGGGGCCGCCGTTACCGCGCGTCGACGCCGAACAGTTCGCCCGGCTGTTCAAGGCCCTCTCCGACCCCACCCGGCTGCAGATCCTGTCGATCATCGAGGTCGCGCCGAGCGGTGAGGCGTGCGTCTGTGACCTGACCGAGGCGTTCGACATGACCCAGCCGGCGATCAGCCACCACCTGAAGATCCTGGTCGAGGCGGGCGTGCTGAATCGCAACAAGCGCGGCAGCTGGGTCTGGTACTCCCTCAACCCTGGGCAGCTGGAACCCGTCAAGCACCTCCTGCCGAAGCGGCGTCTCCTGCCGATCGTGTCCTGACCGGCTCGGCCGCTGGGCTCAGACGCGAAGCCGTTCGCCTCAGCGCTTCTCCGTCACCTCTCGCTGCCAGTTCGTGGCGGCGATCTGCACGGCGTCCCACGGGCTGCCCAACGGTGGGGTGTACGACAGGTCGAGCTCGGCGATGTCGGCGATGCTGGCGCCGTAGGAGATAGCGGTGGCGTACGTGTCGATGCGCTTGGCGATTTCAGCACCGCGGGTGCCGAGCAGTTGCGCGCCGAGGAGTCTGCCGGTGCGGCGGTCCCCGGTGACTCGGACTCGGACGGGTGTCGCGCCTGGGTAGTACGCCTTGTGATCGTCGGCGGTGGAGGCCACGGTGACCGGGTCGTAGCCGGCCTTGCGGGCGTGGTCGTCGCGCAGCCCGGTGCCGGCGGCGACGAGGTCGAAGACCTTGACGGCCTGGGTGCCCAGCGATCCGGCGAACAAGGCTTCCCCGCCGAGCGCGTTCGTGCCCGCGACCCGGCCCTGCTTGTGGGCGGTGCTGCCCAGCGGCAGGTACACGTGCCGGTCGAGGAGCCGGTGGTAGGTGTGCACACAGTCACCGGCGGCGAAGACGTCGGGCAGGTTGGTGCGCATCTGTCGGTCGACCGCGATCGCACCGTGCACGCCGAGGGTGACGCCCGCGGTTGCGGCGAGGTCGGTGTCTGGGCGGACTCCGGTGACGACAAGGACGACGTCCGCCTCGTAGGTGGTGGCATCGGTGTCGACACGCAGCCGGTCGCCGTCGGAGGTGACGGCGTGAACCGTGGTGGCGCACCGCACCGTGACGTCCTGACCTTGCAGGTGCTCGGCGAGGGGTTGGGCCAGCTCCGGGTCAATGGTGGGCATGACCTGGTTGACCTGCTCGATGAGGGTGACCTGCAGGCCGCGGGTGGTGAGCGCTTCGGCCATTTCCAGGCCGATGTAGCCGGCGCCGACGATGACCGCCGAGCGCGCCCGGCGCTGCTGCACCGATTGCAGGAGGGCGAAGGTGTCACCCATGGTGTGCAGCGTGTGGAGGCCGTCGGCCGGCCCGAGCTGGTTGAGGCCGGCGATCGGTGGGCGTACCGCGACGGCCCCGGTGCCGATGACGAGCCGGTCGTAGTCCAGGGTCGTGGTGGTGCCGTCCGGCGTGGTCGCGGTGACCGTGTGCGTGCCCGCGTCGATGGCGGTGGCACGGTGATTGAGCCTCACCCGCAGGCCGGCCTTGTCCAGGTCGTCGCTGCTGCGGTGGGCGAGGCTGCGCCAGTCGGGGACATCACCGGACACGTGGTACGGGATGCCGCAGATGCTGAAGTTCGGGTAGGCATCGGCGACGAGGAGCGTCACCTCGGCGCCGGGGTCGAGTTCACGGGCGCGCAGGCCGGCGCTGATACCGGCGTCGCTGCCACCGATGACGAGCAGACGCGTCACGTTTCTCCCTGCGAGGGTTGGGTGGCCGCCGGCACCGGCGAACCCGGGGACGGCTCAGGACTGGGCGGCGAGGTACCGCTCGGCGTCGAGGGCGGCGGCGCAGCCGGTTCCGGCGGCGGTGATGGCCTGGCGGTAGGTGTGGTCGACGAGGTCGCCGGCGGCGAAGATGCCGGGCAGGTTGGTGCGGGTGCCGGGGGAGTCGACGGTGACGTAGCCGTCGTCGTCGAGCCTCACCTGGCCGCGGAAGAGTTCGCTGCGCGGGTCGTGGCCGATGGCGACGAACACGCCGGTGACGTCCAGGACGCGGGTCTCGCTGGTGTGGACGTCGCGCAGGCGGGCGCCGACGACGGCGCCGTCCTGGCCGAGGATCTCCTCGACGACGCTGTTCCACACCACCCGGATCTTGGTGTTGCTCAACGCGCGCTCGGCCATGATCTGGCTGGCGCGGAACGTGTCGCGGCGGTGGACGATGGTGACAGTGCGGGCGAAGCGGGTGAGGAAGGTGGCTTCTTCCATCGCGGTGTCGCCGCCGCCGATGACGGCGATGTCCTGGTCGCGGAAGAAGAACCCGTCGCAGGTGGCGCAGGCGGACACGCCGTGGCCGAGGAGTTCCTGCTCGCCGGCAACGCCGAGGGGGCGCCAGGCGGAACCGGTGGCCAGGATGACCGCGTCCGCCTGGTAGGCCTTTTCGCCGACCCACACGGTCTTGGTAGGGCCGGTGAGGTCGACGCGGGTGACGTCGTCGGTGATGAACTGGGCGCCGAAGCGGTCGGCCTGCTTGCGCATGGTGTCCATCAGGTCGGGGCCGGTGATCCCGTCGGGGAAGCCGGGAAAGTTCTCCACCTCGGTGGTGGCATCAGCGCACCGCCGGACTGGCTGCCCTCGATGACGAGAGGCGCGAGGTTGGCGCGGGCGGCGTAGAGGGCGGCGGCGTATCCGGCGGGTCCGGAGCCGATGATGATCAGGCGGTGCGAGTCGGACACGGGAGGTCTCCTGCTCAGGGGAGAGCCGCCCGCCGACGACGGGGTCGGCGAGCGGGGGGTGGTTGACAGGGTCAGGCGGCGGTGCGCAGCTCGCCGAGGAGCTTTTCCACCCGGGTACGGATCTCGTCGCGGATCGGGCGCACGGATTCGACGCCCTTGCCGGCGGGGTCTTCGAGCTTCCAGTCCTCGTAGCGCTTGCCCGGGAAGACGGGGCAGGCGTCACCACAACCCATGGTGACGATGACGTCCGATGACTCGGCCGTGGCGTACTCGAGGAGTTTCGGCGTCTGGCCGGTGATGTCGATGCCGACCTCGCGCATCGCCTCGACGGCGGCGGGGTTGACGGTGTCGGCGGGGGCGGAGCCGGCGGAGCGGACTTCGACGGTGTCGCCGGCGAGGTGGCGCAGCCAGCCGGCGGCCATTTGGGAGCGGCCGGCGTTGTGGACGCAGACGAACAGGACGCTGGGCTTGTCGGACATCAGGAGCCTTTCTTGCAGGGTAGGTTGCGGAGCCGGTTGACCGGCGCCCGGTCAGGTATCGCGGGCAGGGTGCGGGCGGGGTCGCTGTTGCGGTCGAGCAGGTCGTAGCGGCCGACGGGACGCGATGGATTCATCAGTTCCCGATGCCCCACTGTGCTGCGGCTCGGTGCTCATGCGGTGCGGTCGGTCGCTGGATCGCGCTCGGTCACCGCGTGGGTAGGGCTGGTGTCAGTCGTAGCGCTCGCCAGAGTTCATGGCGGCGGTGACGATGGGGGCGACGCGGTCGATGCGGGCGGCGAGGTCGGTGAACGCGGCCTCGAAGGCGTCGTCGGTGTCGACGCGGACCGGGTCGGGGACCGACCAGTGCAGCCGGGGCCGGGCCGGGTCGGTGAGTTCCTCGTGGGCGTTGTCGCAGACGGCGATCAGCAGGTCGTCGTCACGCACGATGTCCGCGACGTGCGCGGTGCCGGTCGCGTCCAGCAGCAGCCCGTGGCGCTGAGCCACGGCGACGGCGCGCGGATGAACCCGCTCTGCCGGCTGCGTTCCGGCCGATGCCGCCGAGGTGTGCGTGCGGTCCGACCAGAGGGCGGCGGCGAGCTGCGAGCGGGCCGAGTTGCGGGTGCAGACGAACACCACCCGACCCACGCCGGCCATCGGCGCTGGCGTCAACGCGGTCAATGCCTCGGGCCGCAGCCGCAGGTAGGTGCGACGGCGGTCTCCCTCGGATCGGCCGCGAACGACGAGGCCGGCCTCGCTGAGGACCTTGACGTGGTGGGCGACCAGATTCGTCGGCATCTGAAGGTCGTGGGCGATCTCGCCAGGAGAGGCGTCGCCCAAGGTGAGCGCGTCGACGACCGCCAGGCGCGACGGATCGCCGAGCGCGGCGTGAATCCGGGCGCGCCCCGACAGCGATGCAAGCTCAGTAGTCATTGACTCAACTATTGCTGACCTACCGGAATGTTGTCAAGTGGCGGCGAGTCGGCGGCCCGACTGGTCGGAGGCTCGGCCGAGGCTGACGCTCGGGCCTGAGGTGCGCCGAGCGGGCAGGCGGCTCGCGCCGAGGGCGATTGGCCGGGAAGCAGGGGTTCACGTCGCGGCTGGGCCGTGCGGCTGCTGTCAGCAGCAGGTCATCAGATACGACTGCAGCTCGGCCAGCGCCGCGACGGCGCCGTCGCGGTCGGCGCGGTAGTACACGGTCTTGCCCTCGCGCCGCGAGGTCACGATCCGCCCCCGGCGTAGCAGGGTCAGCTGCTGCGACGCTGTCGCTTGACTGATGCCCGCGCGCTCGGCGACTTCCCCGACGGACAGCTCGGCGCCTTGGGAGAACAGCATCATGATCCGCTGTCGCGTGGGGCTGCCCAACGCCTTGAGGAACTCCTGCGTGTCCGGCCCGAGCCCGGTTGGTGCGGCGCCGGGCGCGACCGCTGCGGGCTCTGGCTCATCCATGGCCCCACCTTCTCGCATCACGATCATATTGTCATTCAACGAAACGACGATATGATGGTCCAGTGACCACCTCTTCAGAACCAGTCGTCATCGTCGGAGGCGGCCAGTCCGGTCTTTCCGCCGCTCGCGCCGCTCTCTCCGCTGGCCTGCGCCCCGTCGTCCTGGAGGCAGGCGTCGAGCCGGTGGGGTCCTGGCCCGGCTACTACGAGAGTCTCACCCTGTTCTCCCCGGCCCGATACAGCTCGCTGCCGGGCATGACGTTCGACGGGGGAGACCCCGACCGCTACCCGATTCGCGACGAGGTCGTCGCCTATCTCCGCCGCTATTCCGCAAGCATCGACGCCGAGATCCGCACCGGCGCCCGCGTCACCGCTGTGCATCCGCGTCCAGGCGGTGGCTACCTCGTCCATACCGACAGCGGCGATGACATCGCCGCTGCGGGCGTCGTCGCTGCCAGTGGCTCCTTCAGCAATCCGTACCTGCCGGCGCTGCCCGGCCGGGACACCTATGAGGGCGAGGTACGGCACGTCGCGCACTACCGGCGGCCCGAGCCGTATACCGGCAAGCGGGTCCTCGTCGTGGGCGCCGGAAACTCCGCCGTCCAGGTCGCCTACGAGCTCGCGCCACACGCGAGGGTCACCCTGGCCACCCGGGCGCCGATCCAGTTCATGCCCCAGCGCATCCGAGGCCGGGACCTGCACCATTGGCTCCGCGTCACCGGTGCGGACCTTCTGCCCCGGGCGGTGCTCACCCGACTCGTCCGCCACGCGGCCGTGCTCGACACCGGCGTCTACCGCGACGCGATCACCTCCGGCCGGCTCGCCCGCCGGGAAATGTTAACCGCCTTCACCGCCGACGGCGTCATCTGGGCGGACGGTACGCACGAGGCGGTCGACGCGGTGATCTTTGCTACCGGCTACCGCCCGAACCTCGACTACCTCGCCCCGCTCGGAGCCCTGGATGCCGGCATGCCCCGCCACGTCGCAGGTGTCTCCACGACCCATCGAGGACTGGTCTACCTCGGGTTGGAGTTCCAGCGGTCGTTCTCGTCGAACACCCTGCGCGGCGTCGGGCGCGACGCGGCGCATGTCGTTGCCGCCTTGGCGGGCGGCGTGTCCGGCCGGTCGCGGCGCCGACCGCAGCCTATAAAGCGGTTACTGGTTCGACGGTGAGCAGCGCGGCGAGTTGGCGCAGGACGGCCGGTCGGGCCCGGTAGTACACCCAGGTGCCGCGCCGCTCGGCGTCGACGAGACCGGCCTCGCGCAGGGTCTTGAGGTGATGCGAGATGGTCGGGCCGGTGAGGTTGAAGGCGGGGGTGAGGTCGCAAACGCATGCCTCGCCGTTGTCGGCGGAGGCGATCATCGACATCAGCTGTAGGCGGACCGGGTCGCCGAGGGCCTTGAACGCTGGCGCGAGCACCGCGGCGGTCTCGGCCGGCACGCGGTGCTGCGCCAGGGGTTGGCAGCAGAACGCCTCGGCGGTCACGTCGGCGAGGGTGAGGGGCGCAGCTTGCTTCGACATTTCTCTAGGTTGACATCCCTCTAATCAATGTGCAACTGTCTGTTTCGACAGACGTCAAGACAGCGCAGAAGGGGGAAATCATGCTGAGGCTGACGCGCCGACAGGGGGCACTCACGAAGGGTGTCCGATTTTGCGATTCGTGTGCCGAGGTCAGCACCGCCGAGCAGCGCGCCCAGCGCCGCTTCGACGCGGCACGGGCCGCCCACGCGGCCTTCGTTCGATGATCGCCGCTGGCGGTTGGTAGGCTTAATCGCCTATCGGCGATGAACGATGAAGGGGTGGTGGGGGTGGCTGGGCTACTCGATCGGGCGACGGCGCAGACATACGCGTCGTGGTTCCGGGCACTGGCTGACCCGACTCGGGTGCAGATCGTCGAGTACCTTGCCCGGCAGGCTCAGGCGATGAGCGTGGGGGAGATCGTCGCCGCGATCGGCTTGGCGCAGTCCACCGTCTCGCAGCACCTGAAGATCCTCACCGAAGTGCGATTCGTCCTCGTCGAGCCGGTCGGCACCGCCCGGCACTACCGGATCAACGACGCCTGCGTCGACTGCTTCCCCTCCGCCGCGGACGTGGTCATGGGTCGACCCGCTCCTAGTCCGAACGGAACCTGCTGATGGCCGACATCACCGTGCGCCCCCTGCGGAATGACGACGCCGAGCGGGTCCTGACCATCTACCAGGCCGGACTCGACGCTGGCAACGCCAGCTTCGAGACGACCGCACCGACCTGGCCGGTGTTCGTCGCGGCGAGGCTACCCGCGCACCGCTTCGTTGCCGTCGACGCGGATGACACGGTGCTCGGTTGGATCGCGGTCGCACCCACCTCGGCCCGCGCCGTCTACGCCGGCGTGGTCGAGCACTCCGTCTACGTTGACCCCGCCGCGCAGGGCCGCGGCGTCGCCCGGCTGCTGCTGGACACGCTGATCGCCTCCACCGAAGCCGCTGGCATCTGGACCATCCAGTCCGGAGTCTTCCCCGACAACGCCGCGAGCCTCACCCTGCACCAGCGGGCCGGCTTCCGGGTCATCGGCGTGCGCGAGCGGGTCGCTCGCCATCACGGCCGCTGGCGCGACGTCGTCCTGCTCGAGCGGCGCAGTCCCGTCGTCACCTGACCAGACCCGGCCCCGCATTAGCTGGGTCCCGTCTACCCACTTGATTCGACAGTCATCAACACAGAGGAGTTTGATCGATGAGCACCCTGAACCAGCTGCCCGTCGTGGTCATCGGCGCCGGCCCGGTCGGCTTGGCCGCCGCTGCGCACCTGCACGAGCGGGGCATCGCCTTCACCGTCCTGGAAGCAGGAGACACCCCGGGCGCCGCCGTGCGGCAGTGGGGCCACGTGCGGGTCTTCTCCCCGTGGCGCTACAACGTCGACCCGGCCGCCCGCCGCCTTCTCGACGAGGCGGGCTGGGTCGCCCCCGACCTGGAGGCCCTGCCCACCGGGGCAGAGCTGGTCGGCGACTACCTCCAGCCCCTCGCGCAGCTGCCGCAGCTCAAGCCGCACCTGCGCTACGGCGCTCGGGTCGAGGCGATCAGCCGCCTGGGCCTGGACCGGCTGCGTACCGCCGGTCGTGAGTCCACTCCGTTCCTGATTCGCCTCGCCGACGGCGAGGAACTGCTCGCCCGTGCGGTGATCGACGCGTCCGGCACCTGGGGCACCCCGAACGTCCTGGGCGCGTCCGGTTTGCCCGCTCGCGGTGAGAGCACTGTCGCTGCGTTCCTGGAGCACGGGTTGCCCGATGTTCTCGGCGCGGTCCGGGATCGCTTCGCGGGCCGGCACACCCTCGTCGTCGGGGCCGGCCACTCGGCCGCGAACACGCTGCTGTCCCTGGCCGAGCTGGCCGAGGCCGCACCGGGCACCGAGGTGACCTGGGCGATCCGGACTGCCTCACCTTCGCGCACGTACGGCGGCGGAGACGCCGACGCGCTGCCCGCCCGCGGTGCCCTGGGCTCACGGCTGCGCGCGCACGTCGACGCCGGCCGGATCCGGCTGCTCACCGGCTTCTCCGTGCACGCCCTCACCCCGACAGACGGCCGGGTCAGTGTGGTGGTGCGCCACGCCGACGGCAGCGAGGAATCGGTCACCGTGGACCGGATCGTCGCCGCCACCGGCTTCCGCCCGGACCACTCGATCGCCGCCGAGCTGCGCCTGAACCTCGACCCGGTCATGGGCGCCACCCGCGCCCTCGCGCCGCTGATCGACCCGAACGAGCACTCCTGCGGCACCGTGCCCCCGCACGGCGTGAACGAACTCTCCCACCCGGAAACCGGCTACTACGCCGTCGGCATGAAGGCCTACGGCCGGGCGCCGACGTTCCTCATGGCCACCGGCTACGAGCAGGTCCGCTCCGTCGTCGCCGCCCTCGCCGGGGACTGGGCCGCCGCCCGCGACGTCCAACTCGACCTGCCCGAGACCGGCGTCTGCAACAGCAACCCTGCCGACACCGTCACCGGCGAGGGCTGCTGCGGGCCGGCGCCCACCGCCGAGCCAGCGGCGCGCGGACTCGCCACCGGCATCTCCGGCGGGCTGTTGTCCACACCGTTGAACCTGGTCACCCTCGACGTCGCCCCCGCCGGCGCTCAGGCCGGCGGCTGCTGCAGCTGATGCCCATCACCGCGACGGTGCCCGCCGATCCCACGGTCGGCGGGCACCACGCCCAAGGCTGGCGAATCGTCGCCGCCCTGGCCGTCACCTCCACCGTCGGTTACGGCACCCTCTACTACGCCTACCCGGTGCTGCTGCGCCCCATGGCCGCCACCCTCGGCGCCTCCACCACCGCCGTCACCGGCGCGCTCACCGTTTCCGTCCTCGCGGGCGCCCTCATGGCCATCCCGGTCGGCAGGTGGCTCGACCACCACGGCGGGCGCGCGCTGATGACTATCGGGTCGATCGCCGCCACCGCCCTGCTCGTGGCCTGGTCCCAGGTGCAGACCATCGGCCAGCTCTACGCCGTCATGATCGGCATCGGCGTCACCGGCGCGATGGTGCTCTACGAGCCAGCCTTCGCCGTCATCATCGCCTGGTTCACCCCAGACCGACGCGCCACGGCCCTGCTCGCCGTCACCATCGTGGCCGGCTTCGCCAGCACCATCTTCATGCCCCTGACCGGCCTCCTGGCCGCGCACCTCGGCTGGCGCGACGCGCTCCTCGTCCTCGCCGGCATCCACGGCCTGGTCACCGTGCCCCTGCACGCACTCACCATCCGCCGACCCCGCACATCAGCGGCGCCGACACCTGCCGATCCCACACCGCCGGCCCACGCCCAACGGCGTGCGATCGTCAAGGCCGCGATGTGCGACGCGCGATTCTGGGTCCTGACCGCAACGTTCATCGCGCAGGGCGCGGCCACCAGCACCATGACCGTCCACCTCGTCGGCTACCTGATCAGCCGCGGCCATCCCGCCACCTTCGCCGCCACCGCCACCGGCCTGCTCGGCATCCTGTCGGTCACCGGCCGACTCGTCCTCACCGCCGCCCGCCGACACCTACGCGTCACCACGATCGTGGCCGCCGTCTTCGCCACCCAGGCCGCCGCCGTCCTCACCATGCCCCTGCTCGCCGACACCCGCATCGGCGCTGTCATCACCGTCGTCGGCTTCGGGCTCGGCTTCGGCATCACCAGCCTCGCCACCCCCGCCCTGCTCGCCGACCGTTACGGCACCACCGCCTACGCCAGCATCGCCGGACGCCTCGCCGCCCCCGTCACCATCGCCAAAGCCACCGCACCCCTGGCAGCCGCCGTTCTCCTGCATACCGCTGACGGATACACGCCGCTGCTCGCCGCCGTGGCGACCTGCTGCGCGCTCGCCGCCATCGGCATGACCCTCCGAGCGAGAACCCCTGCGCCATGACCCTTCAGCCCCAGACCTGAGGCGATCAGTGAACCCGAGTCGCTGCGCCGCCTTGATCACCTTCAACACGACGACCGCCTCCTGCGGGTACAGACGGTGCCCGCCCAGACTGCGCTCCGGCTCCGCCAGCAAGCCCCTGCGCTCGTAGTAGCGCAGCGTCTGCGGATTCACCCCGGCCGCCCCGGCGGCCTGACTGCTGCGCAACCCGCTCACGCCGCCATCCCGGCGGCGGCCCGCTGCGCGAGCGCGTCAAGGACCTCGACGTGCGCGGCCGGAACCTGCACGTCGAGGCGAAGCCCGTCGCCGTCTTCGGTGAACGCGAACGAGAGGAACGAACAGCACGAGCTCTCCCTGCCGGTCAGCTCCCGCGCCGTTGTCTCGGCTGTCTTATCCAGGCGCCACCGCAGCGCGGTCGGCGACAGCCGCTGCTGATCGCGCAGGGCGGTCGCAAACAGGTCATCGAACTCGGCCAGCCGCAGCGGCCGTTCCACGGTCGGCAAGGTGCACGCCTCGGGCACCCACGCCTGGTCATCGCTGGTCATGCCCATGACGGTAAGCCTGTACCCAGGTACAGGATGCAAGCCCTTGACCGTCGTCTCCGCTGACGGACCGCCCGCAGGACCAGAGGCTATTCGTCGTTCAGCACGTCCCCGACGGTCCGGCGTCAGGCACGTCCGCGCTGGCCCCGATACCGGCGGATCAGCTCAGCGGTGGACGAGTCGGTGCGGCCGAGGTCTGGTTGCTCTCCGGTGAGTAGCGGCGCGAGCTGGCTGGCCATCACCTTTCCCAGTTCGACGCCCCACTGGTCGAAGGGGTTGATGCCCCAGATCGCGCCCTCGGTCAAGACGATGTGCTCGTAGAGGGCCACCAGTTGCCCGAACGTGCCGGGGGTCAGCTTGGGGGCGACGATCGACGTGGTGGGGTGGTTGCCGGCCATAACCCGGTGCGGCACCAGGTGCGCGGGAGTGCCCTCTGCCGTCACCTCCTCGGCGGTGCGGCCGAAGGCCAGCGCTGCGGTCTGGGCGAAGAAGTTGGACATGAACAGGTCATGCATGTCGCCGAGGTCGTGGCTGGGTTCGCTGAAGGCGATGAAGTCGGCGGGCACCAGCCGGGTGCCCTGGTGGATCAGCTGGTAGAAGGCGTGCTGCCCGTTGGTGCCCGGCTCACCCCAGAAGATCTCACCGGTGTCGTACGACACCGGCACGCCGTCCACCGTGACCGACTTGCCGTTGCTCTCCATGGTGAGTTGTTGCAGGTACGCCGGCAGTCGGTGCAGGTACTGGGAGTACGGCAGCACGGCGTGGGTCTGCGCGCCGAGGAAGTCGGTGTACCAGACGTTGAGCAGCCCCAGCAGCACCGGCACGTTGCGCTTCAGCGGCGTGGTGCGGAAGTGCTCGTCGACGGCGTGGTAGCCGGCCAGCATCTCGCTAAAGCGGTCCGGCCCGATGGACAGCATCACCGACAGGCCCACCGCTGAGGGCAGGGAGTACCGGCCACCCACCCAGTCCCAGAAGCCGAACATGTTCTCCGGGTCGATGCCGAAGTCGCGGAGCCGCTGCTCGCTGGTGCTGACCGCGACGAAGTGCCGGGCGACCGCCGTCTCGTCGTCGCCGAGCGCGGACAGCAGCCACCGTCGCGCCTGGTGGGCGTTGCGAGGGTCTCCTGGGTGGAGAAGGTCTTGGAGACGATCACGAACAGGGTGGTCGCCGGGTCAAGATCGGCAATAGTGTCGTGGATGTCGGTGGGGTCGATGTTCGACACGAACCGGCAGGTCACACCACCGTCGCGGTAGGCCTTCAGCGCCTCGTACGCCATCACCGGACCGAGGTCTGATCCGCCGATGCCGATGTTGACCACGGTACGGATGCGCTCACCGGTGTGCCCGCGCCACCGCCCCGAACGGACCTTCTCCGCGAACGTCGACATCCGGTCCAGCACCTCGTGCACGTCGGCTGCCACGTCCTGGCCGTCCACTGTCAGCGAGGCGTCTCGGGGCAGCCGCAGCGCGGTGTGCAGCACTGCCCGGTCCTCGGTGGCGTTGAGATGGGCCCCGGCGAACATCGCGGCGATCCGGTCGGCGAGCCCGACCCGGTCGGCCAGCGCGGTGAGCAGTTCCAGCGTGGTGTCGGTGATCAGGTTCTTGCTGTAGTCCACGTAGTAGTCGGCCATTTCGATGGCCAATCGCTGGCCCCGGTCCGGGGCGGCGGTGAACAGGTCGCGCAGATGGATACGGCGGATCTCCTCGGCGTGCCTGTGCAGGGCCTGCTACTCGGCAGTGCTGGTGACATCCGCAGCCATCGGGTCGATCGTCTCCCTCGTCAGCGTCGGTGATCCGTCGGCATCTGGCCGATGGGGGCAGGTGGGTTCAGCCTGCCATCGGGAAGATCGACGCGCGAGCCGGACGCGGTAACTCCGGATATTGATCCCGCCGTGACTGCACCCTGCCTCGCCCGCGCGAGGGTGCGCCCGGGTAATGGGCGCGTAGCGGCCCGGCCGGCAGGGCATGGTGAAGGCATGACGACATCCACCCCGAGTACCGCTGGTTCTCCGGCCGACCGTCCCGCCGGTGGTAGCGCCGTACCCCGCACGTTGCTGTTGCTCGGCGCCAGCGGTGACCTGGCGGCGCGCCTGCTGCTGCCCGGGCTGGGTCGGCTGGTGGCCAGCGGTGCGCTGCCCAACCTGCGGCTGATCGGCAGCGGCACGCACGCCTGGGACGACGGGCAGTGGCGTCGCCGGGTGGCCGACTCCTTCGCAACGGCGGGCGCGGACGGGCCTCGGGAGACCGAGGTGGTGCGCTCTGCCCGGTACCTGCCCGCCGACGTCACCGCGGAGGAGGACCTGCGGCGGTTGCTGGCCGCCTGTCACGGGCAGACGGTGATCTTCTTCGCGCTTCCGCCGGCGATCACGGCCCGGGCCGCCGACGCGCTGGCCCGCATCGGCCTGCCGCCCGGCACCCGGCTGATGCTGGAGAAGCCATTCGGTACGGATCTCGCCTCGGCGCGGTCGCTCAACGACATCCTGACCCGGCTGGTGCCGGAGGAGCAGGTGCACCGCATCGACCACTTCCTGGGCAAGTCCACCGTGGTGAACATCATCGGGCTGCGCTTTGCCAACCGGATCTTCGAACCGGTGCTCAATTCCGAACACGTGGCTTGCGTGGACATCGTCTTCGACGAGTCACTGGGTCTGGAGGGGCGCGCCGGCTACTACGACAGCGCCGGCGCGTTGGTGGACATGGTGCAGAGCCACCTGTTGCAGGTCCTGGCGCTGATGGCGATGGACGCGCCACCCACCCTCGACGCCCGGGATCTGCGCGGGCGCAAGGCGCAGGTGCTGCGGGCCACGAGGCTGTGGGACGGCGATCCGGTGCGGTGGAGCCGGCGGGCCCGGTACACGGCCGGGGAGGTAGACGGGCGGCGGCTCCTCGGCTACGCCGACGAGGCCGGCATCGACGCGACCCGGGGGACCGAGACCCTGGCGGAGTTGGTGCTGGCCGTGGACACCTGGCGGTGGGCGGGCGTGCCGTTCCGGCTGCGCTCGGGGAAGGCGCTCGCCGGTCGGCGCAAGGAGGCTGTCATCACCTTCCGGCAACCGCCCCGGGTGCCCACCGGGCTCACCGGGTACGAGCAGCCCGACCGGCTGCGGATCGGCTTCGGCCCGGACCGGCTCGGCCTCGACGTCAACATCAACGGCCCGGGCAACCCCCTCGAACTGGACCAGGTGCACCTGGTGGCCGACTTCGGGCCCGGTGAGTTGCCGCCGTACGGGGAGGTGCTGCGCGGCGCCTTCGACGGCGACCCGACGCTCTCGGTGCGGGGCGACACCGCTGAGGACTGCTGGCGCATCGTGGAGCCGGTGCTCGACGCGTGGCGAGCGGGGAAGGTGCCCCTACAGGAGTACCCGGCCGGTAGCCAGGGCCTGAACGAGTCACTGCTGGCCCCGGCTCCCGGCGGGGTGATTTGAGTCTGAGGTGTTGCTGCTCCCGGTGGTTCTCGGTTAGCGAGGCGGGCATTGACGGGAGGAACGAGGCCCGTGGCCTGGAAGCAGCGTCTCCCCGCCGCCGTCCGGACCTCGATTGCACAGACCGCTGGTGGCGCGGACCTGGTGGAGTCAGTGGTCGGGGGTGTGCTGGTCGAGCCGGTCACGCAGGGTGTCGGCGAAGCCCTCGGCGGTGGCCAGTTGCTCGCGCAGCGCGGTCACGCGGGCGGTGGCGACGGTGTGGAACATGCCGAGGCGGTCGAGCAGCGCCGGCCGGTGCTCATCGCCGGCGGTGGGCAGGGCGTCCAGGACGCCGAGCAGATCCCGCATCTCGTCGAGGGTGAACCCGAGCGGCTTCATCCGCTTGACCACGGCGAGGCGGTCGAGGTCGGGTTCGGTGTAGAGGCGGAAGCCGCCCTCGCTGCGGGCCGAGGGGACGATCAGCCCGGCATCTTCGTAGTGGCGGATGGTGCGGATGCTCAGTCCGACCCGGTCGGCAGCTTCGCCGATCTGCATCAGTCGGCCGGCGGCCGGGCCGCAGCTGTGCTCCGGCCCGGCGCCTCGCACCGTCTCCGGCATCAGTGGCCACCGCTGAGGTTGCCGGCGAGGGTCCCGTGGATGGCTGCACTGCGCTTGTTCAGCTCGACGATCTCGACGGTCTTGCCGCGCGCGGCGTACTTGGTGGTGATCGCGTCCAGCGCCGCGACCGACGAGGCGTCCCACACGTGGGCGTGGGTCATGTCGATGACCACGTTCTGCGGGTCGTTGGCGTAGTCGAACTGGAAGACCAGGTCGTTGCTGGAGGCGAAGAACAGCTCACCGTGCACGGAGTAGATGCGGGTTCCGCCGTCGGGGTCCAGCACGCTGGTGACCTCCACCAGGTGGGCGACCCGCCGGGCGAAGATGACCATCGCGGTGAGGACGCCGGCGATCACGCCGATGGCCAGGTTGTGAGTCGCGAGCACCACACCGACGGTGGTGACCATGACCAGGGTCTCGCCGAGCGGCATCCGCTTGAGCGTGGCCGGGGCAACGGAGTGCCAGTCGAACGTGCCGACGGCGACGATGATCATCACGGCGACCAGGGCGCCCATCGGGATCACCGCGACGACGTCGCCGAGCGCGACGACGAGGATGAGCAGGAACACGCCGGACAGGAACGTCGACAGGCGGGTCCGAGCCCCGGACGCCTTGACGTTGATCATCGTCTGGCCGATCATCGCGCAGCCGCCCATGCCCCCGAAGAACCCGGTGACGATGTTGGCCACGCCCTGCCCCCAGGACTCGCGGGTCTTGTTGGAGCGGGTGTCGGTGATGTCGTCGACCAGCTTGGCGGTCATCAGCGACTCCATCAGCCCGACCAGCGCCACGCCGAGGGCGTAGGGGGCGATCAGGGTCAGGGTGTCGAGGGTGTACGGCACGTCGGGCAGACCGAACACAGGCAGGCTGTCGGGGAGGGCGCCCTGGTCACCGACGGTCGGCACCAGCACGTGGGCGGCGACGGTGATCACGGTCAGCACGACGATGGCGACCAGCGGCGCGGGTACGGCCTTGGTGAGCCGGGGCAGCCCGACCATGATCGCCAACGCGAGCGCGACCAGGGGGTAGACCAGCCATGGCACGCCGAGCAGGTAGGGGACCTGGGCGGCGAAGATCAGGATGGCCAGGGCGTTGACGAAGCCGACCATGACGCTGCGCGGGATGAACCGCATCAGCCTCGCCACCCCGAGCACGGCGAGCAGGACCTGGATCGCGCCGCCGAGGATCACCGCCGCGATCAGGTAGCCGAGGCCGTGTTCCTTCGCCAGCGGTGCGACGATCAGCGCGATCGCGCCGGTCGCGGCACTGATCATCGCCGGCCGGCCGCCGCAGATCGAGATGACCACGGCCATGGTGAAGGAGGCGAACAGACCGACACGGGGGTCGACCCCCGCGAGGATCGAGAAGCTGATCGCCTCGGGGATCAGCGCCAGGGCGACCACCAGGCCGGCGAGCACCTCGGTGCGGAACACCTTCGGCGACAGCCAGGACGGGCGGGACAGACGCGGCCGGGTGACCGCGGACAGCACAGAAGACATGTAGCCGTTTCCGTTCGGGGTGTACGCGCCGAGCGCACACGCGCTGCCGTGCCCGCCAAGGGGTACGGCGCTTGACCTTCACATCAGTACCGGTCGGACGTTTCTGGACCGTTCCGGGCATCGTCGCCCGGGAGAAGACCTCGAGGGGCCAGTAGCCGCAGCTCGACGACCTGCGTAGAACCTACCTTCCGGTGAGGGTAGAGTTCGGCTCTTCGTGATGATCATCACCGAGGTGTCACCGGGAATGCCGGGCGTGAGCGCCTGTTGGGTGTGTCGCAGGCGTGGTGCCCGGATCGCGCCGGGGTCCCGAGTCCGATTTGCGACACGACAGCCGTTCAGGCGGCTATCAGGGAGGATCGGACGATAACTGGGTCAGCGCAGCCGTTGGCGTACATGTACCGCCAGGCGGGACATGGGTGAGGCCGCTCCTGCCGCTACGGCTGCAGTGATCGCGACGCCGAGCGCCGTCCCGCCCAGGACGTCGTTGTGGGTAGTGCACCCCCACGACGACCCTGGACAGGGCCGCAAGCGCTGCCAGCGGTACCGCCACGACAGTCATCCTCGGGACGAGCAGGACGATCGCCGTCGCCAGGGCGGCGGCCATCGTGGCGTGATTGCTGGGAAAAGACCAGTCACCCGGCTCCGGGCATCGCTCGGCGAGGATGATCACGTCGGTGACGACCCGGCAGGGGCGCTCGGCGGCCACCAGTGCTTTCATCATCTCACTGACGGCGTAGGCGAGACACACCGCGACCGGCGTCGTGACGAGCAGGGCGCGTTGCGGCCAGGGGCGGGTGCGGTGGCGCCACATGCACGCGAGGAACAGTAGCCCGAGCAGCACCACGATCGACTTAGAGCGCGTTTGGTTTGTGGGTTGGCCGGGTGTGTCGCACAGTGGGTTTGGTCGGTGAGGGTGACTGGGTCGGTAGACAGGCGTGGATCGAGTGCGGCGGTATCCGTCTGACCTGACCGACGCCGGGTGGGAGATCATCGAGCCAATGCTGTCGTTAACGCACTGGATGGGCAGGCCAGAGAAGCACGCCTGCGGGGCCGTCATCGACGCCATCTTGTACGTGGTGCATACCGGTGGCACAGCATGTGGGGTGCGCATCCTCTGCATTGAGATCCGCGCCGAGTGGACGAGGTGCTTGAGCCGGCGGTGGCGGCGTACAGGACACTCGGGCGACCGCAGTTCGCAGCGGAACGAGGACGACCTTGCCGTCCTTGCCGCGCACGCGCCGTAACCAGTGGCAATGCCGTTGGCGGCCCCGCGTCAAGGGGTTCCGGAAGCGGTAATTAGCGTGGACCTGTGGTGTTCGAGGATCGTTCGGAAGCGTACCGGGTCGAATTGACCGGCTTCTGCTACCGCATGCTCGGCTGCGCCGCCGAGGCCGAGGACGCCGTCCAGGAGACCCTGTACCGCGCTTGGAAAAACGCCGACCGATTCGACGAGCGTAAAGCTGGTCTGCGCACCTGGTTGCACCGGATCGCTACCAACGTCTGCCTCGACATGACCCGTAGCGTCCAGCGGCGCGCGCTCGCGATGGACCTCGGCCCGGCCTCGCCCGCCGGGGGGAACCTCGGTGCGCCGTTGGGCGCCGCCACCTTCGTACAACCAATTCCTGACCGGCTTGTGCTGTCCATCGACAGCGACCCGGCCGAGCTGGCCGTGCAGCGCGAGACGATCCGGCTGGCGTTCGTCGCTGCCCTGCAGTACCTGCCGCCACGCCAGCGGGCGGTGCTCATTCTGCGTGAGGTGCTCTGCTGGTCGGCAGAAGAGGTAGCCGGACTGCTCGACAGCAGCCCGTCTGCGATTAACAGCGCTCTGCAACGCGCGCGGGCCACCATATCCACGCGGCGCCCACCCGGCGGGAGCGGCGAGATCGACGAGAATCTACTCAAGCGGTACGTCCAGGCGTTCACCACTTCCGACGTCGACGGCCTGGTGGCGCTGCTCCGCGAGGACGCGACGATGTCGATGCCGCCGTTCGCGTGGTGGCTCGAGGGACGCGCCGCGATCCGTGCTGCCCTGCTGGGCGCGGCCGGTGTGTGTGGCGATGACCGGCTGGTCCGTTCTGCGGCCAACGGGTCACCAACGGTTGCTCAGTATCGCGACGGGGAGGCGTTGGGCCTGGTCATCCTGGATTGTCGCGACGGACTGATCGCGGGCGTGACGACGTACCTCGAACCGTCCCTGTTCCCGGTGTTCGGCCTGCCGATGAGTTTGGAGCCGTCGTCGCGTATGTAGTGCATGAACGACATCGTTGACATGTGGCATGACGAGCGCGGCGCGGGTGACCCAGTAGTGCTGCTACACGGCGGGATGACCGACAGCCGCTGCTTCACCGGCAACCTCGACGGGCTTGCCGACACGTTCAAGACTTACCTGCCCGACCGGCGCGGCCATGGCCGCACACCGGATGCGCCCGGCCCGCTCACCATCGAGCTGATGGCACAGGACACAATCGCGTTCCTGGAAAGAACGGTCGGCGGTCCAGCCCGGTTGGTGGGATACAGCGCTGGCGGCACAGTAGCGCTGCGGGTAGCGATGCGCCGCACTGACCTGGTCGAGCGCCTCGTCCTAATCAGCACCGCCTACGACCTTGACGGACTGATCTTCAAGCCACAGGCGGGTGGTGCGATGCCCACCGAAATCGTTGACGCCTACGCCGAGGTGTCGCCAGACGGCCGTGACCACTTTCCGGTTGTCATCGACAAAATCGTCCATGCCGTCGCGACCGAGCCGAGCCCAGACCCGGACGACCTGCACGCCGTTACGGCCCGGACCCTCGTCCTAGCCGGCGACGACGACCTGGTCACGCTCGATCACACGGTGGCGCTCTACCGGACGCTACCGACTGCCGAGCTGGCCGTGCTGCCGAACGCCAGCCATCTGCTGCTGCTGGAACACGCCGAGACGGTGCGCACCATGGTCCTGACGTTCCTGACCACGGACGCCGTCCCTACGTACATGCCGATTGCACGTGCCCACCACACCACTTCGAAAGCGTCCGGCAGTTTGCAGATCTAAGAAGGCGTTTACATCTGCGTTAGCCGGGTGTGTTGAAGGTGCGGCGTTGTTGACGGGTCGCGGGCCCACCTCGGGTGAGGCGGTGCAGCATGCCGCCGATGGCGGCCCAGCGGACCATGGCTTCTGACGTGGCGGCATGGGTTTCGTAGTCGCGGGCGAGGCGGCGGTGGGCGGTGAGCCAGGCCAGGGTGCGTTCCACGACCCAACAGCCGTGGAAGCCGCCAGTAGGCGTCGGTGCGCTGGTCGAGGGCAGGGTGGTAGTCATGGGCCTCAGAGCTGTTGACGCGGGGCCTCGCCGGGTGGTGGGCCGGTGTAGGCCACCCGCGGTGCGGGTCGGAATCGGAGTGTCTGCCGCCGTGGGCGGCAGGATGGACATGCCGGAGCCGGGAGCTGGTTCGCCCGGTTCCCGGCGGCGGGCCCCGGTCCTCTCCGCACGTCCACGCGGTCCCGCGGCGCTCACCGGTGACGATGATCCCCCCGGTCCGGGGGTGCTCCTTAACCGGGTCAAGTGCTGCCGGCGTGCCCCCGGTGGCCCCGCGTCGCTCGGGCGGGCGGCTTCGCCCCGGGGAGGCGGGAGGGTAGGACGAAAACCCGTCGCCCCGAGGCGTCGCGGCGCCGGCCTGAACCCTACCCTAACGTACGAGTATCCATATCAGGTGGTGGTGCTTGCAGGGGGCAGTGTCGACGCCGCCTGCTGCTGACGTCGCCGTCGGGTCAGCCGACCCGCGCGACCGTCGCGTGATCGCGGATCTCCCCGGCTTCGCCGTGGCCAACTCCGAGATCGCCCCGGGGTTGGCCGGCGAACGTCAGGAAGCGTGAGACGGGCCCGTCGTGGGTCAGGTGGAGTTCGTGCATGGCCCTGGTGCAGGCGATGTAAAGCATGCACCTGTCCATTTCGTTGGCGTAGTTCGTGTCGTCGACCTGCGGGACGATCACCGTGTCGAATTCCAGTCCCTTGGAGAGGTGCGCCGAGGTGATGACGATGCCGCCGGCGAACTCTGCGCTGTCGTAGTCGAGGAGCGTCAGCTCGACGCCGGCCTCCGCCAGGGCCTGGTAGAGCGTCGTCGCCTGGGCGATGGTCTTGCAGATGATGCCGAGAGACTGGTGTTCGCTGTTTCTGTGCTGCTCGATGAGGGCCAGGATCTGGGCCTGTTGACCCTTCTGGTCTGCGCACGCGATGACCTGCGGTGGACGTCCGTGGCGCTCGACCGGGACGATCTTGTCGTTGCGGGAGATGTGCTGGGCGAAATCCGTGATTTCGGTCGTGGAACGGTAGCTCTTGCGCAACTCCAGGCAGTCGGCCTCGGGGAAGATGCTGCGGATCGTCGACGGTGACGAGGAGCTGAACGGGTTGACCGACTGGTTGGCATCTCCCAGGATCGTCATCCTGCAGGAGAACAGCTCGCGCACCACGGCGTACTGGATGGGCGTGTAGTCCTGCATCTCGTCGATCAGCAGATGGCGGATGCGTCCGTAGCTCTCCTGGCGAGATGTCCTGATCATGGTGTAGATCAGCGGGAAGACGTCGGCGTACTCGACCTTCTTCCGACCCAGCGGCTTGAACAAGCCGCGGCGGGCCGGGTGCGAGTAGAAGGCCTTGTACACGGCGAGCGCGTCCTTGTGGGGGAACATGGCGCGGACCTGCCGGCGCACAGCGGTGGTGTCGGCGGCCGTCCACGTGCGGCCTCTGTCCGAAGCCTGCTGCTTGAGCAGGTGGACGGCGGTGTCGGCCAGCAGGTCCAGCCGGGTGAAGATCGGAAGTGTCGGTGACTGCCCGAAGGTCGCCGCGACCCACCCGGCGGAGAGCTGATTGTTCTTCTGGATAATCTAGGCGGGCGTGAATTCCTCGTCCGCCCGCGCGCTGATCCATGCGTCGAGCAGGGTGACGAACTCCGGCGTCGCCTTGTAGCGCATGCGCTCGGCTGCCGCGTCGTCGACCCGGTCGAGCAGGTTGACCACCTGTTCGCTGAACGTCTCGTAGTCGGTGATCTTGGCGAGGAACCTGCCGGCGATGGTGGTGAAGTCGATCTCGGCGATCTGCTCTTCACCTAACTCGGGCAGCACGTTGGCGATGTAGTCGCCGAAGACCTTGTTCGGGGAGAGGATCATGATGTTGTCGGAGGAGAGGGTGTCCTTGAAGCGGTAGAGCAGGAAGGCCACCCGGTGCAGGGCGATCGACGTTTTCCCCGAGCCCGCCACACCTTGCAGGATCAGCACCTGCGCTGTCTCGTTGCGAATCACCGCGTTCTGTTCCCGCTGGATCGTCGCCACGATGTTCTTCATCTTGTCGTCGGCGGACTGGCTCAGCTCCCGCTGCAGGACGTCGTCACCGATGTTCAGCGCGCTCTCGAACATGTATTCCAGGCGCCCGTCCTGGATCTTGTACTGGCGCTTGCCGGTGATCTCGCCGTGGGCGATCCCCTGGGGGGCCTGGAAGAACGCCTCGCCCGACTCGAAGTCGTAGTAGAGGCTGGAGACGGGGGCACGCCAGTCGTGCACCACGATCTCCTGGGTCTGCGGGTCGGAGAAATTGTGCACACCGATGTAGTGGGCCCTGGCCTCCGTGTCGCCGCTCGCGTGAAAGTCAACGCGCCCGAAGTAGGGGAACGTCAACAGCCGCTGGATGCGTTTCCGCACCGTGACCGCGTGCTCGGCCAAGGTGACCGACGTGTTCACCTCGACGCGGACGTTCGCCTTCTCGACGCCGTCCATGTCGCGCCAGTGCGTCCACATGTGCTCCTGTGCGCCTGGATGGCGCTGGCGGAGCTGTCGATGGTGGTGGTCAGACGCTCCAGCGCCGCTGTCAGCAGACGCACCGTCTCGGCCAGATGCTGACGCTCCAGCTGTTCGTCTCGAGTCTGCACATCTGTCACGCTGTCTCCGGTTCGATTCCTGCACGTGGACCGACGGTCGGACGCCATCTCCACCTCTACCCTAACGTGCGAGTACAGATGCCGGCCGGCCCCGAGTCCCGCAGGGGCGCCCACCTCGGATCCGGCTTGTGGGCGGATCGCCAGGGGTCGGACTCGTCGAAGGCGAACACCCGCTGCGGGAGGTGGCTGTTGACGTGCTCGCTCCGGCGGCGTCCTCCGTGACCGCTGGAACCACCACCCCGCGCAAACTCTTCCGTGCGGGTAGGGTTGTGGTTCAGTTTGGCGACCGGCCGGTGCCCGGCGCGTCGCAGTCGTGCCGGCGGTGACAGTGGTGCCGGCTAGCCTGGACGGCAGTCGACCGGTGGGCGCTCACCGGGTTGCGAGCACGATCGGGAGGCGGGACGGAAGCGTCGTCCTGAACAGGTGGTGCAGATGCGTCGTGAGGTCGTGGACGCGGGTGAGTAGCGCCAGGCAGCCGTGTACGGACAGGGCGGCTTCGGGTTCGTCGAGTAGCTACAGGCCTTGGGACTTGAAGCGGTGGGTGGCCAGGTCGAGGAACGATTCGCCGTGGGATCGTTCGTGCAGGCTGGTGCCGCCGTAGCCGTCGCCGAGGCGGTCGATTTCGGTGGCCACGTTGTAGAACGACTCGGCCCGTAGGAAGAAGCCGCGCCCACCGCCGCCTGGCCCGCGACTACGAGACCACCCCAGCACCTCAGCATCCATGATCCGATGGGCCGCCCTCGGCGGCATGCTCCGCCGTCTTACCCGAGGCAGACCCGCCACCCGCCAACAACGCCGCACCTTCAACACACTGACAGCGATGTGATACGCATTCTAAGACGGTGCTCTATCTGTTTCGCAAGCAAATGGCCTGCGGGTTCCTATTCTGTTCTCCGTGTTGGCGGTCGCACACGCGCGTTGCTGTGCTCGCTTGCTGAAGATCAGCAGAGCGGACGTAAGTCCTGTTCAGGCTGTGCTTCGGTCGGTCCGGCGTGTCCTTGTTTGGATCTAGCGAAACTCGCCGCACAGTCAGGTCAGCGGGATCTGCCTCATGTGGTTCGGGTAGCTGCATAGATGAAGGGCGACGGCTCGGTGAGGCGGCGCTCGATATCGCGCCAGCGACTCATCACGACCTCCAGTTGGCCGAAGACGCTGCCCGCGTCGGCGCCTGTCAAGGCGACCATCCTGGCTCCGTTTTCTCGCACGGCGGCAATCTCCAGGCGGTGCTCCGCCTGACGGCCACCGAGAAGCGCCGCGTCCGCATGGTCGCCCAGGTGGTCGCCGCGATCTTCGTTCTGGTCGGCGGGCTCGGATTCATCCCGGCGTCACCAGCAACTACGACGCCATGCAGTTCGCCTGCCACGAGTCCAGGCGAAGCTGCTCAATCTCTTCCAGGTCTCGATTCTCCACAACCTCGTCCACCTCGCCGTCGGCGTCGCCGGACTCGAACGCTTTCCGTCAAGCTCGGTCACATCGTGCGAGTTGGAATAGCTCGACCTCGCCGCTGGCCGGCGTGCGCGGCCTGCGGCCTCCTGTTTGATCAGGACTGGCAAGCCCTGAGGCAGTCACCCCGACCAGGCGAACGCCCAGGAGGAATCCGGCCAACGCTCCGGGCTATCGCCACGCCCGAACCCCGGTCGCCAACAAGATCGACACGCCGTCAACACGCCTTGATCAACAATTAACAAAGGGGCTGAGGCTCGGCGGAACGGCGACGGGGGGATGTGGTCGGGTGGAGCATGGGCGGGTGGACAACGCTCGGGGACGCGAGGTGCCGGGTGGCAGGGAGAGTGCCGGTCAGGCCAACTATCTCGAGTTGTTCTTCGATCTGGTGCTGGTGTTCGCGCTCAACGGGGTGGTCACCCGGATCGTGCCGTCGTTGACCAGCGAAGACGTGGCAACCCGCTGGCCGTCGCTGTTCGCGACCGTGGTGTTGGCGCTGCCGTTGCTCTGGCTCTGGACGACGACCGGCCATATCACCAGTCGCTTCGACCCTCGGCAACGGAAGATCCAGCTGATGGTGCTCGCCAGCGCTTTCGGCATGATGATCATGTCGACGTCGCTGCCGTACGCGTTCTTCGGGCGCGGTATGGCCTTCGTGTTGCCGTACGTGCTTCTCCAGGTCGGCCGACCCTTGCTGCTCATCCGCGCGCTGCCAGCCGGTGGACCCGTCCGGGCCATATACACCCGGTCGGCGATTTGGTTCGCCGGTTCGGCGGTCCTGTGGATCGGCGGTGCGCTGGTGAAGGATGAGCGGCGGCTGGCGTTGTGGGCGGCAGCGATCACTGTCGATCTTATCGGTGCCCGGCTCGGCTGGCCCGTGCGCGGGATGCCGCGGCTCCTCGTGAGCGCGTGGGCGGTCGAGCGCGGCCGGCACCTTCCGGAGCGGTATCAGCAGCTACTCCTGATCGCCCTCGGTGAGACCGTCTTGGCGGTCGGCATCGCCTACACCAACGCGCCGGTCACGACTGAGACGACCGTCGGGCTGGTCACCGCGTATGTCACGACGGTACTGCTCTGGCGGGTCTACTTTCATCGCTCGGGGGAGATGCTCGGTGCGGCGGTGGACGCCGTGGCCAACCGGAGCATGTTCGGTCGGGTCGCTGGCGCGGCGCACATCGTGATGGTGCTCGGCATCGTCGCCACGGCGATCGGCTACGAGATCGTGCAGCAACATGCCCTCGACCGGCCCTACCCGGTGTGGATTGTGTTGATCCTGGGCGGCCCGGCGCTGTTCCTCTACGGTCGGATTCGCCTGGAGCGGGTCGTGTTCGACCGGCTGTCGCGCCGCCGCGTCGTCGCGATCGTCACCCTGGCCCTGGCCATGTTCCCGCTCGCGTTCACCAACACGCTGGTCGCCTCCATCGCCGCCGCTGCGGTTCTGATCGGTGTCGCCGTGGCTGACTCCCGCCACTCCGCCGTGCGCCCACCGGAGACACCGTCACCTCCTGCCTGAGCGGGAACGCCCTCCGCGCCGATCCACCGAAACGGCGGTGCCGATACTTCCGGCCGACGTAGCGTCGGGCATGGCGCAGCCGGGTGACAGTTCAGCCACGGGAGGGAGAACCTCCTCGGGCCGCAGCTACGTACCTCGGCGGTACCCGAGCAGATCGCGCTGATCGACCCCCACCACCGTGGGCTTCGGCCTGCCCTCGGCACCATTGCCATTGGCACTGGTGCCGGATGGGTGGAGCACCCGCGTACTCTGACCGGTCGGGCGGAGGGCTGGGCTGCGGAGGTGGTGGGCATGGGCGGGGGAACCGTATTGAAGGGTCTGCTGCGGCAGTCACACCACGCCCTGCCGGAGGACCTGCCGGGGATGGCACGGTGGGCCGCCCGGCAGCTCGGCGCCGACGACATGGTCCTCTACCTGGTCGACCACGAGCAGCGTCAGTTGCTTCCCCTGCCCGGTCCGGACGCAGCGCGCCGGGAATCGCTGGCCATCGAGGGAACCCTGGCCGGCCGGGCGTTCAGCATGCTGCGTCCCTTCGGCGGGCCCGTGGACGACGGTGCGCGGCTGTGGTTGCCGCTGCTCAACGGTCTGGAGCGCATGGGCGTCGCGGAGGTGGTCGCCGCGGCTGCCGTGCCCGACTCCGCGGTGGCGGCGTTCGAGGCGGTCGCTTCCCTGCTCGCTGAGTTGGTAATCACGCGGTCGCACTACAGCGACACGATTGAGCAGGTCCGCCGTCGGGCCCCGATGCGCCTGCCCGCCGAGATGCTGCGCGCCCAGCTCCCACCGCTCACCTTCTCTACGGGCAACTTGATCATCAGTGGGATTCTGGAGCCCTGCTACGACGTGGGTGGCGACGCCTTCGACTTCGCAGTCAACGGTGACACCGCCCACCTCGCCCTGTTCGACGCCGTCGGGCACGGCTCCGGTGGCGGGATGCGCGCCGTGATGCTCGCCAGCCTGGCCCTGGCCGCGTACCGCAACGCCCGCCGGGGCGGGTTCGACCTGATCGAGACGTACCACCACATCGACAACGCGGTGCGTGACCACGACCGGCGCGGACTGATCACCGGGGTGTTGGCCGAACTCGACCAACGCACCGGCCGGCTGCGGGTCATCTCTGCCGGACACCCGGGCGGGTTGGTGCTCCGCCACGGCAGGGTTGTCACCGTCCTGCCCACTCCCACCGCCCTGCCGGTGGCCCTGGGTGACCGGCGTCCTCCGTTGGTGGTCGAGGAGGCCCTCGAACCCGGCGACGACGTGCTCTTCTACACCGACGGCATCGTCGAGGCCCGGTCGGCCGACGGGGAACAGTTCGGCACCGAGCGGCTGGTCGACTTCACCGTCCGGGCCCTCGCCGACGGACTTCCGCTACCAGAGACCACCCGGCGTCTCGTCCACGCGATCCTCGCCTACCAGGACGACCGGCTCCAGGACGACGCCACCGTACTCATGGTCCGCTTCCTTGAGCCCAGGACTGGCCGATGCTGACCGCCCATGGTCGCAGCGTCGCGACGGTTGCCCGCCAGCCCTCGCGACGAAACCAAAGCCTCGCGCGCTCAGATCGCGGCGGGTGGCGGATCTACCACCCGGCCGAACATCTGCATGATGCCGGTCATGTCGAGGACCCGGCGAACCTGCCCAGCGGCGTTGACCAGGGTGAGATCCACTCCCCGGTCAGCCGCATGATGGTACGCGCCAACGAGGGTGCTGAGCACCGTGGAGTCGATGAAGGTCAACCCCAGTAGGTCCACCTCCACTGTCCCGGCCTGGGCGATCATCTCGTGCAGCAGATCGTCGAGCCGGTCGGCGCCCGACATGTCGATCTCACCGGAAAGCACCACCACACGGCCATCGGCACCGGCGCTGACATGCCATTGCCAAGTCTTCTCCGTGGACACTGTCACCGTCCCTCGTTCACGGTCGATCGGGCGGGCAGCCGCGCCGTCACCGAGGCGGTCGTTCCCTGACCAGAATTGTCGATCATCAGTCTTTCGGTGAGCTGCTGCGCCAGCCACAGTCCCCGGTGGCCGACCTCCCCCGGCGACGGCAGGGCGACGTCAACCTCACCCAACCCGGGCCCATTGTCGCTGACCTGGCAGGTCAGCAGGTCGTGGTGCTGCCACAGACGCACCTCGCCGCTGCCCCCGCCGTGGCGCACCACATTGGTGACCAACTCGTGCACCGCCAACACGAAGTCCTCCAGCCCGTGGCCCACCAGACCCGCCGAACGGGCCGCGTCGGCTACCGCGTGACGCAGCTCGGTCACCCCCGCAGCGGTGATCTCTTCCGACAACAACGCCACTTCGTCAGCGCCACGATAGGTGGCCCACCCGGCACCCACGTCTTCCCTCCCGCCGCCGCTCATGATCGGACGCTACACGCCCCCCGACTCTCCGCGCCCGGGCACGACCGCCGGCGTCCGATGGTGGTGCCTCGGACCGTCGGTCCCGCACAGCATCCGGGCCGCCGGCCGGGATGCCAAGAGGTGCAAAGAGCAGGAGTAGCGGGCTGCCAGAGCCGAGGGGTCCGCATTGGGGCCAGTCGGCTCACCGCGCTGCCGCCAACATGGTTCCGGTCAGTCGCGTCGCCGCGTCCCATGCTGCTGGCTCTGGTTCTGTCGCGTTGGCGAACCTCGACGATGAAGACCATGCCGTACCCGCTACCTGCAACGCGGCTGCCAGGGGCGACACCGACATTGCCGTCCCGCTACTGCGGTATGCGTGGTCACCCGCTGCGGCGGAGGTGTTGATTGAACTCCGTCGTGACGGGGGCCCGCTACGACGAAGCAGTGGCCGCATGCGACGAGATCTGGGCGACTACGAGGCCTGGGAGGCGCTCCAGGAGAAGGTCAACAGCCTGGCTGCTCTCCGTCACCTCGATGCCGCCGAGGAGTGCGCCAAGCAGCTAGTCCCCCCACCGGTGAACTCGCCGCAGAAAAACGAAGCGCCTAGACCGCCGGCTCAGGGCGGTCATCCACCGACCAGCCCTACCCCCTTCCGAGCCTGGTGACCCGACTTCGGCATCCCATGCTTCCGGAGACGAGGCCTTCACCGATCACGAACCCGGCACGCCCTGGACTAGGCAGCCGTTTCCCAGGTCAGCGCGGGTCGTGGGGCTGTCTCGCTAATGGTGTTTCCGGTGATCTTGGTTAGTAGGTTTCAGCGGCGGGGAAGCGGTCGCTGAAGGTGATGGCGAAGGCGTTCAAGGCGGGTTTCCAGCGCATCGTCCATCGGGTTCTGCCTGCTCCGGTGGGGTCCAGGGGCCGGGTCACCAGGTACAGACACTTCAACGCGGCCAGCTCGTTGGGGAAGTGGCCGCGGGCCTTGACCGCCCGCCGGTAGCGGGCGTTCAACGACTCGAAGCTCTCTTGTCAAGCGGCCGTTGTCAAGGCTGGCGTTGCTGGTCTGGAGAGGCGGGCGTCGGCCCACATGTGGCGGATGATGATGTTCGCCAGTTGCCGCTTGTGGCATCGGCGGGCTTCGCGTTTGCTCTTGTTCTCGGACGTCTTCCTCAGGAGATACTGCTTGGCGGGCGCATAGCAGCGGGCTTGTGTGACATGAATTGTGTGCAGGACTGAGTTGACTGATCGGTTTCCGCCGAGGTCGAGGCGATGGCGTCTGGCTGGGCCATGGCCTTCGCCGGAGGACAGTGCAACTGGCGCGATGCCGCACCAGCGGGCGAATTGCGCTTCGGTAGCGAATCGGTGAGGGTCACCGACTTCGACGAGGAGTTCCATCGCGGTAACGACGCCCACGCCGTGTAGGCCGGTGAGTGTGCAGCCGAGTTCGGCGAGAAGGGCGGGGATCTGCTTGTCGATTTCTTTGATCCGCTTCGTCAGCACCGTGACGTCATACAGGGTCGCGGCGAGGCGATCGAGTTTCAGTCGGTCGCAGGCAGCCAGCGCATCGGGAACGGCGAGACCTTCAGCGAGTGCGACCAGTTGGGGCAGCACCCGGCTGGTCGAGGGCAGCGCGTCGCGGATGGTGACGGGGAGGTTGACGAGTACGGCCTCCGCTTCGGTGAGGAGTCGAACCCGTTGCAGGACAAGGGGATGCGCGCCAGTCGCGCAGCACGGTGAGTGTCTGCCAGGCGCTGCTGGGCTCGCTGTGTTTTCCGGCTGGGGGCAGGTTCGGGTCGGCGAGAGTCTCGCGAGCGATGGCTTCGGCGTCCTCGACGTCGGTCTTGGCTCGCCGACGTCGCTTGCGTCGTTCGGCGGTGCGATTGGCTTGAACTTCGCGCACGTCGTAACCGGCGGCCACGAGCGCCAGGACCACCGGGCGTCCGAGGAATCCGGAGCCTTCAACGCCGACGCGGTCAACTATTAGATCGACCCCGAGGAGGAAGGTGAGGAGCTGATCGATACCCTCTTCGGTGATGGAGAAAGATGCATTGTCGACACGCCGCCGCGATGGTCGAGGACCGTAATCGTGGCCGAGTTCTTGTGTGGGTCAATTCCAGCGACACCATGATTGTGAGTCAACGCTAATCCTGTCCGCGAGGCCTACCATGACAAGCACAGACCCCGCGGTGCCGGCAGATCTGGGTTGAGTCAGGCAGGCTCTCTTCAAGCCAGGCGCCGCGGGGACTGCGCTCACGCGGCCAGCCCGACACTTCGAATCGAAGACAGCCTCACGGCGTCAATAGCGTTCAGAGTCGGAGCTGGCCGCTTGGAGCGCCGGCCGGGGAAGCAACGCCCCGACCAGCCCCATGATCCCAACACCCAGATCGCGTTGGTCGAGCAGATGACGGTGCGGATCTCCACGTCGTAGTCGAGGAACGGGATGAACTCCGCCTACGCGTTGTCCCACAAGCGGATTACCGCCGGATACCGCCCGCCCACTTCTCGGCCAGGTCGTCGAACGCCGCCCTGGCAGCCTGCGCGTTGACGGCGGTGTAGATCGGCTTGATGTCGTGTTTCAGCTCGTCCCAGTACCGCCGTGAGGTGAGCCGGAACGTGTTGCGGATCAGATGGATGATGCACGTCTGCACCACCGTCTGAGGCCACACATTCGTGACGACCTCGGGCAGGCTTTTGAGGCCGTCGCAGACGAGGAAGAACACGTCCTTCACACCCCGGTTACGCAGGTCGGTCAACACACTCATCCAGAACTTCGCGCCCTCACCACCGGTGCCGGCCCACAACCCAAGGATGTCCTTCTCCCCGTCGAGGGTGACGCCGATCGCGGCGTAGAACGGCCGGTTCGCGACCTGCCCATCCCTCACCTTGACCACGATCGCGTCAGTGAAGTGATCTCAGTAAGATTGGGCAGCCATGTTCTGTATCGACGAGGGCTGCGAATGTCAGACTTACGTAGCGAGTGATCTTGCGAAGGTCAGAATTAGTATGCGAGGCGAGGCCACGCTGGAGTCCTTCGACCTCGCCGCGCCCCGCCGTTCATCGCCAACTCGGTGACGCAGGCTTCACTGAACTTATTCAGGGCGATGTCTCACTGATCCGTATGAGCGGCATGTCGAGTCTCAGTTCGGCGGGCCCGGCGTGGCGGCATCGTCAAGCGCCAGACCGACCTGACTGCCGACGTCTTCGCTGTCGGCTGCGGCCAGGACCGCTTCCAGCAGGCCGGAGAAACGAGCCTGCAGGTCCTCGCGGCGAAGTACGACATAACACCGAGTGCCTTCCTGACGGGTACGGGTAAGCCCCGCATCCCGCAGCACCCGAAGATGATGGCTCAGCGTCGACTTGGACACCGGGGCCCGCAGTACTCCCCAGCCGCGTTCCTGCCCGTCGGACAGCAGTCGGACCAGACCGACCCGGATCGGATCGCTGAGTGCCGCCATCACCTCGGTAAGGGTCATCTCGTCGGGGTCCGGATGCCGCGCGTCTCTCACGACGACCATGATAGCTTATTCGATGTTTCACGAACATCGAACAAAGGAGGCTTGGGTGCCGACGCTCCCACCAACCGGCATGTTCGCCGATCGAGTAGTCATCGTCACCGGGGCGGGATCGGGCATTGGCCGCGCGACCGCGATGGCGTTCGCGCGGGCCGGGGCCCACGTCCTCGGTGTCGGACGCCGCCGCGACGCGCTGGACAAGACCGCGCAAGAGCACGCCGGCATCGCCGTGCTCGCCACCGACATCCGCGCCGAACACGCCCCCCAAGCGATCATCGACAACGCCGTCCAACGATGGAAGCGGGTTGATGTGCTGGTCAACAACGCCGGCGCCACGACGGTCATGCCACTGGCCGACACGACCGCCGACCGCGTTACCGATCTGTTCGACCTCAACGTCACCGCGCCAAGCCTGCTCGCCCGCGCGGCCCTGCCCTACCTACGGCGGACCCGCGGCTCGATCGTCAACATCTCCAGCACCTACGGCCATCGCCCGCTCCCCGGGGCAGCCCACTACGCGGCGTCCAAGGCCGCGCTGGAACAGCTCACCCGCTGCTGGGCCCTGGAGCTGGCGGGCGACGGTGTCCGCGTCAACGCTCTCGCCCCCGGCCCCACCGAAAGCGAAGCCCTGACTGCCGCCGGCCTGCCCGAACCGATGGTCAACCAAATCAAGCAGGACGAAGCCCATCGCATCCCATTGGGCCGCCGCGGCGAACCCGACGAGGTGGCTGAATGGGTCCTCCGCCTTGCCGAACCGGCCGCCACCTGGCTCACCGGACAGATCCTCACCATCGACGGTGGCCTCGAACTGACCTGACCCACAGCGCACCGCCGTCGACTTACGGCCGGGTCCGGCGGTCACGATCCGACGGGCCTGCGTTTGCAGTCCCCGCCTGACCACACCCCACAACGATGCTCGCTCCGGACCAAAATCAACGAGACGACAAGGTACAGACTCCCGTCGACGACTCGGGCCATCAAGATCCACCGAATCCGCAGGGTAGGTCTGACCAACTTTCAGCCGGGTTGGTCAGACCTACTCCGCGAGGCGCTGCTTAGACCGCCGACCGTTCGCAGCCTTGAAGAGGACCGGACAAACCGATTGAGGATGACACGGGCGTATCGCCCATAGCGGACTGCGCTGGATGTGGGCGTGGAGCTATCGGTAGACAGGTCTTTGCGAAAGATCCGGTCTTCGAAGGGCTCCACGTGATCGCCTACTCTGCCAGGCTCGACGTGCCCAGGGAACTCGTGCAGCACGTGGCGCGACTGCTACGCGCTCAGCGTCGCGCGGTCGGCACCCGACCGGGTACCCGCGCTCTGACCTGCTTCTACCAGGCGCTTCTGGTGTTGGCGTGGTTCCGCAAGGGTGAGGACAAGACCATCCTCGGGGCCGGGTTCGGGGTGTCGAGGGCAACCGCCTACCGGTCATCGCCGAGGCCGTCCGCGTCCTGGCGGCGCAGACACCCACCCTGCACGACGCCCTGCGACGGGTAGCCGCCGACGGCTGGTCGCACGTGATCCTCGACGGGAGACTGTTCGACACCGACCGGCTGGCCGAGACGACCACCAGCGTGAAAGGCGAAACGATCGACGCCTGGTACTCCGGGAAACACCGCGACTTCGGCGCGAACATCCAGGCCGTGATGCGCCCGGACGGGCTACCGATCTGGACCTCCGACGCGATGCCCGGACACCTGCACGACCTGACCTGCGCCCACCACCTCAACGTCACCGACGCCCTGTACTGGGCGGCATCGCAAATCCACCTACCGACCCTCGCCGACTCCGGCTACGCAGGCGCTGGCCAGGGCATCCACACCCCGTACAAGCAACCCGCAGCCGGCCGCCGCCTCGCCCCGGACAACCGGACCTACAACACCATGCTTCGATCCATGCGCTGCCTCGGAGAACGCGGCTTCGCGATCCTCACCGGCCGATGGCGAACGCTACGACACAGCACCGCCAGCCCTCGTAGCATCGGCGACATCGTCCGCGCCGCCCTCCACCTCACCCACTTCGAATACCGATACCTACCGGATTCTTGTTGAGATCACGTCAATGAACACCGCCGCGTAAATCTCATCCAACGGGCGGTGCGACCAGTCGGTCATCTCCTCGATCACCTTGTCCGTGATCCGCGAAATCGTCTCCTTGCTGACCGACGCGCCATAGATCTCGGCGAAGTGAGCCGAGATCTCCCCGGTCGTCAAACCCTTGGCATACAACGACAACACGACCTCGTCGACCCCCGACAACCGGCGCTGCCGCTTGCGGACGATCTGCGGCTCGACCGTGCCAGCCCGGTCCCGCGGCACGTCAATCTGCACCGGCCCCGACGCGTCGGTCAGCACCGTCTTCGACCGGCTGCCGTTGCGGACGTTGCCCGAACCGGCGCCGTCGGGTTCGTGTTTGGCATAACCGAGGTGCTCGGTCATCTCCTCGTTCAACGCGGTCTTCAGGACCGTCTTGGTCAACTGCCTGAGCAGCCCGTCCGGGCCGGTCAAGGACAGCCCTTGTTCCTTGGCCACCCGGACCAGTTCGACGGCGGCTTTCGCCTCCGCCGACAGCAGGGGTGCGCCCTCGCCGTGGCTTCCGGTCAGCGGCTCGGCCAGCACGATCACGTGATCGCCGGCGAGGACCCGCTGGGTAACCCGGCACAGCAGCCAGGCGACCGGCTCGTGCAGCAGCGGCACGCCATACGGGCCGTACTGCCATCCGGAGTGCGCGGCGAACCGGTCGATGCCGCTGGTCGCGAAGGTCCGTGCGACGTCCTGCTGGTCCTCACCGAGCAGGTGCACCGCGACGTGTTCCGCGCCCTCGATGGTCGGCCAGCTCGACGATGACCGAGCCAGGCAGAACGACACCAACGGCGGTCGTAGCGACACCGACGTGAACGAGGTTGCGGTGAACCCCACCGGAGGCTCGCCAGCGGTGGTGATCACCGCAACCGATGCGGCCTGGCGGCGCAGCAGGGCTCGGAACATGGTCGGTTGGACCGGTGCGGGCGATTTGTCGATGACAGTCATGACGGTCCTCCTGATCGAGAACGACGTGCAGCGGCACCCGGGCAGGGGTCGGCGCAGCGCGCGTCGAGCGGCCAAGGATCGGGACGCGGAGAAGGCTGCCGATCGTCGTCGAGTCGGCGAAGCCGCAGTGGGGGAGGAGTCAGAAATGCGCGCTCAGCGGCAGCAGCCGCTTGAGGCGGTCCAGCCACGACAACATCCCCGTGACACCGCGACCGCGGTGCCGTCGAGCGGGGCTTGGTGGTTGGCCATGCATCGACAGTATCCCAGTAATCCTACCTGTCAAGTAGGAGTTCTATTCGCTGGGAAAACTCAAATACTTCAATGCGCCTCCTGTCCTGCGCTCACGAGCGGCTCGTCCACACCGAGGCCGCAGTCATCCACCATGACGAGGTCTGACCGTCGCCCCGCGGTCAGGTAGCCAGCCAAGCTGTCGGCTACGACGCGGCCCGTCGCCCCTCGGACACCACTTCTCGTGGATACCCACACGAAATCAACTCCTCTCGCGTGGGTTTGATCGTGGCGCCTGTGTGCACACATCTCCGGAGTCGCTGCCGCTTGCGCTGACGCCAGTGCATCCGCGCTGGCGGGGCATAGGTGAGTCGCGGCAGTCCGCGTCCCGCCTTGCCGCCTCGACGAGCAGCTCGTCGAGGCGCTCGCTCCTACCCCACTGCCGGTCGCATCGCCGAAGCCGGCGCCACCGCCGACATTGCCCGCGCCCCCGCCAGTAGTGACGATGGCGTGCTGTTCGACGTGGGCCGCCCCGACGCCGCTGGCCGCGTCACCGTCCTTGTGCTGCTGCGGGCCTTGGGCTGGACACCGGGCCTCAGTCTGCACGTCGACGTCGTGACCGGCGCGATTCTGATCACCTCGGCCGCCGATGGCGCGCATGTCGTGGGCACTGGTGAGGAACTGCCCCTACCGGCACCTGTGCGGCATCGCCACCGGCGAACCCGTGCTCCTGGCCGCCCTGCGACGCCGGAACCGCATTCTCGCGCACCCCTCAAACACCATCACCGCAGTTCTTCGGCAGCACGTCAGGCAGGGCTAGCCATCCAACGAACGCCCCGCGGCAGGGCATCGAGCCAGATGACGGGATCAGGCGCGTCCGGGTCTTCCAGAATGTCGCACACTGGGTCCCGCTCGACTGCGGCCGTCACCTCAGCGAGAAACTCGACCAACTTCGTCGCCTTCTCGATCGCATCCTGACTGAGAGTCACGCTCGCATGCACCCCCTGTAAGTCGACAGGCAACGTCACAGACTGCGCTGCGTCACCCAAGATCACAAGGGTGATGCCGTGCGCGCAGCATGAGTGAACGGTCCGAGCAGGGGCGCGGCCCAAAATCGGGCACCCGTCGCCACCTCACCTCTGCGGTGCTCGCGGGCGGCGCCGCGATAGTCTGCAACGGATGAAGCCGTCGGCTCGAAGGTGAGGCTTGCCCGATGGGTACCAGCTACGAACCGATGAGTCTGGCCAGGTTGGCCACCCATCTGGCATCCGCGGACACCGACCAGACTCGCTGGAAGCTCGTATGGGAGTTTCTAGAGGAGTACCGCTGGGAACCCGCCGCAACCAGGGTCGACCTGTTAAGAGATGAGCCCGGGCTAACCGGAGACCCACGGTGGGACGCGCTGCTTGCCGCGCTCGCGGAGCACCTGCTAGCTCAGGCAGATCTTGCTCCGCCCGCATGGGTCGACGCACGTGTGCTGCGCCGGGCATGGTTCCCGGCCGAACTGGCCATCCACCGGGCCGACGCTTTGGCATGGGCCCCGGCTGCATTCCGCAAGCACGGCGTGTACCTGTCCGTTCACGACCTGGCCGCGGCGTGAGCGGATCAGACGGCGTCCTCATGGGGCGCGCGGAACTCGAACGCGCGTTCGCTCACCTGGGCGACCGGCTTGTCCGCCGCGGAGTCGTCGCTGACATCTTCATTGTGGGTGGTGCCGCGATGGCGCTCGCCTACGACGCGAAACGGGTTACCAGGGACGTCGACGCGATGTTCGTCCCGCACGGAGTCGTCCTCGATGAGGCGCGTGCAGTAGCCGACGAACTGGGCCTACCGCCGTGGTGGCTCAACGAGCAGGCCAGCGTGTATGTATCCGGCAAGGACGACCCGGGCAAGCGGCGAGTCTTCGACCACCCTGGCCTGCGCGTGATGGCCGCCTCTCCGGAGCACATCTTCGCGATGAAAGCGCTCGCGGCGCGAACCCGCGACGTGGACGACCTTCGCGCCCTGGCGGCGCTGGCCAAGGTAACGACGGTGGACGACGCTATACGTCTGTGCAGCGACTTTTACCCCGACGAAGCGATCTCGCCACGAGCAATGGGAGTTATCCGCGAACTTTTCGGATGATTCGGATACACATTGCAGCACGGCGGTCAACCTGATCACTTCCGATGGCTCAGGCCTCTGAGCGAGGATTCTCACCTGACCGCCGAAAGCACGTAAAACTTGACCGTCATGCGGGGCGCTTGCTCAGAATCCTATCTGCGGTTGTTCGCCTCGGACATGGAACAGCTGGTGCCGTCGGGGGAGAGATGTTTCGGGAATCTGCCGTTCCTGTTCAGCATCAGAGACGTGCGACGGCAGGATGGACAGATCTGACCACTGCGTGGACGCCTGCATTGTCTTGAGACGTGACGATCCGCAGTGTGAGGAGTCGTTCCCGAGCCATTGCACTCCTTCTGGGCGCCGTAGCTGAACACGCCGTACGTCTCTTCACCGTAATGCTTCGGCAAAGTCTTGATCTTCGTGAGCTTCCCAACTCCTTCGCCATTGCTTGGCCGCGTGCCCTTTGTTGGCGCTGCTGTTGTCGGTCGAACTGCTCAACCGTGCTTCGAAGCGGCATCGCCTCCCAGTTGCCACATTTCATAATTTCCACATTCTGCCGTGATCTCGGACGTCACCTGAGCCGCGGAGAGGAAGTCGTCGATCAGCGGCGAGGTGCGCGATTCCGCCACAGCGAGGCACACCTGGTCGGGTGCCAGATCCGGGATGGGCACATAGCTGACCTCCGGATGCGAATAGAATACGGTTGCCGAACGGGCCAGGAACGAGATGCCCCGGCCGGCCGCGACATGCTCGAGCGTCTCGTCCACCCCGCGCACCCGGTATCCGGCGTCAGGGTGCGGGCGCTTGGTGGGCTGCGTGCTCGTGTCGGCATGCCAGAGCAGCGGCTCGCCGACCAGGTCGGCCTCGGTAATCTGTTCCTTGCCGGCGAATCGGTGGCCGGCGGGAAGCACTGCTACCCGCGGCTCGGTGTACAGCGGGGTGACGCGCAGGCCGGCCTCGTCGATGGGCAGCCGCACATAGCCGACGTCGATGCGGCCGTCGAGCAGCATCGCGGCCTGGTCGTCTCCTTCGATCCGCCGCAGATCCACCGGTACGTCCGGGTGCTGGATGGCGAACTGCCGTACCGCTGGGGTGACCGCGATGCCCGCCCGGAAGCCGACCATCAGCCGCCGGCTGCCCTGCGCGGCCACGGTCACCCGGCGGCGGAGCGCGTGCGCGGAGGCCAGCAGCGGGCCGGCGTCGGTCAGCAACTGCCGGCCGGCGTCCGTCAGCGCCACGCCGTGGCTGTCCCGGGTCAGTAGCGGAGTGCCGAGTTCCTTCTCCAGCGCGCGGATCTGCCGGCTGAGCACCGGCTGCGCGATGTGCAGCTCATCGGCGGCCCGGCCGAAGTGCAGCTTGTCGGCGACAGCGGCGAAGTAACGCAACTTGCGCAGGTCCAGATCCATGGAGCCTCCCCCCGGCGATGCCTCCAGGGTATCGCAACGGCCGAAAGAGGTCTTGGACAACCGACTCGGGCCAATGGCACGCTCGATAAGTACTGATGGGCAGGAATTGAATTCCGTACGAGAAGCATGACTCGGTACGGTTATGTGAATGGAGTCAGTCGTGGGAAAGCTCGATGGCAAGGTTGCGGTGATCACCGGTGCGACAAGTGGAATGGCGCTGGCCGGTGCGAAATTGTTTGTTGACCAAGGAGCTCACGTCTTCATTTCCGGCCGGCGGAAGGACGCGCTGGACGAAGCTGTCAAGCTGATCGGCCGGAATGTGACCGGCGTGCAGGCCGATTCGGCTGACCTCGATGGTCTGGACCGTTTGTTCGAGACGGTCAAGCAGGAAAAAGGCACGGTCGACGTGTTGTGGGCGAGTGCCGGGACGGGTGAGCAGGGCAGGCTCGGCGAGATCACCGAGGAGCAGTTCGATGCCGCGTTCTCGCTGAACGCACGCGGCACGCTGTTCACGGTCCAGAAGGCGCTGCCGCTGTTCAACGATGGCGGCTCGATCCTCATGACCGGGTCGAACGCGTCGTTGCGGGGCTACCCCGATTGGAGCGTCTACGCAGCGAGCAAGGCCGTGCTGCCCGCCTACGCCCGGGTGTGGGTGTCAGAGCTGAGGGGCCGGCGGATTCGGGTGAACGTGCTGACGCCCGGCCAGGTCGCCTCGCCGATGATGGAGCAGGTCATGGACGCGGAAATGAAGGCGCAGTTCGAGTCCGTGATCCCGCGGCGAGAGATGGGCCGCCCTGAGGAGATCGCGTCGGTCGCGTTGTTCCTCGCCTCGGAGGACTCGAGCTACGTCAACGGCATGGAACTGGTCGTCGACGGCGGCACCACAGTGATCTGAGCCCGTTCGGCGAACCCTTCGACACCCGGCCCAGCATGCCGGACCCCCGACCAACTGATTCATACACAACAAGGGGAACACACGTCATGACCACGATCAGCATCATCGGCTCGGGCAACATGGCCACCGCCATCGGCACCCGGGCGGCGAAGCACGGCCACACCATCGAGCTCATGAGCCGCAACACCGCCAAGGCTCAGGCGCTCGCCGACCAGATCGGCAACGGAGCCACCGTCGGCACGTTCGGCGCCAGGCCGGTGGGTGACATCGTCATCGTGGCCGTCCTGTACGCCGGCGCGGTCGACGTGGTCGAGCACTACGGCGATGCGCTGGCCGGCAAGGTCCTCGTCGACATCACCAACCCGTTCAACGCCGACGCAAGTGGCGTCGTGACGACCGCGGGCAACTCGGTGTCCCAGCAGATCGCCGCCGTCGCCCCCGAGGGCGCACATGTCGTGAAAGCCTTCAACACGATCTTCGGCGGCGTCATCGCCGAGGACAAGCCCCTGGACGCGTTCTACGCCGGCGACAGCGCCGAGGTGAAGGCACGTGTCGCTGCCTTCCTGGAGAGCTTGGGCATGCGGGCCCTCGACGCAGGAGGGCTCGAGATGACCCACGTCCTCGAATGGGCCGGCATCCTCCTGGTGGGCCTGGCCCGCAGCGGCGCCGGCTTCGACCTCGCCCTGGGCGCCGAGGTCCGCTGAAGCACGGCTACCGGATTACGCCAAACATCTCGCGACCAGCGGGCATGGCGTGCCCATCCATCTTCGGAAAGCAGGCACTTCATGAGCAGCATCAGCATCATCGGCGTGGGGACCATGGCCCGCGCCCTGGCCGCCCGGGCGCTCGCTGGCGGCCACGCCGTCGAGGTCGTCGGTCGCGACGCGGCCAAGGCCAAAGACCTGGCTGCCGCGCTCGGCGGCGGCGCCACGGCCGGGACATTCGGCAGCGCCCCGGCCGGCGACATCGTCATCCTCGCCGTGCCGAACGCCAGCGCCGTGCCGGTCGTCGCCCAGTACGGGGACGCGCTGGCCGGCAAGATCATCATCGACATTACCAACCCCATGAAAGCCGACGCGAGCGGGCTGACCACCCCTGACGGCACTTCCGCCGCGCAGGAGATCACCAAGGCCGCCCCAGCCAGCGCGCACGTCGTGAAGGCGTTCAACACCGTCTTCGGCCACGTCCTGGCCCCGGGACGCCCATTGGACGTGCTCTTCGCCTGCGACGACGCGCGGGCCAAGGCGAGCGTATCGACGTTCATCGAGAGCCTCGGTTTGCGCCCCCTGGATGCCGGAGGCCTGGAGATGGCGCACTGGCTGGAAGGGACGGGCCTGCTAATGGTGAGCCTGGCCCGCCACGGCGTCGGGGACTTCAACTTCTCCCTCGGCGTCAACGTTCTGGTCTAAGCACACACCCACCACCACCTCTCGCGCCACATCACTCACTCGGAGCAGCAGAATGCGTGTTTTCGTCACTGGCGGGACCGGCCATTCCGGTTCGTACATCGTCCCCGAGCTCATCGCCGCTGGGCACGAGGTCATCGGCCTGGCCCGGTCGGACACGGCCGCGGCGGCGCTGTCCGCGCTCGGCGCGAAGGTGCGCCGCGGCGACCTCCAGGACCTCGACGGGCTCAAGGAGGCGGCTGCGGACTCCGACGGCGTCATCCACGTCGCGCACCGGCAGGACCTGCTTTTCTCCGGCGGGATCCACGCCGTGGCCGCCGCGCAGGTCCCGATCATGCTCGCGTACGGCGAGGCACTGGCGGGAACCGGAAAGCCGCTGGTCGCGGCGGTGAGCATCGGCTCGCCTGGGCAGGGATTCCTGGGCCGGATGGCCACCGAGGAGGACCCGGCCCTTCCCAGCGGCGATGAGCACAAGGGCAGCCTGCGGGCTCGTAACGTCGTGGAGACCACCGTGATCGGCCTCGCCGAGCGGGGCGTGCGGTCTTCGGTCGTGCGGATCGCCAATATCGCCCACGACACGACCGATCGCGCCGGCTTCCTCCCGACACTGATCGCGCTAGCGAAGACGAAGGGCTTCGTCGGCTACCCCGGGAACGGCACGAACCTGTGGAACGCCGTGCATGCCCGCGATGTCGCCTCCTTGTTCCGCCTGGCGCTGGAGAAGGGCCCGGCCGGCAGTTACTGGCACGCGGTCGACGATGGGGACATCCCGTTCCGCGAGATTGCTGAGGCCATCGGCAGCCGTCTGGGCCTGCCCGCCGTGAGCGTTCCCGTGGACGAACTGGTGCTGCCGGGATACTTCGGGTTCCTCGCCAATATCGTCACGCAGAGTTACCCGGCGTCCAACCTCATCACCCGCCGGACCCTCGGCTGGGAACCCGCTCAGCCCCGCCTGCTCGCCGATCTGGACAACGGCCACTACTTCCCCGCCAGCTGAGGACAAGGACCCCAATCGCAACGCCGAGGCGGCTGCTTCGCCGTTCGCAGGTGGCACAGGTTCCGTCATCGGTGGGACGGCGACAGTGGCTGAAGGAGCCATCCAGCCAGAGGCGATTGGCCTGCTGATCACTCATGGCAATCACTTCGATGCCACGGCTTGAGTCGAGCAACGAGTGACGGAATAGTCAGCGGCTCATTGGAGCAGCTGCGCTCTCGACCCCTGGTAAAGCATTCACAGCATTTCAAAGTAACCGCATCAGCGCGATGGGTACGGTGCTTTATCTCAGGACCGGGATCTGGTAGGTTAACTGCATGAACACCCACGCTAAGCGTGGATGCTCTAAATATGTGTTCAGCTCTCGGACACATATTTACCACATATCGATCATGGTCCGCGCAGGGTGCCCTGCGCGGATTTTTCTGTGGTTGGTGTGCAGTGTTCCTGGTCGCAGACGATGGTGATCTTGCTGCTGCGCAGGAGCGTGACCAGGTCGTGTGGGCTCTGGATGGCGCTGGCGAGGCGGGGATGGTCGGCGAGTCGGGCGATGATGTGGTCTTCTCTGAGGTAGAGGATCTTGCGTCGGGGGTTGGTGGGCTGTTGGGTGCTGGTGTGGCCGTGGCGGCATCGGTAGCCGGGGCGTTGATTGATCCAATGGGATTCCAATCGTCGTCCGCAGGGTCCGCAGCGCAGTAGGCCGGTGAACAGGTAGCGGCGGGTGGTGCCGTCGTGGGCGCCCCGGTGGGAGCGGATGGCCTGGACGGCGACGAAGTCCTGCTCACTGACCAGCGCGGTGTGGGCCTGTTGCGTGGAGACCACCCAGTCCACGCTCGGGTTCCGCCGGATGGGTTCTCGCTCCGAGCGGTTGGCATCGGTGTGGTTGTGCGCGGGTTGCCGGTTCCAGACCTGTCGGCCCGTGTAGCGCGGATTGGCGAGGATCGCCGCGACTGTTCGTAGGGTCCACCGGTCGCCACTGCGGTGTGGATTACGGGCGGGATCGATGCCCGACGGGCACGGGATGCCGGCGTCGTTGAGGGCGCGCGCCATGCTGGCGAGACTCTGGCCATCGAGGCGTTGGGTGAACATCCACCGCACGTGTGCGGCCGTGGCCGGATCCGGTTCGAGGCGTTGAAGCCGGCGACCCCAGCGCGCCTGGGCGGTGTTCGGATGAGGGCCGGCGTCGGTGAGTCGGTATCCGTAGGGCGGTCGGCCTCCGAGATACCGTCCCTGCTCTCGCGCTTGAGCGCGCATCGCCGTGACGAACCGGAATCGGGCGCGCTGCACCTCGCGTTTCGACTGGGCGCCCAGCACCATGATCAGTGCCTGGTGGGTCGGATCATGGTAATCGACAGGCCCGTCCGTCTCGGGCAGCCACAGCTGCACGCCGTGCTGTTCGAGCACCGGCGCCAGGTGCTGCAGCTGATTGGCGGAGAACGCCCGCTCGTACTCGCCGACCACAATTGCGTCGAACCCGCGATCCGGATCGTCGAGGGCGGCCAGCAGCGCAGCGGCCTGCGGACGCTGCCGCCAACCGCGGCGGCGAGAGCAACCGACATCGAAGTATTCGGCAACCATCGCCCCGTGATCGGCGACGAGTTCTGTGGCGCAGTCCCGTTGCCAGTGCCGGGAGGTCACCCGGTCCTGGTGCTCGACGGTCGACATCCGACCGTAGAACGCAAACCGCATACCACGTCGCCGTTCGGTAGGCAGTTGCGGGTTGGCCTGCGACTGCCCGTTGAGCCATCGAGTCAGGGGATCCTCGAGATCGTCACGCTGGTTGTTCGACACGCCGGTATTTCTACGAAGGATCTTCGCGGTCGAGTCGGACAAGCAGTCCGCTGACGCTGGTCGAAGGACTGTCGGGCCGCTTGGTGGCAGTCGGTCTGTGCACTGTGTTGGCATACGGAGCATCCGCTCGACCGACGGGGACAATGCGTGACGCGCGGTTGGCGGCCTATCCGCGCACGTCAGCGGCGGTGCGCGAGCTCTCCAGACATCTCGGCGAGGTGGTACCTGGCTTGGTTGAGATTCTGCGTCTCACCACCGCGCGGGTGTAAAGCACTTCGCAACTACATGCTGCGATGGTCTAACATCTACGGCCGGCTGGCGGATCACGTCAGCCCCTGACGTCGCGACGGCGCCCGACACTCGGGATACCCCTCCGTTCCGCCACGGCATGTGGCCGACAGGCAGGCTTCAGCCTGCGCGGAGTAAGGAAGACCGATGACCAACGGAGGCTCTCGGTGGCGCAGAGTGGACTTTCATCTGCACACCCCGGGTGTGGACAGCTTCGCCGGGCTCGACGGCATGAGCTACGACAACCCTGACGATCAGCGCAAGCTGGCGACGACATACGTCAACCGGCTTCGCGAAGTCGGCATCGAGATCGCTGCCATCACGGACTACAACGGGATCAGACTCCCTGGTATGACCTGATCAAGGAGGAGGCCGCCAAGCAGGGCATTATCGTGCTGCCCGGTGCTGAACTGAGCCTTGCGGAGGGAAAGCAGGGCGTGCACATCCTTGTCGTATTCCCGCAAGGCACGCCACCCGCCGCCATCAACGACTACCTGAAGTCGCTCGACCGGGATCCATCGAAGCCGTTGTGGACGGGCCGCAAGCACCGCGAGATCGAACTCCAGAAGCCGCCGGCCGAGGCCCTGTCTCAGCTGCGGGAGCGGTTCGGCTGCCTGATCATCCCCGCGCACGGCGATGCCAAGAAGGGCATCGTTGCCGCGATGGGCGCCAACCTAGCCGCGCGCCTCATCGCGGAGGCCGACGTCGATGGTCTCGACCACCCCGGTGGCGCGTTGCCCAAGTTGCGCAGCACCGGGATCAGCCACCGCTGGGATCACCTGGCCCAGGTCGAATTCAGCGATCCTCGCTTGATCGGGGACATCGGCGGCAAGCCGCTGGCCGATGGCACGATGCGGGGAACATGGCTAAAACTCAGCTCCACAAGCCTCGACGCGATGCGCCTAGCGCTACACGACCCCGAGACCCGGGTACGCACGGTCGCCCCAGTCCTGCCTCGCAACGCTCGCATTATCTCCATCAAGATCGAGGGGAGCGGCTTCCTGGCCGGCACCCAGTTTATGTTCGATGCTCACCTCAACACGCTCATCGGTGGTCGCGGAACCGGTAAGTCTGCCGTGCTGGAGACCATCCGTTACGGCCTGGCACTTGATCCGTTTTGCGAGCGAAAACGGCGCGACGATCTTGTCAAGCATGCGCTGGGCAGCGGCGGATGCGTGACCTTGGAGATCGAACGCCACAGTGACTCTGGCCCGGCCCGTCGCTACATCGTCAAACGTGTGCTGGGCGAGACTCCGTGCGTGTTCGACCCTGACAGCGGCCGAATCGACATCACACCGCGCGACGCCTTCGGCCCAGACCGGGAACCAATCATCTTGTTGCAGCGGGAAATTGACCAGGTCAGCGGCGAGGTCGAATACCGCCGGCAGCTTCTCGATCGGCTCATTGGCGATGAGGTCAACGCCGCCGAACGCGAAGTCGACGAGGTGCGCCGCCGGCTGCGTACCAACGGCGCTGAGTTGCGTAAGCATGTGTTGGAACAGGCCAAGCGCCCCGATTTGCAGAGCCAAATCGCGAAGCTCACCCATGAGTTGGATCTCTTTCAGCAGACCGGCGCGCTGAACAAGCTGGCCACGCACGACCGGTTGCAGACCGTTGAACGATCCTTGTCGTCCGCCCGTGACGTCACTTCACAGGCATCTGGCACTGACAGCCCTTGGCGGCAGGCACTGCATGACCTGCAGGAGACCATCGATACCAAGCGGGGCGACCTGACTGCGCGCGGCGACGACCTCACCGGCGCGGCCGAGAAGGCCCTGAGCCTCGCCACAGTCGCCATCACCACGGCGGAGCAGAAGATCATCATGGCCCTCGCCGAGGCGCGCGAGGCGATCGAAAGCCTGCGCGCCGAACACGCTGCCCGGGTCCTGCCGCTGGCGGACGAACTTAACCGCATCAAGCAGGAACTGCACGCCGAGAGGCTTGACCCGGAACGGCCCCTCAAGCTGTCGTCCGATCGCACCTCACTGCAGGACCAGCTTGACGCCCTCGACCGCAAAGAACATGCGGGCATCGCTCTTCGTAGTGCACGCCTCGGCTTGCTCGACGAGTTGACCAAGGCCCGCGCACGCGAGAGCCAGGTCCGCGCAGACACTGCGGCCAGAATCAACTCCCACCTGAGCGGTCGAGTCGAGGTGGCTATCGTCGCACTTGGTGACCGCCACCGGTTCACCGAAGACCTACGCCAGCTGTTGCAGGGCAGCGGCGCCAGCGGAGCGGCGATCGAGACGATCGCTATGTCAGACGGAGTCGACGGCAGCACCATCGCCTCGATAGTCACCGAGGGCCCAGTCGAGCTGACTCAGCAGTTCGATGTGACCGTCGCGCAGGCAAACAAGATTTGCGCCTGGCTGACCGACGAGGACGTTGACCGCATCAGCGAGCTGGAGATCCTCGCGCCTCACGATCGAGTGGACATCCGGCTGCATGTCGACGGCGAGGCTAGGACCCTCGACCGACTGTCAGCTGGTCAGCGCGCTACCGCGATCCTGCTGCTCATATTCGCGATCGACGGCCGATGCATGATCCTCGACCAGCCCGAAGATGACCTTGACAACCGGTTCATCTTCGATGATGTCGTCCAGTTGATTCGTAGTCAAAAGTCCACCTCCTCCACCGGAGGCAATCGGCAGATCATCGCCGCCACGCACAACCCGAACATCCCCGTCCTGGGCGACGCCGAACTCGTCGTCGTCCTCGACGCCGGCAACGATCAGGTACGAGTACTCGCCCAAGGTTCGATCGACGCAGAGGACATCCGCACGCACATCCGGCAGGTCCTCGAAGGCGGTGAAGAGGCCTTCCTCCGCCGGTACACCAAGTACGGCGGCATTCGTCTCAGTCTGGCGCCCTCACGTGCAGCCCCGGTAGCCATTGCGGAGCAGCCGGGTGGCGTTGGTGTCGTAGGCAACTCATGGCCGGCAGATATGCCAGCCGAAGGGGCTCCAGCACGACACGGGCCTCGGGCCAGCCCGGGGCCCGTCTCGCCCAGCTAGTGCCCTGACCACAAACGCTGGCCGGGCTGGTTACGCCGCTTTCGTTGTGGGATGGCCCCAGCGGGCATCACTACATGAGCTGGCATCATGCACATAGACGACCAGGCCGGGCTCGAGCGGTTCGGCCTTCACTGGATGAGTTCGACCAGATGGCGACCGTCACGGCACACCGACCGCTTCTGCATGATCCGATGCCGCAGAAGCTCAGCGACGTGACCCTGTACGTGATGCAGCACCGTCACCTCTTGCAGCAGGGCGAGGACCTCCGCGAGCAGGGCTGTGCGCTGCGGGCAAGCAGGCTCAGAGCGCCGACCAGCCGGATCATCATCAGGTACAGCAATCGAACCAGCACGCCGATGATCGTCAGCGCGAAGCAGGAAATTCCCGCTCGCCGCATGCGCGACAAGTACTGGCACTTAACGCGCGCATTGAACCTGTTGACGTCCTCGGCGGACTCGCATCGAGCAGAGCCGGGTATTTGCCGTCCCGGTCGCGGATCAGGTATTTCACCTGGAATCTTGAGTTCTTCAGGTCCATTAATGGGTTACGGGCGGCGCCGCTGGCTGGTGGTGGTCTCAGCGCTCCGGTGACGAACCCTTGGTGCGGCAAGCTGCGTCGACGTGGGCGTGCCAGTACGACAGCGCCAAGCGCATGACCACGACTTCGAAGTGGTCGGCGCCGAAGACCCGGGCATAGTCATCGAGCAGCGTTTGGCACGCGTCGGCAGCACCTTCCACGTCACCTGCCTCGCCGATGGCGAAGGCGAGATTGGCCCGGGTGGCGAGGGTTCGTGGGTGGTCCGGGCCGAATACTCGCGTGTACTCCTCGACAAGCTCACGGAAGCTGACGGATCCGTCGAGGGGCATTCCGGAGTCCTGCTGAATGCACAGAAGGTTGTTGCGGGTGCGCAGCGTGGTGGGGTGGTCGGGGCCGAATAGGCGAGTTTCCGCTGCGAGGACCTCGCGGTACACCTCGTTCGCCATGTCGAAGTGACCGGCGTCTCCGTGCCAGTTGGCCAAGGCTGCGTGCACGCCGAGCGTGACTGGGTCGTCTGGTCCGAGGATGCGACGGCAATCGCCGAGCAGTTCCTCGAAGCGGGCCAGGGCGTGCTGGGGATAGTCGTGGTCGGCGTTCCGTTTCACGACCTCACAGCGCGTGACCAGGGTATAAGGGTGTCCCGGGCCCATGATGCGCACGCAGTCGTCGAGCAGCCTCCCGTAGGCCGCCGCAGCTTCGCGTGGATCGTTCTCTTCCAGGGCGTCGGCAAGGTGTCGGCGGGTGGTAAGCGAATCGGCATGATCGGCGCCGACTATGCGGGTCTGTTCGGCGAGAAGCTGTCGCAGTATGGCGGTCGCAGCATCGTGGTTCCCAGCTTCGACAAGACTGTCGGTGGTGCGGAAGTGCAGGGGGTGAGTGCGGGGTTCGATCAGGGAGGTGCGCGCCGTCTCGAAGAGGACGAGCGCGTTGGCGCGCAGCATCTGTTCGCGTAGCCGATCAGGCTCGACCTCCGGCCAGATCTCCAGCAGCGCGTCTGCGGCGGTCCGGGCCAGCACGTCGAGGCTGTCCACATCCAGGTCATCGCGAATGGCGCGCTGGATCAGCACATGCGTCTGTACCAGGGCAGTGCGCTGATTGCAAGTGACTAGGTTCAGCCGATCGAGCGTGTGCAGGACGTCGAGGATGTCGCTTTCCTGCCTGAGTTCGCTGTGCAAGGTTATGTAGTCGATGGCGGGCGTACTCGTGAAGAAGGCCAACGGGATCGCCTCGGGTTGCAGGAGGCAGGCAAGGTCGAGGATGGAATGTGCCAGGCCTGGCGGACCGGCCTTGTCTGCCGCTTCGATCGACAGTACCCAGGTCGCGGCGAGCGTCGTCCGGTGGTTGTCCGGAAGCCCGTCCTCAGGCGGGACCACGTCGGCGAGGCGGAGCCTCACGTCACCGAGCCTGCGTCGATAGGCGACGCAGTCCAGCTCGCGGTCTCGGATGAAGGCGGCAGCCTGTGCTAGAGCGAGCGGAAGATGATCCAGGTCCTTGGCCAGGGCTACAGCATGCTGGCGTTGAACGGGCTTGCCGACAGCGCGCCTGAGATACGCCACTGACTCGTCAGCGGTGAACAGGTCGACGGTGATCAGGGTACGGCGTCCTGCATCGAGCACGGCATCGCGACGTCGGGTGGTGACGACGGTCCGGCCATGCTTACTCGCAGGTGGCCACCAATCGGCAGCATCGGCAGGGCTGTCGAGTTTGTCCCAGACGATGAGCCAGTTCTGATCAGTGTGCTCCAGCCACACCATCAGTTGGTCCGCCGCCTGTTGCGGATGGACCTGGTCGTCAGCGAGCGCCAGGGCCCTCGCAGCCTCTGCGTACGCGGTGATGATCGAGTCTTGGCCACACACGGGTATCCAGATCAGCAGTTTCAGGTCACCGCGGCCGGCGGCCTGACGGGCGAAAGCTGCGGCAATCTGGGTCTTGCCGACCCCGCCCAGCCCTGAAAGTACCTGCGTAGGCACGGGGTCCCGGCTGCGCCACCGGGCGCCGGGTTGACCGAGCAGATCGGGCCGATGTTGAAACCAGGTTGGCTCCGGGGAATGCGACCGATCCGGACTGACGTCTGCCATCGCGTTCTTCGTCTCAGCAGTGCGGTATGGCCTGCGACCGCGGCAGGAACGGCGACTGCCACCACCGCAGCGATCCATGAGGCGCGCTCAAGCACGTTCCAGCTCGGCGCGACCAGGGCGTTCGTCAGTAGATGCCGCCCCCACACCACCGTCACCGTCCCCAGGCCTGTGGCAACAGTCGCTGCAGCGGCCGCACGAGCTGCGCGGCGCAGTCGAGCGCCGGAGTACCGAACCATGCAGCCATGATCGCAGTGACTCACAAATCCTGTCCGCGACTGTCCACTTACCCACCTCAGCTGTTATCTCCTACCCCTCTCGGGGCTGGGTTGAGCATGGATCGTCGATTCGGTATTCGGTAGGTGGGACGTGTCGGATGGTTGAGTGCCTGCATTGAGCACCGTCCGACCTAACCAGATATGCCCGCGTTGATCATCTCCAGCCCACGGTTCTCGCCGAGATCGCCTCGCCACTCCCGCACAGGGGGTCAGAAGAGAGAGCCTTCTGGCTCTTCCTCGAAAATTTCTAAGTCGCCGCGCTCAAATCCACCATGGCGGTCGACCTGCGTCAGCACATTAACCCGTCGCCGGGTTATTTGCTCAAGTCTTAACGCCTGCGTCGCAAGCGTCTATCGCGCCACGATCGACTTGCAGGAACGGTTGCGTTACGAGGGCGCACCACAGCCATGCGTCGACCAGGCCCTGCGCCAAAGCCGTGATGTCGGCTGGTCCAGTCCTCGTCAGTGAGGGGTTGCTGCTCAACCTCGTTGACCAGGCGCTTCCGTCGGCTAGGAAACTATGGCTTCGCTGCGGCGTCGCCCGTCTGCGGTCTGGCAGTCGGTGCGCGCTTTGGTCACGCCGGGCTGCTTCTACGCCCAGCGCAGGATGGTTCGCTTGGCGTTGGCATGCCACAGCGTCTCAGGGCTCTGGCCTCCGGGCGGGGCCTGCCCGCCCGGATGTGCGAGGCGCGTTCGGGTCTTGCCGTACTTCTTACCGCCTCGGCACAGCAGCGGCACGGGTGTACCCGGCTGGGGCGTCGATTGCCGTGGCAGCAGCACCAGCAGGCCTACATCTCATTGCCTCCGTATCCCGTGGCATTCCACGTGTACTTGGGCTCCTCGTCGTTGGATGCGTCTGCGCGCAGGTCCAGGTCGACGACCGACAAGTCGTTCGCGGGATCTCTCCTCATGCGGCTGCCGCTTTAGCGGCTCCGGGGTCGCCGGACACGGCGAGGCCCCGCGAGTCAAGCCCTACCTTGGCTGCGGCTCTGGCCTCGTGAGCCGTCCACGCTCGGAGCTATTCGGCGGTTTCCCAGGCCAGGGCGTGGTGTCTTTGCCCGCCGCTGGTCAGGAACTGTCGTGCCGCTTGCCGGGCGGTCGCGTTGGTGACACGGGTGCGTTCGGGCCATGCGTCGGTGGGGGTACCGGCGTAGTCGAACGTGAACATGGGTCCGGGTTCGAGGTCTGGCTGGTATGCCCAAGCGCTGCTGTCACCTGCCCGGCCGCTGTGTTGAGGTCGGCGACGCCTCGGCCAGCACCGCGACCTCCGCCGGGGACTTGCGGATCATCGACGGCGACGTGATAGACGAACGACCGTTCGGGGTGCCCGTTGCAGATGTCGAGCATGGCGGGGAGTGTCAGCTCCGCTGGCAGCGATGAGGGTGACGCAGTAGGGCAGTTGCTCAGTCTGGGCGTGGCTGACCGCGTCCGACTGTAGCGTCGAGTTCGGTGACGGTGCTGACCAACGCGGCGCCGTCGCCGCGTCCCCAAGTGATGTCGATGCTCATCGCCGGATCCCTTCGCCTGCGCCCACGTACAGCTTGTGGAGCCATGTGCGGTCGCCGTCGGTGAGGAGCACCGTCAGGCGTGATCCTGCGGCAGGATGGTGGCGAGAACCCGGCGGGGCGGCGACAGTGGCTGAAGTAGGAGCCACCTGGCACATAGGGGATCGGGCAGCTGATCATTTTGGCGATCACTTTGATGCTGCGGTCTGCGGTGCGCAGCGGGTGAGTAGGGCTCGTTGATCTGCGTTCCTGGAGCGGCTCGACGAGCGGGATCAGCGATGTGACTATCAGATGCATGAAGAGACAACGGGCGGCGCTGCTTGTCGAGCAATTCCTCGAGCGTCTTGACCAGCTGCAGGAGGAATGGCCGCTTCGGTTGGTGACCGAGGTGTACGTGTTTGGTTCGTTCGCACGGGGGGCTCCGGAGCCTGCTGACGTTGATCTGGATATCGAGTTCGATGGGACTGATTGGCAGTTTGCGAGTGAGAGGGCTCAGGCGCTCAGTGCTGGCCGGGATCCACACGGAGACTTGCGCCGGCCGCTGGTCGGCCGGACACGAGGGTGTCAGTTGGTCTACAACATGCGGGCGCGGGCGGATTTCGACCTGACGCTGTTGTGGCGCCGAGGTGACGACCTGAGCGTCGCTCTGGAGAGGCTGCGTGGCATCGCGGTAGTTCCGACGGCGGTCCGTGCCCCACGGGATGCGATGAGCCCCGAGTTTGAGGGGCTTGACCGGTGGTTGCCGCGACCGGTGCGTGAGCAGCTTCTCGAAGCAGTAGCCATGCGTGTGATCGAACTGGAACGTGTGGCTCTTGAGGACCACGTCGTGGATAGCCCTGAGAGTGCGTCGTACCTGCGGGAGAGATGGCAGCCCGGCGGTGTGTCGTTCAGAGCAGGGCAAGCCGTGCTCGCCCATTACGAGCAGCAGGGGGTGGACTCAAGATCTATTCACCTGCATGGGCAGGACGTCCGAGGCGAGGTGACACCGTACTTCGCTGGCTTCGGGCTGCGGTACCTGTCGTCGGCGCCGCGATGCCTAGCCGACTACGACGGTGTGGAGTGGCTTGAAGTAGTCCGTCCGACACTACGTGGCGAACTGACGGCACTTCGGATCCGCCCGCTTGACCGAACGCGCCTGCGCAAGCTGCGCTGGTAGGGCTGAGCTGCGATGACGAGGCCAGGTGCAGCGACCCTCTGACAATCGTCGTGGCGTTGAAGTGCAGCAGGGAGCAGGTATGCCGGGCTCGACCCGGCTTCGGTGAGTCCGACTGCGCGAAGATCCGTCGCCCAGTCGCAGGTGGTGGATGCCGGATGACGGGCGGTGCTAGAGAAGTGGGACTTTGCGCATGCCGGTGCGGGTGACGCCGTAGATGAGGGTGTAGGCCGCGACGCACAGCGCTCGATATTGCGCCAACGACTCATGGCCATTTCGAGCTGCGCGAACACGCTTGACGCGTCCTCGCCGGTGAGCGCGATCACCTTCGCCGCATGGTCACACACTGCGGCGATCTTCAGCCGGTGTTCTTGTATGTGGTGGTCGCGCGTGATGATCACCAGCCTTGACGGCCTACTTCCGGGATCCGCACGGTGTCCTTCACCGAAGGGCTAGCGATGGGGCATGGCGGCCGGTGCCGTTTGTGGATCACTGCTCCTGGGTCGCCGCGGGACGCGATCTCGGGGCGTAGTCCTGCGATAACCCGTGCGAGACCCAGTAGGTCAGCGTCGAGGTAGTAGCGAACCCTGGCGGGTTGACCCGGCTCACGCCGCTCGCTGGGAGTTCTCGTATGCCAGCATCCATCGAACGTCGGCGATGCCGAACTGGTAGGTCCCGGCACCTCATCGACATTGAGCCCGACTTCGTCCTGCTTCCAGTGAAGTGTGGGCGACGGCGATCCACCAGACCCAGTCCACGGGGTTGTTCCAGCGCCCGGTGCGGGTATTCCCGCCAGCACGTCAGCCGGGTGCTTGCCCGGAAAGGCAGACAGTGCCCTGGGGTCGATCAGGCCGGTCAGCTCGGCGACCTGCGAGTCTTGCCACAGGCTGCCGCCGGTGTTTAGCGGAGGAATCCACGCCTGGGCGGCGGAGATCGCCACCCGCGCCAGGGGGCGACAGGCCAAGGCCAGCTCTACCAAAGCGCCGCCGACGAGCCGGCACGCAGCGACAGACGGGAGTCGAAGCGCTCGGCTACTGTACGTGGCGTGGCCGACGCAAACAGGGATCACGCGGAGGCGGGACGTCGCCTTCGCCTGTATACCTACCTTTCTGTCCCGGAGGCTCGGACCCACTTTGCGATCATGCGAGTGTTCACCTCGACCCTGCTGGCGGATCTGTCAGCTGGTGAGGTCGCGGCCTCGCTTGCGCAACTTGAGCACGACGGCCGCATTGGCGTTGGCGAGTCGGCGATCGAGCAGGTCGTTGTTCGACTCAAACAACTGCGTAAATGGGGCAATCTGGTGCCTGGGCGGCGAGAAACCAACGCCCGGTCCATCACCGAGTTCGCTCACGGCAGTCGGCGCTATCAGGTGGACAAATTGGCCGTCCGCGTGCACCGCGAAGCCGAAGAGCTGCTGGCGATCCCCGAGGGTGCCCGTGAGGTCTCACGGGAGTTGCTGCCCGCGATTCGCCGCGGCATGGACGAGATCATTTCGACGATTGGCGAGTCGGTTCTGGCTGAGCAGAGGCAGGGCGCCGACGCTCGGGTCGTCGTGCGGCAGCGCGAGCAGCTGGCCGAGCAGGTCACGACATTGTTCCTGCAACACGCTGAGCTGTCCGACACCGTGCGCGACTTCTACGCCCACCTCGGGCAGGTCGTCGCCCGTCATGATCTCAATCCCGACGAGATCGCCGGATTCCGAGGGTTGCTGGTGGAGTACATCCAGCTGGTCGTCGAGGATGTGCTGCGGTACACCCCACCGATTGCCGAATGCCTTGACCAGCTCGGCGGGGTGCAAAGCGAGCTGTTGCGGCTGCTGGCTCCGACCGCTGATCTCGGCGAGGCCGTCGAGCGCGCACGTGGGCGCTCGGAGTCGGACTGGCGGGGCCTCGCGGACTGGTTTGTGGACAGGCCGGGTCAGTCCAGCCAGGTTTGGGCCCTGCGGGAAGCCACGACCAAGGCGATCAGCTCGCTGCTGTCCAACGTCAAGCGGTCGACCGGTGGCGGTGGAATCGCGCCAGGTCGCCGTGCGGAATTGATTCGTCTTGCCGGCCGCTTTGATGCGGCGACGCTGTGGGAGGCCCATACTCTGTTTGCCCACGCCTTCAGCCTGTCCTCGGCGCGGCACTGGGTGGTTTTACCCGACGTCGATGAGACTCCACCTTCCGAGCCGTGGTGGCGCGGATCGAAGGTGTCGGTGTCGGTGTCGGTATCGAGCCGGGCGGAGCCTGCGGCACGTGGCCGCGCAGCGCGCATTGTTGAGAATCCTCTTGGCGAGTACGCGGCGCTTGCGGAGGCTGAAGCGGAGGCTCGCCGGCGTGACGCGGTGTACGCCGAGCTACGCGCGGTTGCTGATCGGCTCGCCGAGGTGACGCTGTCAGCCGGGGCGCTGGACGTGTTGTATGACCTGATTCGCCGGGCGATGGGTCACCGCGAGGAGGTCGATGGGATCGGGGAGTTCGTCCACTCGCCGTCAGCCCTGAGAATTCAGGTCGAACCGCAAGCCGATGCCCGCGTGCAGATCCGCGCGGCACACGGCGTGTTGACGCTGCACGGCGTTGCCGTCGCCGTCAGCCTGTGTGGGCAGACATCTACGGCGCGAGGCGTCGATGGTTGAGCGCGGATACTACGGAGATCTCCTCGACGACTTGCCTCACCCCGAGGCTGCACAGGTGCGGGTTTGCGTGCGCACGCTGCTACGCCGCCCGATCTTGCACATCAACGGCCGTGGAGCCGAGTTGCTCCCGCTGGTTTTCCGGCATCGGGACCGACTCCGGCGACTGTTTGCCAACTATCTGGGCTATCGACTGACCGTGGAAGGGCGACTCGCCCGCCTGTATAAGAGCGCGGACGCCGGTGCCGGTCGCGGCCTGCCGAACTTCACCCCACGCGCCTATGCGTACTTGGCGTTGACACTGGCCGCACTCGTCGATACGGGCCGGCAGATACTGCTGTCACAGCTGATTGCCGACATACGCGGTGCCGCGGCCGAGGCCGGGATCGCCTTGCGAGACGACTTGGTGGAGTTGCGGGCGCTGACCTCGGCATTGCGCCACCTGGTGTCCCTCGGAGTCCTTGAGGAGACCGAGGGCAGTGTTTCGGCAGTGCAGCAGCGCGGCGCGGCGGAAGCGCTGATCACCATTGACACCGATTTGCTTGGCCTTATCGTGCCGCGGATGCGAGCCGGCAGAGCGTTTGAATTCGGGGAATCCGGCACGACTCCAAGACAACCTGCGGGTATTGTTGCGCGCCGACGATTGGTCGAAGACCCGGTCGTCCTCTACGTCGATCTCCCCGATGCCGAGGCGCGATACCTACGCGACCATCAGCGGCAAGAGGCGTACTGGCTGGAACGCTACGTCGGCCTGCAGGTCGAAACTCGGGCGGAAGGCATGGTCGCCATCGACCCTGACGAGTTCCTCACCGATCTTGCGTTTCCGGCGAGCTCGACCGTGTCGCGCATCGCGCTGCTGATCCTGGAACCGCTTATGGCCGCTTCGCCTCCACGCGCCGACGGCTGTCACCAGGTCACGCCAGATCATGTCACGCGACTATGTCAGGAACTGGCTACGCGCTACCCGTCCGCCTGGGCCAAACGCGACGTGAGCAATGTCGATACCTTGGCAGGCAGAGTCACCGATCATCTGCTGGACGTCGGCGCGGCGCGGCTTGTCGGCGACGACCTGCTGCTGGTTCCAGCGGCTCACCGATGGCAACCACATGTTGAGGAGAGGGCGGCGACCGCCGAGACGTCACCGGATCAACACGAACCGCAGGCCACGTTGTTCGATGGCGAGGAGACCGAATTGTGAACCTCCCAATGGGCCTAGACGGCGTTCAGCCGCCCTCTCGGTGGCGGTTGCATCGTGGCGGCATTCTCAATATCTGGGAGTACGGCGCCCGCGAATTTGACCTGTCGGGCGGACGGGCGGTCCTGCAGGGCAGCAATGGATCCGGCAAGTCGCGAACCCTGGAACTTGCGCTGCCGTTCTGCCTGGACGGCGACCTGCGAAATCTGGGCGCAAAAGGCTACGACTCCGTGAGCGTGCGGCGGCTGATGCTCGATCATTACAACGGGGGCCCCAACCGTATCGGCTACAGCTGGATGGAACTGCGCCGAGTTCGCGATGACGGTGCCGAAGAGTTCCTCAGTTGCGGAATCGGGATCAAGGCATCGAAGGCGACCGACGACATTGCCAACTCGTGGCGGTTTATTACCGAAGCTCGGGTCGGCATCGACTTTCGGCTTGCCACCGCCGAGAACAGGCCGCTGGACATCGGGGAACTGAAGGACGTTATCGGCGCCCAAGCGGTGGTCACCGATCCAGATTTGTTCCGGTCCCGGGTGGCTGCCGCCGTCTACGGCATCGACGACCTGCAGCGCTACGACGACCTCCTCCACCTGCAACGTACGCTGCGCAACCCCGACGTCGGGGTCAAGGCGGTAGCCGGGCAACTCGAGGAGTACCTTGGTGAAGCGCTGCCGCCGCTGGAGCCGGAAATCCTCAACAGACTCGCTAACCAGTTCCAGGACCTTGAGGCCATCCGGGAGAACATCGAACGTCTTGGACAAGCGGACGAATCCCTATCGCGCTTCCTGGTCGACTACCGTGACTATCTGCAGTCAGCGCTGCGCGAGCGAGCCACAAACGTCACCCAGGCACAGGAAGCCCTTGATGCCCATCGGACAGCGGCGTCACAACGTCAAGACGAACTCGGCATTCAGCGAGGCAAGGCCGGCGAGGCGCAACGCAACATCGATGAGTTGGAACGTGCCGAACGGGAGCTGAAGGCACAGATCGATGAGCTCAAGGGCAGCGACGAATACAAGGACCACCGTGACCTAGCGGACAAACGCGCAATGGTCGCCGCCTTAAAACGTAACGCCAGCATCAGTTTGTCCAATGCCGCGGTTCATCGCAGCTCAGAGGAGCGCGCCTGTTCGACCGTCCTCGACGTCCTTAATGCGGCTCAACGTGCAGGCGCCCAGGCTGCCGAAGAAGCCCACGCCGCGGCCGATCTGTTTGCTGACGTAGGATCTGATCGATCTGTCATTCCAACCGTGCCCTCGGTACCCCGGCCCAGCACAGTAACCAGCAGGGAGTACGTCCAAATCACCGCGGAGCCCGATGGCGTACCCCAGCCTGTGCAGCGCTCGGCACCTCCAGCGTTCGATCTCGATGCACTGCGCAACGCCGTCGTGGAAGCACTCGCCCAGGCCGAGCGTGCCCGCGTCGTCGCCGAACGTCGGAGTGTCGTCGCCGCCTCGCTACTGCAGACAGCGGAGCGGCTCGACGGAGAGCTAGGCGAGATCGACAAACTTAAGGCGACGGCAGAGGGGGCTGCGGACGCAGCCAGAGAGGCATCCGAGCGTCACGAACAGCGCCTTCGCACGCTCACAGCTGAAGCCGTCGCCTGGCTGACGGGGCTTGCTGCCTGGGCGGACAGTTGCCCTTTAACCGCGGCGGCATTGGCCGGCCGGCCGGCTGCTCCCACTACGGCCGAGCTCATCGACGAGCCGGTTACGGTAACCCGCGGCGCACGCATGCTGCACCTCGCCTGGATCGCGCCGGCCGTCGTTCAAGCTCGGCACGACGCGAGCGATGCCCGGGCGCAATACGCGAGCCTGGAGGCCGAACAGGGTCGCCTCGACACCGAACTACAAGCGCTGCGGGCCGGCGGTGACGTTCTGCCGCCGCACCCGGAGCACCCTCGTGCCAGCCGGGCACGCCGGCCGGGGGCGCCGTTCTACCAACTCGTCGACTTCCGCGCAGCGCTATCAGAAGACGAGCGCGGCGGCCTAGAAGGTGCGCTCCAAGCGAGTGGATTGCTCGACGCTTGGGTAAACCCCGACGGCGGCCTCAGCGACCCCGACCTTAATGATCTGGTCGCGGTGGCGCTGACCGGCCCCCACCCGGCCGGCCATCTGCCGAACAGGCTCGCATCGGCGCTTGTCGCGACTCCGCCAGCCCAGTGCCAGGTCCCCATCGACGTTGTCGACAGGTTGCTGGCCGCAGTCCTGCTCGACGACGGTCAGGCCACAACGGACCAAATGGGTGTGGCGGTATCCACGAGCGGTCGCTGGCGAGCCGGGAACCTGACAGGCGCCTGGCACAAGCCGTGCGCTGAGTACGTCGGCCCCAGTACCCGCGAAGCCACCCGCCAGCGGATGATCGCCGGAATCTCCGCGCAACACGCTGAGGTCACTCGCGAGCTCGCAGCCGAACAGGTTCGGAGCGACGACCTCGCCGCAGCGGTTGCGACATGGGAACGCCAAGCCGAACACTTTCCCGAGCCGGTCACGCTCGTCACGGCACACGCCGAAAGTCGAATGGCCGAGGACATACGCGATACAGCAGAGGAGCAGACCAAGGCGAAGATTAAAGTCCATGCGGAGGCATTCGCCCGCTGGCAGGCCGATCGGGCCGTGCTGAGCCGAAACGCGGCGGAGTCCAACCTGCCCAGCGATACAGGCGCACTCGGGGCCAGGTGCATCGCGATCGGCCGCGCCATCGAGGCGTGTAAACGACTGCGCGGCGCTCTCGGTCAGTTGCAGCTCGCCATCGTTGACATCGCTGGAGCCACTGCCAAATTCGACGAGGCGGCAGCGAGTCGGGCGGAAGCAGAGCAACAGGCAGGCGCGGCACATGGCACGTACGCCGAGGCCGCCAAGGCGCTTCAGATACTCGCGGAGAACCTGGGCGTCGCGGGCGATCAGCTCGAACGGACTCTGACCGGACTTGCCACCAAGCTTCAGAAGGCCCAGGCTGATCTGCCCCTTCAGCGGAACGACCGACAACGTGCGGATCGCCAGATTGTGACACTCGAGACACTCATCGGGTTGGACCAGACAGCCGAGCAGGAGAAGCAGGAGGCAGTCACGGCAGCTGAGAAAGACTTCGACCAGGTAGCCAGAGCGCCCGGCGTCTGGCTGGCCGCAACGGGGGAATCTGATCCGCCGCCTGCGTCGCGGGAAGACGCGCTGCGCGTCGTGCACACATACGCCACAACAGCCGTCAACGAAGGCCACCTCGTCAACTCGTTGCAGCGCCTGCAGGCCGCCCTGCCGAACGGCCACGAAGCCCATGTCGACGCCGAGGTCGCTCCGCTGATCGTGCACGTGAGCGACGGTGAGCAGCATCGCCCGGTTGCCGATGCCGCCCGCCACACACACGAGCGGTTGCACGAGGACCAGCAGAAGCTCGACGACCGCTATCAGAAGATCTTTGAACGATTCCTGTTGCGTGACCTCGCCGAGCACCTACGCCGTCACATCGACGCCGCCGACGACCTCTGTCGCCGGATGAACACCATCCTGGCCGGCGCCCAGTCGAGCCAGGGCGTTCACGTCCAGCTCAGCTGGGCTCCCTCGCCCGCCCTGGATGACGCCACACGTCAAGCATTGGAACTGGTCGGCAAGTCACTTGCGGTCCGAAACGAGGACCAGGACAACACGCTCCGCAAGGCGCTTCAGGACCGCATCGAAGCCGAACGGGACAAGCGTGATGTGCACTACGCCCAGGTGCTTGCACATGCCCTGGACTACCGAAGCTGGTACACCTTCACGGTACGCGTGCAAGACTTCGGCCCGGACGGCCGGTCGCGCAACCGCAGGCTGCGGCAACTCTCCTCAGGCGAAACCCGGCTGGTGTCCTATATGACCCTATTTGCAGCAGCGGCGGCCTTCTATGACGCCCTGAGCACACCAGGCACACGACCATTACGCCTGGTTCTCCTCGACGAGGCATTCGAGAGACTAGACGACCCCACGATCACCCGGCTGCTCGAACTCCTCGCCGAAGAACTCGATATGGACTGGATTATCACCTGGCCCGGCGGCTCCGCCTTCTCACCGAAAATCAGTCGCATGCACATCTACGACGTCTTCAGGCCCAAGGGCGCGCCTGGCATCGCCTTCGTCCACACCACCTGGGATGGCGCGACCGCCGCGCGTCAGCAGCCGTGACGCCCCCGCTGCCGGAAGCCGTTCGGCATGCACTCGATCGGCCCGAACTCGCACTCTTGTGGCAGAGGATACGCAAGCAGCTCGAGCGCACCGACGCGCAGCCCCGCGGGACCGTGAGGATTCCGATACCCGATCACCGCACCGCCTCCGAGCTAGGGGCGATCCTCGGCCGACGACTCACCGGCCACATCGGCAAGAACACCCAGGTCGACCTGGGAAAGCTTGACCAGATCCTGCGAGCCGGACCCGCCCAGCTCGGCCTACCTGACGTCATCGTTGCGCTCACCGGAGAACAGCTCCTGCAAAAGCAGGTCCAACTTACCACTCGCACCGCTGGCAACCAGCAGGTCTGGCAGGAACTGCTCGACATCATGGACGGCGTTCCGCAAATGGCCGACGAACGGGCGCTGCTCGCAAAAAGTCCGGTCGGTCCTGTGCAACATCCACCTGACGACACGGCGGCAATCACGAGGTCATGGCAAGTGTACGAGCCGGCAATACGTGCGGCCTGCATCTGGTGGAGAGCCCACAACGACGGACGACGCATGGCAGCCAGACAACTGGCCGGCCTGGCATTCCGAGACACAAAGAAGTGGACCGACCAGCGCCGCGTCGCATTCGCCAACCTCGTGCAGCGGCCATTCGACCAGGCAGTGGACGAGGCTGACGTCCCGATAAAAATGAGTGGACCTCTCGTCTGGAAGTTCCAAGACACGATCGCTCACGCGGCTACCGCACGACCATGGATCGGTCTCCCCGCGCAAGGAATCCGTACGCTTGGATACATCGAATGCGACGCCAAAGGAATCCTTGTCGTCGAGAACGTGGAGGCCTTCGAAAAGGTATGCCTATTGGATGGGGTCACCGAGCGGTGGCTATGTGTGTGGAACCAGGGAAACCCGCGCAAGCGACTTATGAGGTTCCTGGCCGACCTCAATCTCATGGTCGCCGCATGGTGCGACCTGGACGCCTACGGGATACGGATGATGGCCAACCTGGAGAAAGGTATTGGTCGCTCAGTGACCCCAGTTGGTATGTCGCTTGCCCTGTGGCGAACTGGGACGAAGCTAATACAGACCGATCAGCAACTCGCGTGGGCGCGAGATGTTGCGGCAAACTTTTCGACAAGAGGCCCGGCTCTATTGCGTGAGCTGGCCGTTGCAATCGCTGAGACCGGCGACTGCTGCGAACAAGAGACGCTGTACGAACAGGTTTTACCCACCCTTGATGCCACTCTACGAGCGTTCGAGCATAGTGGCGCATGAGCTCCGTGGCCGGATGTCGTAAAGATGTCTGAGGTGGACGGCAAGGCAAGGCGCGGGCCGGCAATTCGCCTCCTAATAGATGAGCAGCGCCATCGGTCCGTTCGAGCACAATGACGCGGTCGAGCATGGCTTACTGAGTCGGCCCTGACGGACAACATCGCGGTCGCCGGGCGCCGCGAGAACTTGCGCTACCGGCTCGATAATCTGGCCGGCACCACCACCGATCGTGAGCAGATTCCCACCATCCCTGATCGGAGCGACCTGTGGAGCCTGCGCGGCGAACGCGTTCGCTTTTCCCAGGTACATACCATCCGAGCTGCGTCACGCCCTCGACCTGCCACCGTAGTTTCGTCCCGGTCAACCTTGGCGGGCCAACGCAGCAGACGCACCGTCGACACGTACCCTGCCCGCGTGGACGCTGAGAACATCGTCGCGTTGGTTGCCGCTTTGCTAGCCGGTACCGTGGCCGTAGCCGTACCCGTCTGGACGTTTAGACGGACCCTCGAACTTGAGCGCATCAAATGGGTGCGCGACCAGCGCGCCCAGCTCTACATCGACATGCTGACCGAAGCATACGCCGAAAAGCAGTGGTTTCTGGACCTGATGACCCGGCACGAAATCGCCCTCATCGAAGCCAGAGAGGGCGACGAACTTCGTGGTCCCAGCCGCGCAGACTTCCCACCAAGCCCAGACCTGCGCCTCGGCCCAGTGGAGCGCGCCAAGCTCGGCGCCCGGGGCTCCGTGTTCGCCAGCCCAGACGTCGCGAAAGCGTTCAACACTTTCAGTGCGGCACTCGGCAGGGTCTCGCTGATTCCACCGCGATCCGACGGCGAAACCCACATGGCGAAGGTTCAGGCGGACCAACTCTTCGACGTGCTCTCCGACACGATCAGCAGCGAACTCGGCGCCGGCACCAAGTTGGACCTGGCGTAACCGGCCGCAGACGGCACCAAGAAATGGCCGGCAGCGTCGAACCTTACATCCACGTGAACGGTTGGCACTAATACAAGGCGTCAATCGATTGCTCGAGCGGCTCGGAAGGCCCCAATCCACACGGCCGCCGCGGCCAGCGGTCACGCAGCTCCGCAACTGCTGTGCTGTCCGTTGTTGCCTTGGCGCTCCTGGGTGGGTCGGCCTTCCTATCAGATACTCACCCTTGGCTGAGCAGCGCAGCGCTTGAGGTGGGAGCGTCAATCCTGCTGGTTGCGCCCGTGCTCTACGTCACCGGATTGCTGGAGGCTAAAGTCGACGCCTCCGAGCGGCGTACGGCCGAACTGCTGGCGGAGACGGACGCCAAGGTAGAGGGTCTTCAAGCAACGATCGAAAACGTTCGTGAAGACCTCGTCCGCAGCAGTCAGGGAATATCGGAGCTCGTCGGCCAGCGGCTCGCTGAGCAGAGGGCCACGCAGGCAGCGCCCTTCGCAGCGCTGCGTGGTGCCTGCAGCTTCGCTGACGTTGTGGCGGCGCTACACCGCGCTCGCGAGCTGGATCTGATCCCTGAATTTGGCGTACGTGTGCCGCTTGACAATACGGGCTGGTACGTGCACTTCCCGACACCGCTTGAGCCGGAGGCCGCGTTTTTAGACGTTCGCATTGAGACGGGAAGCCTGCGTGTGTTCGTCGCTCATCGCTGGGATCCGAGCTATAGCCCCGCCGATCTCTTCGTCCATGTCGCGGAGGTCCTACAACAGAGGCGGAGTTGGGACGGAGACCAAATGTACGAGCCCGGTCAGACCTTTGCACATCTTGCCGACCTCCTCGAGGCCGCGTTCGACGCTCAGCGGCAGGGCGGTCGACGGAGATGCGGGTCTTCCAAGCATTCGAGGCATTTGATCACGAAGACTACCCAGCTGGGCGCGGCCGGCCTGCATGGCTCGTCACCGACGACCGGCTGATAGCCCGTGGTCGCGGTTATGACATCACCTATAACCGGCTGGGCGAACCGGACTAGGACAGTCACATGCGCGGGAAAGATTGGGTAGACATCTCTGCGTTTCGCCAGGCGTGGGACGTTGCGGAGGAACTTGTCAGATCGGGCATTGTAAGTGGTCGGTTGGGCGGCGAGACGGAGTCCAGCAAGAGGCCCCGCTCTCGGCCAGCCATCGCGGAGCCCGATCTGGAGTAGATCGTCCCGTTCCGATCCTAAGGCGGCGCGGTCCCTGGCTGGGCACCGGTGAATGCTGGAAACGAACGTCTCAACGGCGCTTGCCGCCGTCACTGCCCGATCAGCTCACCTATGCCGAGTAAGGGACGGAGAACCCCGTGCGGTGTTCCGGGTGAGGCGGCTCTGCGGTCACCGTTCACTGCGACGTCTCCTGCGAGCCACGCTCTACCTTGGCTGCGGCCTCGGGAGCTGTCCGTGCTCGAGGCTATTCAACAGTTTCCCAGGCCACCGCATCGGGCCGCTGCCCGCCGCGGGTGAGGAACTGGCGTGCGGCTTGCCGGGCGGTCGCGTTGGTGACGCGGGTGCGTTCGGGCCACGCGTCGGTGGGCGTGCCGGCGTAGTCGAAGGTGAACGTGGGCCCGGGTTCAAGGTCTGGCTGGTATCCCCAAGCGCTGCTGCCGTCGGCGGCGACGTGATAGACGAACGACCGTTCGGGGTGCCCGATGCAGATGTCGAGCATGACGGGAAACTCGCCTCCGCCGGGAGCGACGAGGGTGACGCAGTAGGGCAGCTGTGCGCTGTGGGCGTGACTGATTGTGTCCAGCGCGCCGTCGAGTTCGGCGACGGTGCTGACCGACGCGGCACCGTCGCCGCGCCCCCAGGTGATATCGATGCTCATCGCCGGATCCCTTCTCCTGTTCCGACGTACAGCTTATGGAGCCACGTGCGGTCGCCGTCGGTGAGGAACACCGTCAGGCGTGTTCCTTGCGGCAGGATCGCGGAGAGGATCTTTTCGCAGACCAGGGGTCTTACCGGATCGTTGCAGGGGGTGTGATTGAGCACGAGCGTGGCCTCCGATGGGCTGCCGGGACGGCGCAGTACGGCGGCGGCCTGCGCCTCGGCGTGGTCCATCACGATGGCCTGAGCCAGCGGCGGCTTGAGTCCCACCCCCGCGGCAGGAAGCCTGCCCACCCTGATTTGCCGGCTGCGAAGCCGACCGTCTGGCTCTGCCGAGAAGTCGGGATCGCGCAAGATCGTCCCGTTGGCGAGGAGGAGCGCCTCGGTCTTGTCCTGTGGTTCCCTGCGACGTGCCAGACTCATGGCGGCCTGATGCACCGCCTGCGGCGTATTGGGCGATGCGGGTGGTCGACGAATCCCGCCGCCACCCGCAGTCAGTTTCCCAGACCGCCCAGCCCACGCACCCGCGTGAGGATCTCGTCCACCTTGCCCGCTGACTGACCGACCGCGACACCCGCTCCACCGAGCTGCTGTGAACTGCGGTCCACCATCGCGGCAGTGCTCTGATCGGCGGTGCCCTCCAACGCCGCCTGGATCAACGCCCGCGCCTGGTGAAGCTCAGAGCCAGCAGCTCGTATCAGTTCCCGAGCCCGGTCAAGATGCGCCTTAGCCTGAACAAGCCGACTGATCAACTCTGCCGCACTCACCCCAATCACTGTGCCAGAACATAGACGTGCGCAGGTTCCTGCCATGATTCCACTCGACGACCATCGTGGCGGATCAGACGGGCACTCCGCAGCGCGATAGGCGTGGCTGACGAGTTCGTCTTCGCCACCGCTGCGTCGAACGACTTCCCTCGTCTGACCTCGCTCGCGGCGACCCCAAGTACGGCTTAGCTCCTCGCCTTGGCGGTGCCCTGCGAACCTGCGGCGGGTTCGCAGGGACGACATCCTAGGCGATCGCCAATGTAGGTGACCGGTGGTGAGATGCGGTCAAGTCAGGCTGTTGAGGAGTTGGCCGGCCACGGCGTTGCCTCGACCGTGGAGGCGGGCGAGGACCTGCCGTCCGTTGTCTGCGGTGGGGCCGGAGCCGCGCAGCGGGTTCGGGCTGCGAGTGGAGATGGTAACCAGGAACTCGGTGACCGCGATGTCCAACCGCTCGCTGGTGGGGTGAGAGGAACGTTCGCGATCGGCGAGCCAGCCGACGGCGTCGTGGACAAACCCTGCCGCAGCCGGCTCCCGGAAGAAGCGAACGGCCGCGTAGGCGAAGTCGTCGTGGCCCATATGATCGCCGAACCACGTCGACCACGCCGGCACGGCCGCGCGGATGGCGGCTGTCTGCTGCTCGCTGACCGGCGAGTGCCCCCACTCGCTGAGACCGGCGACGGCGAGCGCCAGGACGCCCCTGCCGGAGTAGCCCTGCCAGGTGCTGGCGGTGGTGGCGAAGCCGAGCATGTCTGCGACCAGGGCGGGGAACGCTGCTGGCCAAGAGGCCTTCGCGCAGGCGGTTTTCCAGACTTGGCTGAGGTAATTGGCCACCCAGGAGGAGGCGGTGGCCCCGAGGGTCAGGATCGGCTCCCAGACCGTACGGGCCTCTGCGGCGTCGGCGCTGATCGTGACGGCGGCGAGAAGCCCAATAGCGCGACGTTCCTCGTCGTACGGGTAGTGGGCGGATCGATTGGCGGCCTCGGTAGAGGTCAGCCCGGAGGCGAGGAGCGTCGCGAGGTCGGCGGCGAACTCGACCGCCGGTGCTCGTGTGCGTGTATCCGCCGCAGCAGTAAGGGCTGTGAAGTGCGGGCGGGAGGCGACGAGGTAGCCGAGGTCGAGGCTGCGCAGTATGCGGGAGCGGGCGTCGCGGCCGTCGGGGAATCTGGTTGCGAGGGTGGTGGCCATCCAGTCCGCCAGCCGAGGCACCTCGGCGGGCAGGCTGCCGTCGGCGAAGGCGTCGAGTGCGGCCTCGGCGGCCGCCTTTAGCTCCGGGAGGCCGTCGATCGGGCCGTGGCCGGGCTCGTCGTCCTCTTGGTCCACGTCGAGTCCAGCGGCTTCCTCCGGGTCGGTGTCGAGGTCGAAGTCGAGGTCGGCTTCTTCAAAGTATGGGTCGATGCCGTAGTGCGACATCGACAGCCGCGCGCAGTGCAGCGTCAGGTGCTCGAGCCGGCGCAGGTCGTCGGTGAGGTGGGGGTGTGCGGCGGCGAGGCGCATCACGGTGGTGACGGTGAGGCGGCGGGCACCGAGCAGCAGCCGTGCGATGGCCGCGCGAACGGTGACGTCGTCGGGGGTCTCGGCCCACAGGGCGGTGAGCGCTTCCGGGCAAAAGACGTCCCAGTCGTGATCGGAGGAGCTGTCGGGGTCTGCGTGCGACAGCGTGGCGGTCGGGTGAATGAGGGGGCGCAGTAGCACGGCCCGGCACCATTCATCGCGGTTGGGGTGGTTCCGCAGCCAGTCGCGGGCGCACAGCACCAGCCACGCCGCATACGCGCACCGCAGGTCCTCCACACCGCTGATGGAGCTCGGCGAGTCAGCACCCGGGACGAGAGCGTCGAGTTGGGGCTGGACGGTGGCCCATTGCTCCTCGAGCTCGGTGTCGCTGGGACGGACATGGTCGGTGATGTTGCGGCGCATGGTGTAGGCGAACATTAGCCAGGCGCGATCGCGGTCGAGGTGGTCCCGCACCTCGCGGGCTTCTTCCTCAAGGGCCGCCGGCGGGTTGTACACGAGGTAGGTCCTTCCGTCCGTGGCGCGGACGGCGTGGTAGTTCGCAATGTCGGTCGCAGCGAGCATCACCCGCCACCGGTGTGCGTCTGTCGCGGCCCAGTGCGCTCGGGCGGTAGTGAGCTGCTCGGTGAGCCGGCCGGTGACGAATGCGCCCAGGTGCACCAGGTCCAGGAGCGGGATTTTGCGGTGGTCCATGGTGTGCCACTTGCGGGCTCGCTCAGCTCGGGTGGGATCCATGACGAGCGGGAGCACATTGAAGGAGCGCATCTGCACACTCATCCGGTCGTGGTCGAGCAGGTCGGCGCTGGTGACCAGAGGCGCGAGCGGGCCTTCTAGCAGTGCAGGAGTGTGGCGGGCGATGTCGGCGAGCAGCCCCCACGTCGCGACCGATCGGCTGCCGGTGAGCTGGACGAGGAGCGTTGTGATGTCGCGGCCGGCGTCGAGGGCCTGGTAGAGGTGGGCCTCCAGGGCCATCATCGCCGCCGCCAGGATGTCCGGCACATGGTGGCCACCGTGGCTCCAGGCCAGGACGGCGGCGTCACCGACCAGCGCGACAGGCGCGCCGTCGATCAGCAGCTCGAACGCCGGCCGCTCCTGCGTGGGTCCCTGGCCGTCTGAAACCGGGGCGTTACGGGTGCGACTCCAATGGGTAGTCGCGTGCTCGACGAGGGCGAGCACCACGTCGACGCCCTGCGGTTCGGCGTTGACGAGCATCGCCCGGAACGGACCGCATTCGGGGATCGGATCGAAGGAGCGCGGGGCGCTGGTGATGCCGAGGGCGTCACGCAGCCGGTGGTGGGAGTGATGGCGGTCGGAGCCGAAGGCTGCCCGCAGCACCAGGTCCCGGGCCATCTGCGCGGACGCCGGCAGCAACGGCATCACGGTGTCGACGTCCAGCAAGGCTGCACGGAGTCTCGTCTGGCCGCGACGCTGGCGGCCAATGACCTGGCCGCTGTGCTCAAGCCGGCTGTCAACAGGGGGCAGCAGCGTATCGAGGAAGCTGGCGACGGCGTCGGGTTCGACCGCCCCGGCGGCGATGACGCACCGCCACAGCACCGCCTCGACCGTGTCGTCGAAAAAGCCTCCACCGTCGATGTGCGCAACGATGTGCCGTCCGACCGCCAGGCCGATCACGGCAGCCTGATTGCGGGCCGGCCACGTGTCGGGGGCGTGCCGCAGCCACAGGTCGGCGATCGCGGCGACCTCCGGGGCGGCCGAGGCGACTGCGGTCTCATGCTCCGCCGCCAGGACGCGTAGGACCGGCAGCCACAGCGGCCATACCGGCAGCCGCGACTGGGCGGCGGCGTACACCGCTAGGTCTGGCTCGTCGGCGAGCACAGTGATCCAACCGGAGTCCGGCACGGTCGCGGAGAACCTGAACCTGCGCAGCAGCCGTGCCAGCAGAGCGCTGTCGGCGGCGAGGCGCGACCACAGCTCGCCCAGAAGCCGGTCGGCGTCGTGGGCGTAGAACACCGCGTCGAGGTACAAGTCCGCCACGAGCGGCTGGTCGGCGGCGTCCAGCGCAAACCGATCGGCCTCCCACCGGTCGACACCCTGCTCGCGGAGCACGCCGGCGGCGTACAGGCTAATCGCTCGGTGCCACGACGGCAGCGCGGCCTTCTCCGCGACCACGCCGATGACGTCGTCACGGGAGCGCAGGTACTGCAACAGCGTCCAGTCGTCGAACAGGTCATGAGCGAAAGAGACCCGTCCGTCAACCTCGGAGAGGATCCCGTCGACGCGCAGCTGGTCGACGAGCCCAACGGCGTCGACCGGGAGATCGTCCAGCGCAGTCTGAGCCCGCAGACGGTCGGCCTGCTCGACGGCGATCCGCCGCAGCAACGTCTGGCGGGCGGCGCCGTTCGGGCCCGCCCCGGCCAACCGCTGCCACCACAAACCAGCGATCGACGGCTCGTCACGGATAGCGGCAACCGTAGCCCCGGGCATCCGCAGCACCAGGTCGAGGACCTTCGGGCGCCGCACGACACCACGGAGCCCACCAGCGACGACCACCGCGGCCAGGTCCGGGTGCCCGCGCAACACCAGATTGACGTCGGCGTCAGACAGGTCCCCCATCACGAGCGGGGCGGCCTGCGGGCCGTTAGCCTGCACCAAGCGCTCCGACACTCGGGGAAACTCCGACTGCTGAGAAGTGATCAACAACCGGATCCGGTCGCCCGGGGCGGCCGCGAGGCGTGCCAGGGCGGCCGTCGCGGCGAACGGCTCGTCGGAGTAGACCCGGTCGAGGCCGTCGACGACGACGCGGACCTCTCCGGGGGCAAGCGTCAGGACTTCCTCCAAGCCCCGGGTCAGCCCGAGTCGCGCGCCGACGCCGGCCTCGAGGTCCACGGCCGACAGCCAAACCGCCCGGTGCGCGCCCGGGGCGGTCAGCCACCTCTTGGCGGCCACGGTCTTGCCGCAGCCCGACGGCCCGGACAGCATGTTGACCGCCCCGGCGTCGGCGAGCACGGCGGTCACGTCCTCACGAACCAGGATCACGTCGTCGCCTAGCCGGTCCCGAACCCGGGCCGTCATGTTGGTTGTGTGCGCGGTGAGAAGCCTCCAGTCAGGGGCGACATCCGGGCGCAGCTGGAACGCAAAATGCCCGCCCAACCGGTCAGCCAAGAGCTGCCAGGTGACTGCCCCGCCTTTGGGCCGCAGGTCGGCGACCACCTCGAGCAGCGCCGTCCACAGGTCCGCAACCCTCCCGGCCTGCTGCGGCACGAGCGCGGCGCGGCACCACCGAATTGCGTCCGCGATCGCCTGGGAAGTAGGGATGAGGAAGTCCAGACGCAGAGGCAGAAGCAAGGCCAGCAGCCGGGCGGGAGAGGAGTCCACGTTGATCCCGTGCTGCTCGGCGAGCTCAGTCGGGCACTTCGCCGATTCCCACAGCGAGCGCTTCGCCTCGTTGAACGCGCCAGGCACGCCCATCCGCGAGGCGATCCCAGCCTGGTCAGCGGCGGCCTCTCCGATCAGCTCCGCGAGCTCGACCCAGGTGCCTTGCGCCGCTGACCCTGACACCAGGCCGACCCGGTCCGCTGCGGCTCGGAAGCTGTCGGCGAGGATGTCGCGCCAGGCGGCCTCCACGAACTCCGTGTGCAGCCTGGCTCCGGTCAGCATGTCGAACGACTTCACCGATGCCGACCACCGCGGCCCACCGGCCGCGTCACCGGTGACGACCATGTCATCGAGGAAGAACCCCGATGCACTGGCCTGGAACCGCACCTCCATCGGGACCGCGACCCCGACGCCCAGCGGCATCTCGCCAGCGGCCATCCCAGCGGCGAGCCACGCACCAACATGGTCTTCGAAATTGAAGCCGCCACCGCCCGTGGTGAACGCCGTCGCCACCGAGCGCCCGTCCGACGCCTCTCTGCTCGACATCGCCTGAGGCTACCGGCCCGGACCCCGCCCGGCCCGCTCCACTGCCCGAGGCGCGCCACCCCCACTCAGGACCACCGTGGTGTTGAGGCACTTCGCGGCCTTGGCGGCGGTACCAGCCTCGTTGCGATGCACCTGGTAGCGGACCAGGCCGACGTCGCTCTTTGCGCGGCTTGGAAGCCGGGAGCGGGGGCGAGGTGCACCAGGGATGAGGTCGGCCGTGCCGGCGGCCGGCAGTAGCTGACCGGCGCAGTCGGCCACCCCGTCCGCGCAGGGGGTCGGCCGTCGGATATGCCCATTCCTGCGGATGGCACAAATGGCACAGCTTTCCTAGATGGCACTGTGCCATCTGTGCCATCGTCAGTTCATGACTCCGATCCCGCTGTCCCAATGGGCCGACCAGAACGGCGTCCCGCGCCGTACCGCCTACAACTGGGCCAAGAACGGCAAGCTCAACGTGCCGATCCATCGCACCCTCACCGGCCGCCTGGTCGTGCTCGACGACGACGAGACACCCGGTGACGCCCATCCGTTCGTGGCCGCCTACGCCGAGGCGCTGAGCCTGCCCGTCGGCGTGCACTCCGGCGACCTGCACCACTCGCCAGTCCTCGAGGCTTGGGGTGTCGACCTGTACGACACCGTCGCCGACGACTTGCGGCCCGTGGTGCTGCAGCTAGCCCTCGCGGCGTCATGCGCCCGCCCAAAGCGGGACGTATGGTGGCGACTAACTGACTGGCTTGCGCGCGTCGAGCTGGCCAACTGGTACACCTCGACCGGCTTCCCCGAGGTAGCCGCGCTCATCAGTGGGCGGCAGCCGATCACCGACCAGGACACCTATCTCGACTGGTGGCCGTGTGGCGTCGGCTCGCACGAGTTCTGGCAGGACTTCGACGCCGCCGCGGCGCAGGCCGTCGCCGCCGCCGGGCTCGGCCCGTCCGAGCACAATGACGCGGTCTCGTGGCTCACCGAGTCGGCCATGACGGACAACATCGCGATCGCCGGGCGCCGCGAGAGCCTGCGCAACCGGCTCGACAAGCTGGCCGGCACCACCACCGACCACGAGCAGATTCCCACCATCCCTGACCGAAGCGACCTATGGAGCCTGCGCGGTATGTACCCCGAGCCGGCCTGGGCCATCGCCCGTCCCCACGCCCGACGCACCGCGCAGGGCATCTGCGCCATCGTCGGCTGGGATCCCGACAGCCCGGCACCGCCGGACGGACACCCGCTGCGTGAGATCGGCTACCGGGCCTGCCTGCACGCCGCCGAGACCGCTCTCGTCCCATACGTGCACGACGCCCACCTGCGCGAGATCGACGCCTTCCGTCGCGTCGCCTTCGGCAAGCCGTGGCACCTCATCACGACATGAGGTAGCTACGGCGGTCGAGCGGTCGCGCCTCGGCCCGCCCCGGGAGCACGTTGCTCTCGGGGACCGCGAGATCGCAGCCGCTTCTATAGCAACAATCCCGTCGTGCCAGGTTTCGCACCGTCACGCTACGCATCTGACTACTCCTAACTCAATGAGGTTAGGCGTTACCGCTGGACGTGAGGATCGTTCTGTCTGAGCGTGAGGAGGGGTGAGCAGCCGCCGTGGATCGTCTCGGACGAGTTGTGGGCCGAGGTCGCACCGCTGCTGCCGCCCCGTCCGCCGCGCCGGTACCGCTACCCGGAGCGTAAGCCTCTGGATGACCGCAAGGCGTTGTGCGGGATCCTGTTCGTGCTCTACACCGCGATTCCGTGGGAGTACCTGCTGCAGGAACTCGGCTTCGGCTCGGGGATGACGTGTTGGCGCAGGTTACGAGACTGGAACGACACCGGTGTCTGGCAACGGCTGCACGAGGTCCTCCTCCGCAAGCTCCGCGCCAGCGGGCAGCTCGACCTGTCTCGGGCGGTGATCGACGGCTCCCCCGTGCGGGCGCTCAAGGGCGGCTCAAAACCGGTCCGAGCCCGGTCGACCGCCGCAAGCCGGGCTCGAAACACCACGTCATCACCGACGCGGGCGGCATCCCCCTCGCCACGGCCCTGACCGCGGCAACCGCCACGACGTCACCCAGCTCATGCCCCTGGTTGACAAGATCCCACCGATCAGAGGCACCCGCGGCCGACCACGGCAACGACCGGAAGGCTCTACGCCGACCGCGGCTACGACTACGACTGCTACCGCCGCCACCTTCGCGCCAAGGGCATCACCCCGGTCATCGCCCGACGCGGCACAGGACAAGGCTCCGGACTCGGCACTCGGTAATGGATCGTCGACCAGACCAATGCTCTGCTGCACTGGTTCCGCCGCCTTCGCATCCGTTGGGAGATCCGCGACGACATCCACGAAGCCTTCCTCACCCTCGCCTGCGCCATCATCTGTTGGCGCCGACTCCACCGCTCAAAGAGTTAGGAGTAGTTAAGTGGTGCGCCGCGTTCATGGGCGACGCCGACGAACAGGCGGGCCGCCCGCGCGGTAACCAGTGCACGCGACATGCCCGACCAGGCGAAGTTGCTACGCCGGATCCAGAGTAGACGGCTGTGTTTCTGGGTCGACGAGACTCGGGAGCCGGTGCACCTCACCGGGGCCAACCCGCCGTCGTTCGGGGTGGCCCGGTTAGGCCCGGTGTACACGCCGCCGGCCCAGCGCGGGCGTGGTTGGGCCAGCAACGCGGTCGCCGAGGTTTCCCGGCGAATCCAGGCCGAGGGTGCACGGGTCTGCCTGTTCGCCGACCAGGCCAACCCGACCTCGAACAAGATCTACGCCGCCCTCGGCTACCGGCCGGTCGTCGACATGGCCAACCTCGTCATCGTCCGCTGACGCGGAGTGCACCGCGACGGCCCCCGAAGGCGGCGCGGCAGCCTTCGGCGTGGAGATCGCTCACGGGGATGCCGAGGATGGACGGTGTGAAGTAAAACGGGTCGAGGCGGTAGGTCAGTGTGGTGCCGCTGCCACCCGGTGCGTCGAGATCTTGGGGTGGTCCGGTGGGGCGTAGGCCGGCGAGATCGCCCGCCGCTCGTCAGCCGGCGACGGGCACTGGAAACCTGCGCGTGCTCCTCTCCCTGGCCGCTTCGAAGAGCTTGGACCGCAGCCGGCCACGAGCGGTGTCGGGAAGCTCCTCGGTGAGGCCGAGGATCCACGGCGCCACCACCTGCTCCCGGGTCACACAGGCCAGGAGAGCGTCGGCGACCAGGTACGGATCTCGACGGAGCAGGTGCTCGACCAGCGTACGCCGATCATCATCAGGCAGCGCCTCGACCAGAGCGGTCACGGCGTAACGCCACTTGACCGCCAGCGTCTGCCGCCAGTGCGCCGGCTCGGGATGCAGGGCGTGCAGCCGGTCAACGATGGTGATCAGCACCTGCGCGGCGTGCCGCTGGTCGACCAGGAGCAGGCGGTCGACAAGCCTGCCGAGCAACGTCACGCACGGGGTGAAATCGTGCAGGCCCTCCTTGGTTCGTACGTCGTAGCCGGCCGAGAAGACGTACTCGACGGCCCGAGACGCGTGATCCGCCCGCTCAGCCGGATCGGGCGACAACGAAGCCGTCCGCGACAGCAGTCCCACGAGGATCTGACGGGCTTGCCGGTCATTGCCGTCGAGGTATCGGGACAGCGCCGCGAGCAGGCTGGACACGTCCTGCTCCGGCCAGGCGTCCCGCTCCACGGCCTCCATCGCCAGGCCCAACAGCGCCCGGTGGAGCGGGGCAGCCCGGGCGGACAGGAGACTGGCGAGCCGGTCAGGCTCGGGCGGGACGTCCAAGCCGTTGCGAACCAGGGCCCGCCACAGCACGTACCCCTGGGCGGTCCGACGCGGCTCACGCTGCGCCACCAGCTCGTCCCGCAGCGCCCGGACGTCGTCGAGCACGCCGGCCTGGTCGGCCGACACGTCCGCGGGTATCCGGTCAAGGGCGAACGCGAGCGACGCCGGGTTGCCTGTCGCCCCTGCGCGATGCCGACCAGGTACGTCAGCAGCCGCGGCGCATTCTCGACTCGGTCACGCAGGCGGGAGCCGAGATCGCGCAACTGCCTGGCGGAGACGTACTCCGCTGCCTCATCGGTGATCGCCCATCGCAGGGCAGCCTCCGCGCCGCCCCCGCCGGTCGCGGCCACCTCCACCAGCAACGGGTGCAACTGGCCGAACCAGGCCCGGGGGTCCGCGTCGACGTCCGGCACGATCCGGGCAAGTTCAGCCCCGTCCAGCCTGGCGTAGCGGATCGCGGTGACGAAGAGGTCGACCCGGGCGGCATCCGCCTCTCCCGACCCGAGCGTCAATCGGCTCGCCACCCGTACTAGCCGGGTGATCGGCGGCTCGGCGACGGTCCCACGGCGCCCGCGCAACAGTTCGGCGAGCACCGTCGCGCGGTGGCTCGCCTCGGCCGGATTCCCGGTGTCGAGCAGCGTCGCCAGGAAGGCGTCCGGCTCGGGCAGGGTGAGCGCCGCGCGGCCGACCACACGCAGACAGGCTCGGCGCCACGTCTCCCCGCCGGTATCGTCGCGCAACGTGTCGTGCAGCGCCGCCTCCGGATCGGCCGGCAGATCATCGGCCGCCGTCACCAGGTCGGCGTACGCGACCTGCAACTCCGCCGTGGACTCGTCGCTCGGCGTCGTGAGCAGCGCCGCCGCGATCGTGCGGCGATGCTCCTCGCCCGGCGTGCCACCGGCCGGGTCGTGGCGGGCCACGAAGGCTACGATGTCCGCCAGCCCGCCCACGATCCCCTCGGCGGCGAGCGGCTGCCAGAACCGCATCGCCTGCTCGGCGGCCCACCGAGGGTCCACCCCGGCGACCGCGGAAAGCAGGCGGAGGTGCGGGCCGTCATGATCGCGCCACTGCTTCACCGGCCGGCTGAGCAACCAGTCGACGCACCCGTGCTCGATGACGAAACGCCGGGCCGCCCAGGGATCCGCGGCCGCCATCCGGGTCAACGCGTCGAGCACGACGAGGCGTGCCTTGACCCGTTCCCAGGCGACCGCGAGGTCGGAGGACCATCGCTCGGCGTCGGGATGGCTGACCGATGGTAGTAGGCGCAGGAAGTCCTTGGTCACCCGGTCGTCGGCCGCACGCAATGCCCCTGCGGCGTGCGCTCGCAGTTCCGCCGACGGCTCCCGGAAGCGGGCGTACGTGCGCAGGGCGAGCGCCGGTAGCCCGGGGCTATCGTCGACGAGCCAGGCAGCGAGCAGCCGCTCCGCCGTGTCCCGTTCCACAAGCGGCGTGCGTCCGGCGAGCAGCACCAACTGGCTGGCGACCTCGCCGTAGAACAGGTCGTACGGCTCCTCGGCGACAAACCGGCCCAGCATCGCCGCCGTCCTCTCGCCCCGCCGGGCGATGGCTCGGGCCGCGGTGTACTCGAACCAGGTCTGATGCCAGAACCACAGCCAGGGCGACTCCCTGCGCTGGGTGACAAGTGCGCGGCCGACCAGCAGGGCGAGCGCCTCGTCGACCGGGCGGATGCCGTCCAACCAGGCGGTGAGTTCACTGCGCCGCAGAGCGATCCGGCCGGCACTCAGCATGGCGAGGGCGGTCTGCTCGACGTCCCGGCTCAGGTCGGGGCCGCCGCCCGGGGTCGCCCGGTCACGCCGGTCGGTCACCACCCTGCGCTGCCATGTCAGGTTGTAGAGGCCGATGCTGTCGACGTCACTGTCCGGGCGCTCACCGTCGCCGGCGTGCAGTTCGAAGAGCATGCGCAGGGTCAGCGGGTTCGCCACCACCTCCCGCAGGGGACGGCCGCGGACCTGGGCGTCCTGCACGACGGCGATCACCGCGTCGCCGTCGTCGGGGTAGGCGGCCCAGGCGTACGACTCGATCGCCTCCCGACGTTCCCGCTCGTTGAACGCGCTGAGGTACATCGGACGGATCGGTACGCCGTACGACTCGTCGCCGTCCTGATCCAGGTGCAGCAGGGCCGCCTCGGCGGGCCGGCATGCCACCACCATGGGCACCCGGCACTCGACCGCGGTGCGCATCAGCCGCCTCACCTCGACCCGAGTTTCCTCGCTGTGGGTCAGCAGATCAATGGTGTCGACAAGCAGCACCGGGTCCCGCCGATGCCGGACCATTGCCCGCAGCGCGGTCCACAGTTCGCTCACGGAGACGGCACCGGCGTCCCGATCGCCGCGCGCACCTCGCAGCAGTGCCGTGGCGGGAATCAGCAGGGCCAGCCGGCCGGCCTCGCCGAGCCGTTGATGGAGGTGCCACATCAGCGCGGTCTTGCCATAACCAGCCTCACCGCGCAGGGCGATCAACGACCGGGGCCGGATCAACTCGACGATCGTCTGCTCCACGTCGCGCCGCACGTAGACGTCGCTCAGCCGGAACCCGTCGGCCACGACGTCGCAATCCTCGGCGGCCGCCGAGCTGAGCGCCACCACCCGGTCGACTGCCGCGAGATCGGCCGCCGTCAGGTCGGCGTCGACGCTCCGGCTCGTCGTAAGCATGGCCGTCAACGTCGCCTCGCCGTACAGCGGGAACGCGCTGTACTCGTCTCTGCACTTGCAACCGACGACATCTCGCAGCACGAGCAGGGTTTCCGGCAGGGGTCGCTGGCGGCCTGCCTTCCAGGCGCTGAGCGCCTTCGCGCTACGTCCGCCGGGGATCCCGAGCCGGTCGAGGTGCAGCTCCGCCTTCGCCATCAGCGATGCCGCGCTGCGCGGCTCCCAGTGGCGGAGGAAGTGATGGACGGCTTCGCGCACCGGGTCAAGGCCCGTCATGTCGCCTCGTCTCGTGCGTCTCGTGCGTCTCGTGACGTCTCGCCCTCGGATGCTATCGCCACGGCCGCTGACGGGCGAAGACGCCGATTCGGGCGTCTCGCCGGTATGCGAGACGGCCTGCGGCGGTCCGAGCCTGCTCTCGTCGAACCCGGGACGAGGAGGCCGAGGTGGGTAAACCACAGCAGCTCGACAGCGTCGGCGAGATCTTGGCGCCCGCATACGCGATTACCGACCTGAGCCGGCTACGCGCCCTGATCGAACAGGCGAGGCACCTGCCGTTCCTGCCCGCCGAACTCCGCGACGCCCTGGCCGAGTGCCTGACCGGTCTGATGGGTGACTTCCGTGGACGGGAGGACCGCTTCGTCGCGTACGTGCTCGCGGTGATCGCCGAAATCTCCCGGGACGAGGTGTTCGACGTCGGCTTGTTCCGCCGGCATTACGGCCCCGGCCGGGCCACGCCGGGACAGCCGCTGCCCGCGCTGTTCGAAGCCGTGGTCGAGACCGCCCGCCGCCTGCGCGACGTGTGGCGGCTCGAGGACGCGCTCGCCGGTACGGGGACCTCGGGCATACTCTGCGGATCCACAAGTTACGGACCTTTCTACAACGTGCGCTCGACCTCGGACCTGGACGTCGTCATCGTGATCGAGACGGCGGCGGCCGCCGCCGTGGTCGCGGACCGGCTGGGCCGCCTCCCAGGCGCCGCCCCTGCCTCGGTCGAACTGCTGCGGACCCGGGCCGGGCTGTTCCGCGACCGGTACGACGACGGCCGCACCATCCTGAGCCACAAGATCCGGCTGTGGACCGACCAGGACGACACGATGCTCGTCGGAGCAGGGCTTCCCGGTGACTATCCACTCAGCCTGCACCTGATCACCGACCGGGTCCTCGGCTACGCCCTGGTGGAGTCGAGCCCCGCACTGGAGCGGAGCACGGCAGGCGGGGTGCGAACGGTCCGCGACTACCGTGACACCAGGACCGCCCGTCGCGACCTGCCGCGCACCTTCGCCGGACGCGAGCTTCCGGTCCTCGCGGACCTGACGAAGGCATCCTCGGGCTGGCTGCGATCGACCACCGCCTGCCAGTTCGACGACGCAGACTGCTACTGCCCGGGCTTTCTGCAGACGATCCTGCTACCCCTGTTGGACCTGCGCTGGGACGAGCGAGGTTGCCGCCCACGGCTGCGCGCTTTCGAGCGCAAGTTCCGGGACCGCTATCTGGTCGAGCGTGCCCGCTCCCCGCACGCCCTGCTCCGGCCCAGCTTCACCCACGTCCGCCGGGAGGTCTTCGCTCCGCACATCATCCGGTCCTTCGACGAAAGCCGATGAAATGTTCGGTGTCGGGCGGCAACTGGGTGCTTACCGGCCCTGGCGCGAACGCGGAGGGCAGACCGAGTTCGGCCCGGGCCACATCGATGAATCGGCGCTCGGCCTGCCACAAGGCGTCGAACCGATCAGCGGGCAACGCCTCGATGCCGCTACCCGCGCGCGCGGCCGCCAACAGCCGGGCCTGGCGCACCAGCTCCGACGAGCCGCTCACCACCTCGACCTGCCCGGCCACCAGCCGAAGCGCGGTCTTGGTGCTCTCCAGCCGCTCCCGGTAGCGGGTGCCCTCATCGTCGAAGAACGGCATGAGATCACCAGGGTCACGCGTGCGCGGCACCGCGGTGATGCGGGCGGCCGGGTTGAGGACGAAGGCCACGTACTCCCGGACCGCGCCGATGAAGTCGGTGTACGCGTTCAGCCGGATGTCACGCCACTGTCGATCCTGGTCGCGCCGCCACAGCCGGTCCTGGGCCCGGACGGTGAGCCACCCGCCGATCAGGACCGCCAGCATCGTTGTCGCCGCGGTGACACCCGCCTGGATCAGACTCACCGGCACCACCGCTCATATTGATCGGTAACTAACCCTACCGCCCGTTGTCACCCCCTCCGAACGTGTCGTGCACAGCGAGCTGTTCAAACCTGAGCCACGCGGTCTTCGGCGCGGCGTTCCCGCTGGTCCGCACTTTCAGAGTGGCTGTCGGGCCGGGAGTGTCGTCGACGATGACCACGTCCGTCACGCCGGCCGGGCAGGTCGGCCGGCCATCCCGCATCGTCGGCCGGCTCACTGGTCAAGAGGCGCGCGGCACGTCCGCTCAGGCCCGTCTCGGTGGCCCGCACCGGCCGCCACACCGTCAACGCCTGTCCTGTCGGCTGTTCGACGGGCACCCGCGGCGGCGCGGCCGTGCTCGGGGGATGCTCGGCTGCCGTCGGGTCGTCGGCAGCGCCTGGGCCGGTCACTTGCCGATCCACTCGGCGTTTTCGACCTACCTCACGGGATAGTGCGCAGCCTGTCATGGCAAGACGCCCTCATCATCACTTACGACGACGGGACCGTCATGAGTTGGGACGTTTGCGGTGAGCCCGCGCAAACTTCGACCGAAGGTGGCGAACCTCGTGCGCTCAGCGCCGAAGAACGGGAGCGATACGGCCTGCCGCCAATGCCCACTGAGCGAAAGCTCACCAGGACATGAGCGGCGGGATCCAACTTGATGGCTGCACGTTCATTTCGGTCGGCCGTTAACGGAGCGAGCAGGCCGGAAAGCTTCGACCCTATGCGTCCAAACTGCTATTCATGCTCACGCACGGTAATGAGGTGCGGGCTTGGGCCAAACCCCGGGCCGTACTGTAATCTATGGACATGTGCACCCGATTGGTGCACAGGAGTTACGTGTGGGGGCTCGAATCCCCCCTCGGACACGAACCATAACCCCACGGTGCGCGCTGAGATCCACTGCAGCGCGCACCGTTTGCGTTTCGGTCTGGTAGGTGAGTCGGAGTCCGAGTTGCCGGTAGACCTCGGCTTTGTCGGTGGGGTCGGCGTCGCGCAGAACGGTGGCAATGTCGCCGAGCGCTCGGACTAGGTCGGCGATCTGTGAGCGGCTCATCCGGCGTGGCTCTGTCTGCTGGGTCGTTTGAAGATCAGCTTCGGCTCGTGTCCGTTCGGCCTGGGTTTGGGTGATCCAACCGGTGACTAGTGCGGGATCTGCGCCGGCGTCGAGGGCGGCCCGGTACTGGGCGAGCTTTGCGTCACAGGCCGCGATCGTGGCCTGTGATGCGGCCGTATGCGGCCTCAGTTGGTCCGTTGGCTGGGCGTCGCACATGGCGGTGATCGTTTGGTCGAGGTGGTCCGGGGTGAACGCGGATGCCAGCCACTCGTCGAGCGGGTCGGTGAGGGCGTCCTCGCGCAGGTAGACGTTGCGGGGGTGTTCGACCTCGTTGGCCAGGGCGTATACCTGAGGGAATCGGCAGCGGTAGTAGGCGGCGCCGTGGTTGTACTGGCCTTGCATGCGTCGCTGACAGACGGCGCAGTAGATCATCCCCCGGAAGACGTAGGGGTTGCGGGCGCGGCGTTGGCGCTCCTGACGGTCGACGGCTCGCGCGCGACGGGTGAGTAGGGCTTGCGCTTGCTCGAAGGTCTCGTCGTCGATCAGGGGTGGGTGGGTGATCTCCTTCGAGACCACCCACTTGTCACGGGCGTTCCAGCGCATGACGCCGGTGTGACCCAGTGCGACGTCGTCGACGTCGAGGAGGACTTCGTCGGTGCGCTGCTTGTTCCACACCTGCCGGCCCGTGTAGCGGGGGTTGGTGAGGATGACGCGGATGGCGCTTTTGGACCAGGCGATGCCGCTGCGGTGTCTGTTGCGGGCCCGGTCGTGTGCCGAGGGGCAGGGCACGTGGTTGGCGGTGAGTCCTTCGGCGATGGCGAATAGTCCGTAGCCGGCGAGGAATTCGTCGAAGATCCGGCGGACGATGGGGGAGGTCTGGGCATCCGGGGTGAGCCGGCGGAGGTGTTTGCCGTCGGCGGCCTTCGCGGGGTTGGGGTGAGGGCCGAGATCACGCAGGGTGTAGCCGTATGGCGGGCGTCCGCCGAGGTATCGGCCTTCCAGGAGTGTCTGGGCGGCCATGGCGGTGCGCACACGCAGCTTGATGCGGTTGCGTTCGCCTTTGCTCATGCCGCCGAAGACGGACATGACAAGTTCGTGTGCCTCGTTGTCGGGGTCGATGGGGCCGCCGATCTCGGGTACCCATAGTTCGACGCCGTAGTGCGCGAAGAGTGGCACCGTGAGACCGAACTGGTTGCCGTAGAAGGCCCGGTGGGGTTCCCCCACAACGACGGCGGAAAAGCCCCGACGTGGGTTACGTAGCGCAGAGAGAAGAGTGTTGGCCTGGGTTCTGCGTTGCCAGGGCAGCGAGCGGCTCTGGCCCACGTCGAAGTACTCCGTGACGATGCGGCCGCCGTGGGGTTGGATGAGTGCTGTGGCCCGGGTGAGCTGCCACCCTCGCGACGATTCCGGATCTTGGTTGTCCTCGGTGGAGATACGGCCATAAAAGGCGAAGGGCTTTGGTTGGGGGGACGTCATCCGTTCTCCTGCTTTGAGTGCTCGGTGTGGCGGTCGTTGAGGTGTGTGAGCAGCTTTAGTAAGGCGGCAGCCGCCTGGGGGTTTAGCTCGGGTGGTTGGTCTGGAGTCACCACACTGCTAACCCCCGTGGTGGTGCCGCCGTCGACGTTGTCGACCGTCCATGAACGGCTGTCTTCGTTAGGTCGGTCAAGTTGCCTGCCGGGCGCGGATGGTGGCCTTGGGCGTGATGGCCGCTCGTGTGGGTCGCTGGATGGCTGCGTCATGCGCCTCCGTCCGGCGGTCGACCTGCAAGCCGGCCTTCTTGCGTTGCCCGCGTCTCGACTTTGGTTACTCGCATCCGAGGCTCGGCCGTTGGGTGGGCGTTGGCAGCGCCGGTGCGGTTGCGAGGCGATTCCGAGGCGCGGTGCCTTGATGCGTGGCTGGTTGGCGCCGTAGCGGTTGGGTGGGTTGTCATGGGTGAGTTCCTCCGGGAGCTGGTTGGCGTCAGGGCATAGAGAAGCGGCCGATGCCGTGAGGCATCGGCCGCTGGTTAAGCAGGCGTGCGCTAGTACTCCAGTGACACTTCGTGATCTATGTCGCTGAGAGGCTGAGTCGTCGCTGGTAGTGGGCTTGTCGGGCGACGGCTTGGTGGATGCGGCGCCAGGCTGACCAGTGCAGAGCGTGCTCGATGTCCGGGGCTGGCGTGAACATGAGCGTGTTGAGTAGTCGGCGGATCTCGGGCAGAGTCAGCCGGATCGGGGTGCCAGATCGGGCTGACCGGGTCGGGTCGGCGGGTTCCGCCGGCTGGGTGCCGGCGCAGATGGCGAGGATGGCCAGGGCGAGCATCGCGAGGGCGGTGAAGCGGTGCCAGCCGGTCCAGCCGCGGACCTGATAGTGGTCTAGGCCGGTTTCGTTCTTGGCGCTCTGGAAACATTCCTCGACCGCCCATCGGCTGCCGGCGACCCGGATCAGTGTTGCGAGGGGCACCCGGCGTGGTGACCAGCACAGGTAGAACGCGAGCTCGCCGGTGTGCGGGTGCCGGCGGACGAGCAGATACTCTTTGCCGCCGGTGCCGATCACGACCTGCGCCCAGTCGTAGTCGCGGGGACCTTTCGCGCCGACGCCAGCCGACATGCGCTGCCAGCAGCCGCCGGTGAGTCGGGCGGCGACCTCATCGGCGCGCAGCCGTGTGCGGCCGTCGTTGACGGCAACGCGCCGGTTGCAGCCGATCGCCAGGACATGGCCCAGGCCATGCGCGCGGACGCCAGCGCGCAGGTCCGGGTCGGCGCCATAGACCTCGTCACCGGTGACCCAGCCGGCCGGGATCCCGGCTCGAACCGCGGCGTCAATCATGTCCAGGGCCAGACGGGGTTTGGTCGCGAACCCGATGTCGTCGGGCACGCCTGCGGCGGTGCGCCGAGACGTGTCGGCGCACCATGTGTGTTCGGGCAGGTAGAGCCGCCGGTCCAGCAGCGCCCGGCCGCCGGCACCGGCGTAGGCGAGGAACACCGCGACCTGGCTGTTCTCGATACGTCCGACGGTGCCGGTGTACTGCCGTTGCACCCCGACGGAGGCGGCGCCCTGCTTGACGAAGCCGGTCTCGTCCGGGATCAACACGCCGTGCGGATCACCGAGCCGCTCAACCAGCAGCGTCTGCACATCGGCGAGGACCTGCTCGGCGTCCCAGGCGGCAGTGCGCAGTAGCCGTTGCAACGGCGCCGGCTGACGGTACCCAGCCTGCTCCGCCAACTGCCAGCAGGTCTTACGTTCGGCCTGTGACAACAAGCCCGCCACGAACGCTCGCGCGGCCAGCCGTGGTTCACGTCGGGTGAACTGGCCGGCGATGCGCTGCAGCCCATCCTCGAACACCAGCCGCCACCCGGCGGGGTCTACGCTGTGGCCTGCGGCCACTGCACGATCTTCGATTGTCCTCACAAACCATCGATGATCACGCAATGGCCGCCTTCGTCTGCAGCCACCGCCACGACAAGATCGCGAAGTGTCACTGGATTACTAGCAAGAGCGCCGCGACGATCCGGCCGCAATGGCCGAGCAGCGCAAGGTGTGGAAGCAGATGAGCAAGAACGCCGGAAGGGCTGACCGGCACGTCAGATCTCGGCGGGTGGGTGCTCACCTCGGCTCAACAGCGGGGCTAGCAGTTGGGCACCGGCCAGACTGCCCGCGAGCAGGGCCTTCTCGGGTACGCCCCGAGCCGCGAACGCCGCCCGCAACTTGGCGACCAGCGTGGAGAACTCCAGCGCCCGGTGCGGGGCACAGATCTCCTCGGCCGTGGCATCCGGCACACCCCAGCCGAGCAGGGCGGCCCGGGCATCACCGGCCAGGCCCGCGCAGGCGCCGGCGGCCAGCGAGAACGGGGAGATCTCGTCGATGCCGACGAGCACCGCGGCATGATCCTCCCGGGTACGGCACTGGAACCGGTCCAGGATCGAGACGGTCTGTAGGTTCTGCAGCGGCAGCGGCGTGCTGACCTGCGGCTGTGCGTGAAACCAGGCCAGGTCGAACGGACGGCCTGAGGCCGAGAAGTCGGCGGCGTCACGGGTGGCTCGCAGCAGGTCGGCCTGGAACGGCTCGGCGAATCGGCGGACCGGGTCGCTGAACTCGTTCAGGAGCCGGGCGGCCCGGGCCGGAGCGGGCGGGTGGCTGCGCCCGCGCCGGATGAACAATCCCTGTTCGGTCACGTGGATCGCCAGCATCCCGATCAGCGCGCCCAGCGCGGCACCGGTCTCGGGAAGGTCGATGCCGGTGCCGGCCGGTATCCGGGCGGCGTCGCGCCGGCCGACGTGGACGGCCGCCCGGTAGCCGAGCAGATCCGCTTCAAACTCCTGCTGCTCGCTCAGCGGGCACGCGGACAGGTCGTCGGCGGGCGGGGAGTCGCTGGTGGCGGGACGGTGGTCGAGCACGTGGTGGGCGATCTCGTGACCCAGCACGAACGTCACGGCCTGGGCGGTGAGCCAGACGCCGAGCGGCTCGGCCGATGACGTCAGGCGGTGACTCAGCTTGGCCGCGAGTGCGTGAATCCGCTGGTTGACCAGGTAGTACCGCAGCAGACCGCCGAGCAGGGCCGGGTCGGCTCCCAACCGCTGGTGATCGCGGACCGACCGCGCCACCCGCCACAGGTCGCGCAGGCGGCCTCCCGAATAGAGGCCGGTCAGGCCCTCGGCCGCGCAGCCGGCGTAGAGCCCGCAGAGGGTGAACGTCGCGTCGGAGAAGTAGACGAGCGCGGAGCTGTCGGCCAGCTGCCGCAGGCGAGCCGCCACACTCTCCTGTTTGAGGGTGACCACGAAGACCCGGGCGAGCCGCTCGGGTCGGTCGGTCAGGTCGGCCATGGCGGCCATCACCTCGGCGATCAGCTCCGCCATCAGCCCGTCGACCGGGTTGGCGTGCCGGGCGCTCCACTCGCTCTGCCGCCAGCCGCGGGTGTTCTCGTCGAGCTGGGCGAGGTCGTCGGCCGCGTCCAGCTCGGTCAGCCGCTGGATCATTTCCTCCAGCTGATCCTCACGGTCGCTCCTGATCCTGGTGGCCAGGATCTCGGCCATGGACCGGGCGTCCGGTCCGGTACTCATCTGGGCTGAGGCGCGTTGCGGCAGAACTCGCCGAGGCCGACCCGGGCGATCAGTACGGCGACCAGGCCGATCGCCGGCAGCGACGCGTCATCGAGCAGCCGCAGTGTCTCGGCCACGGTGATCGCGTCGACGAGCCGGTCGGAGCCGGTCGTGCCGAGCAACGGCTGGATCCGCTCGTCGTGGCAGACCTTGCGCTGCAGCTCCCGGTGCTTGTTACTGAACCACTCCTTGCCGAAGCGCCGATGGCTCTCGTCGTCCTCCGGTGACAGGCCGACGCCCTCACCTAGGAGCTCGGCGCCCAGCAGGGCGTACAGCTCGTCGTCGGTCTTGGTCCAGTACTGCTCTACCGTCATCGGTCGCCTTTCGTGGGGGTGATCGTCACTACGATGCTGTCGCACCGCCGATGGGCGGCGTCAGGGAGCGGAACCGCTGGATTTCGTGGGAATGACCTTCGCGTCGACCTCGCCCGGACCGGACGCCCAGTTGGATGTAAGGCGACACGCCGTCCAGGCTGACCCGCAGCGAGATGGCGGTCGCGCCGGTCAGGGCGACGTCCGTCCGGGCGGCCAGGCAAGCTTCGACGATTGTCGACGCGGCGGCGTCGGCCACGGCGGCGCCCGCCGACTCGACGCGAACCCGGCCGGACGCACTCCGGGGGCGGCCGCCGCGGCCTCGTCGTACAGATTGCCCTTGTACTGGGCGATCGTCTTCTCGGCCTGGGCCGACGTGCTCTCCAGCACGCCGACGAAGGGTCCTGCGGCCTCGGCCGAGGCGAGTTCAGTGATCGGTGGCAGCTCCTGGAGCTTGGCCGCCAGATCCTGGCCGACACCGGGGACCATCGCCGTCCAGGCCGGGGTCCAGACGCGGACCAGCCAGTCGAGCGCCACGAAGGCGCGCTGTGCCTCGGCGTCCGCCGAGGCGTCGACCGGGCTTTCGAGCACGGACCGAATCTGCGACCGGTGCTCGTCCGGCAGCGCTTTCTCCAGCCCGGCCGTCAGAACGTTCAGAAGTACCGAGGCCGACTCGGGCCGGCGGGGTGCGAGTGGTGGTGTGAGCGGGCAGTTGGTCGGTTGAGCCTTTCGCTTTCTGAAGAACGACACGTCTGCCTCCTAGGTCCAGCGCCGGGGATCGTACGCACCCGATCCATCGTGGAACTGTCGGATTGCTGACGCTCGCGGCGATCTCGACCGGGACGTGGGAGGACTCGACTCGGTGGCACGGCAAGAGCAACCATTCGGGGGAGGCGGCGGTCGATGATCGACACGCGCCGATATCAGCCCGATCTGGCACCCCGATCCGGCTGACTCTGCCCGAGATCCGCCGACTACTCAACACGCTCATGTTCACGCCAGCCCCGAACATCGAGCACGCTCTGCACTGGTCAGCCTGGCGCCGCATCCACCAAGCCGTCGCCCGACAAGCCCACTACCAGCGACGACTCACCCTCTCAGCGACATAGATCACGAAGTGTCACTGGAGTACTAGGCGTGCATGGCTATCGAGTAGGTGGACTTGCGGGATGTGCCGGGCGCTGCAGTGCTGGCGTGCGTCACCGCGCTTCGGCACCAACGAGCAGTGCTCCGAGAGCACTTCGTTCACACCGAAGAGGTCACTGGTTCGATCCCAGTATCGCCCATCGTAAATATTTGCAGGTAGCGAGCCCGTCGCCGGAACCACCGGTAACGGGCTTTCGCGTTGTTGTCCCTTAAATTGGGAGCAGATTGGGAGCAGCACCAACCGGCTCGCGACCCTAACCTCGGGAAACGCGGCACTCCTCCACGGCCCAGCAACATGCTCGTCGATCCCCGCCAACGGCGTCACGGCGGCGTACCCGGTCGACCACGGGTGTCGTTGTCCAACCGGTCGCGCACCGTCTCCTCCGACGGCTGGCCCGAGTCGGGTTGGGCGATGATCAGGCATCGTGGGCGGGTGAGTCACACCGCGGTGGTGAGCCGGCCCCCCTGTTGCGGGTGGAGCTTGTTCCACGGCCGCTGTGGGGCCGCAACCTGCGAGACGTGCTGCCACGGTCGGAGTGGCAGCGACTGCACCGCCGGGCGCTTTGCCAAGTCGGCGAGCCCTGCGGGCTGCATGTGCCCGGCGGTCGGAACCTGATCTGCCACGAGCCGTGGACCTACGACAACGCCACCCGCACCCAGACTCTCATCGGCGTCGAGATCCACTGCCGAGGCTGTGACCTCGTCACGCACCTCGGCCGCGCCGGCGTCGTCGGTGGCCCGCTGCTCGTCGGGCGGGCTCTGCGTCGCCAGCGGCGGCCACGACGGCACTGTCCGGGTCTGGGAGCCCACCACCGGCGCCCTGCGCAGTATCTTCACCGACCACACTGGTCGGGTAGAGGCTTTGGTGGCAGCGCCAGATGCCTCTTGGGTGGCCAGCGGCGGCCACGATGGCTCGGTAAAGGTCTGGGACCTGACCACCGGCGCCCTCCGGTACAACCTCGTCGGCCATAGCGGCTCGGTGCTGGCGCTAACAACGGCGCCGGGCGGGTCCTGGCTAGCCAGCGGCGGGCCCGATGGCACAGTGCAGATCTGGGACCCGACGACCGGCACCCGTCGGCAATCTCTCACCGGCCACACCGGCTGGCTGCTGGCGTTGGCGGTGGCGCCGGACGGGTCCTGGCTGGCCAGCGGCGGACTCGATGGCTCGGTACGGGTCTGGGACCCCACCAGCGGCACTCTCCTCCATACTTTCGCCGGCCAAGACAGTCCGGTGTTGGCGTTGGCAGTTGCGCCAGACGGCTCATGGCTCGCGAGTGGCGGCCACGATGGCTCGGCACGGGCCTGGGATCTGCCTACCGGCACTCTCCGCCACGCCCTCGCCGGGCACAGCAGCGCAGTGCTGGTATTGGCTGTGGCACCGGATGGCTCTTGGTTGGCAAGCGCGGGGCGCGGTCACTCGGTGCGGATCTGGGACCTGGCCACCGGTGGCCTCAGGCATAACCTCACCGGTCACACCGGACGCGTATCAGCGCTGACCGCGGCACCAGACGGATCCTGGCTGGCCAGCAACGGTTTCGATGCGATGGTGCGCGTATGGAACCCAAGGATTACTGGTGCCCTCGGACGACTCCCGGACGGCCATACCAGGTCGGTGATTGCCTTGGTGTTGGCGCCGGACTGCTCCTGGCTGGCGAGCAGCTCGTACGACCGGACGGTGCGGATCTGGGACCCTATCGTCGGCGCTGTGCGGCACACCTTCACCGACCACACCGGCTGGGTGGGGGCGTTGGTGACAGCGCCGGACGGGTCGTGGCTGGCCAGCGGCGCACACGATGGCACGGTGCGGATCTGGGATCCTGTTAGCGGGATTCTTCGACGAACTCTCACGGACGGTCCCAGCCAGGTAGGGGCGTTGGTGACAGCGCCGGACGGGTCGTGGCTGGCCAGCGGCGCACACGATGGCACGATGCGGATCTGGGACTCCATGACAGGTGCCCTCCGCCACACCCTCGCCGGTCACACTAACGCCGTGTTGGCGCTGGTGACAGCACCGGACGGATCTTGGCTGGCCAGCGACGGATGTGACGACACGGTGCGGATCTGGGATCCCGTCACAGGGACCCTTCGACGAACTCTCACGGACGGCCCCAGCCAGGTAGGGGCGTTGATGACAGCGCCAGACGGGTCCTGGCTGGCCAGCGGCGCTGACGACGGCACGTTGCGAATCTGGGACCCGACCACCGGCGCTGTTCGCCACGTCCTCACCGAGCACACCGACGGCGTCTCGGCCTTGGTGACGGCACCGGACGGGTCCTGGCTGGCCAGCAGCTCATACGACACGACCGTGCGGATCTGGGATCCGATCACCGGTGCCCTCCGGCAGACCCTCAAAGGCCACAGGTCCCCCGTGACGGCCCTGATGAAGGCACCAGACGGATCCTGGCTCGTCAGCGCCGGACGCGACGGAACGATCCGGATCTGCGACACACGAGATGGCGGACACCTCGCGACAACGCGAATAGGCCGAACGCCCTCAGTTTTCCCCCTAACGACGGACAGCCGTGCCGTCTACTGCGCTGGCGCGCACGCCGTGTACGGGTTTGACTTACTTCTCACTCAAGGACATGGCGCTAATCAAGCCAGCGATTGAATGGTCTGCATGGGTGCGGGCTCGCAGCTCAGGCCACTCTTCCCGGCCCTTCCGGGTTCGGGCTGCCCCAATCACAGGTGGACGCTGGACCGTGTCCCGTCGATCTCGTCTCGGCGCCAGTAGGTAGGAGAGTTGCTGCAGAGCTGGCAGGCAAGAACCAGCGGCTGACCGGCTCGTCCGGGCGGCTTCTTACCGCAGCACAAGGGCAGGCTTTCCACCTCGGGCGCTTCAGCCTGCGCTACGCCCGGACCGTATCGCCGTTCGCAGGCACGTTCGGCCATTTCGTCGCGGCGGGGGTCGCTTGCGGTCTCGGCCAGCTCGATGGTCCCGCCCCGTTCGGCGGTGACCGTGGTGTGCGCCTCGGCGGGGATCCAGCTAACACGGTCGCGGTGCCAGGTCCGCGTAGGCCAGGTCCGCGCTGCTCAGGTCCGTGCCGTTCAGGTTCGCGCGGGCCAGGTTCGCGCTGCTCAGGTCCGCGCCAGCCAGGTTGGTGTTGGTGAGGTCGAGCGGACGGGGCGCGGCGTGAGCATGGCCGGGTTGCTGTCCGTGTCGGTGGTAGTGCGTCGGCCCAGCACAGTCAGCGCGGCCTGAATATCCACCGGCGGGCGAGGAGACGGAGTCATGGAGGTCGGCGACGGGGCTGTGGCCGTCGGAGTTGGCGTGAACCGCTCGGGTCCGGCTGCGGGGGCGTGGACGCGGACGAACGCGGCGAGGATGTCGACGACGGCGGGTTGGTCCACGGCCGAGTCGTTCATGATGCGCTCCAAGGCGTAGATCGCGCCGAGACGTACGTCAACCTTCTCTGTGCCGGGCTGGCCGAGCTATTTTGGGGCCTTATCGACCGGGTCATGTCCGCAGCAATGACGGTGTGCGCCATCGAGCTTGCCTGCGGCATGCCGGGGGCGCCCGATGAGCAGGCGATCATCGATGCGCGAGACGCCGATGGTGAGGTACGCGCTGAGGTGCCCCCCGCCACGGAGCGCCACCACCACCGCCGCCACTAGCGTGCAGCGCGAGGAGCGACGTGGTTGCGGCTGCTGGCCGAGCTCGATCAGGATCTGAACGTCACACCGGCTGCCTGCGTCGAGGGGGTCTGTGGTTGGCGACCACGCGTGGCAGGATGCGCCCGTGCGTCCCCGGCTGTTCCTCCTGTCTGCTGCGGTGCCGTGCGCCGCCTTCCATGTTGCAGGCGTCCTGACCGCCCGTCCGGTCTGGCGTTACGCCGAGGTGCTAAGCATCGGTCTGCTCCTTGCCTGCGCCGTGGTCAACCGATCGCCGAGTTCCCCCTGGGCGCTGGGAGCAGCCCTCGCGGTCCTGTTCATCGACGCGGTCCGGACGATGCCGGCAGCTGGGGACAGCGATGGTTACGGCTGGAAGGTGCTCGTGCCCGGCTCGGGCCGTGAGACACCGTCCGCATTCGAGTCGGGGCTTGCCCTCTGTTGGCCTTCGTTGGTCGCGGCGTTGGTGTTGCTCGTTGCGTGGCGCCGAAGTGGCTGGTATCGACAATCGGTGGCGCCGGCCGTCGTGGCGGCAGCGTTGATCAGCGGGTACGCGGGCGTCCGTATAGTCAGTACTTGGCGTGCGGTTGCTGCTGCACCTCCGAAAGTGGCCGGCGCCGAGGGGGCCGATCTGACGATGGCCGTGGGCATGGCGGTGCTGCCGCCCCTGGTCCTCGGGATTACCGCGCTGGCGCTCGCCTCGGTGCTCGCCGGCCACGGTCGACGGCTCGCCTCGATCGGCGCGACGTTGCTGGCCCTCATGGCGCTGCCATTGATCGACACAAGCATTGACACGATCCCGATGCCCCTGTCTGTAGGCAGTGCCAACGCCTTGTTCGCCTGGGGTGGCATCACGCCCACCTTGTCCATGCCGCAACCGATGTTGGCGCTGACGGCGGTGTTCGAACTGACCGCGTACCTGCTGCTCGTCGCCGGCCTTACTGATTCACCCGATCCGACGGGTGCGTCGCCGGCTGAGGCTTGAGAGCGTCGCCTTTGGCTGAAGACTGGTGGAGCCGATGACCCCGTCACTGGCCAGGTCGGCTGTCCGGCCGCACCGCCGAGATCTTCGAGCACGCCTTCTACGTATGGGCAGTTAAACGCGGCGCCGGAGTGGCGCTGTCAAGCAATGTGTCGCAGCGACGGCGGGCAGTCGTGGCGGGACAGAATCGGTGAGTGCGAGCAGGGCCTCACGACTCGGTAGCGCGACGAGGCCTTCGACGGTCGACCGGGCAGCGGTCGCGGTCGCCCTCGCCCTCGCATCGGAGCAACTCCCTCGCTGGTGTCACAGGGGCAAACGATCGCGGGCAACGCCAGGCGTCGGGGCGACGAGCACGGATCGATCCTGACTCGCGGACAGGCAAACGCGTACCCGTGGCAGACACTGTTTAAGGAGTGCCGCTGCAGGCGTTCGGCCTGAGGACGCCCCATGCTCACGTGCTACACGAATCGGGTGCCGTAGGTACGTAGTCGTCCCCGTTCGCTGTGTGGCGGTCGTGTCGCCAGCCAGACAGGCCGGCAGCGGGCACCAGGGTTACGTCCACGCGCCGGCTGCCCCACGATCGTGCGATGCGTCTTCGCCACAGCACCGCCGCCATGACCGCAGCCGTCCTGCTCACCGTCGGCTGCGGCACCGACACCCCCGAAGAGCCGACCGGCAGCACACAGGCGTCCAGCACGACACAGTCAGCCCCCGCACCACCCCCGGCGCCGGCGGAACCGCTCACCGCGAAGCAGGTGCTCGACAAAGCTGACCGCCGCGGAACTCGGCCTCACGTCGGGTGCCGTTCAGGACGAGGACACCGACCCCAACGACCTGCTAGGCAGGCCCAACGGGTACACCTCGCGGGCGTCCGCTGACCTGCCCGGCGCCGACAAGCAAGCCGATAAGTACGGCGTTGACCGTGGGCTTGTTGTTGAAGTGTTCACCGCCGACGAAGACGTGGAACGGCGGGCGAAGTACATCCAAGATTCGCTGAGAAGCATGCCGATCCTGGGCACCGAATACCACTACAGGGCGGATCAAGGGCGGGTGTTGGTGCGCGTGTCGGGGAAGGTGAAGCCGACGCAAGCCAAGAAGATTGAGGCTGCGGTTCTGGGCCTGTGACCCTCATTCAACGCAACTGCAACCTATCCGGGCGACACTTGGGCTCCGCAGCGGCCGTGCGCAGGGGTGCCGGGCACCGGTTGACGCGCACCACCGTCGCGTCTCCTGTGGACGGAAAAGTGGGTCTGCGGCACCGCCCGCTTCTGCTTTGCTGGTGCGGTGAACACGGTGATGGACGTCGTGGAACATGCCATGGATCGGCTCCGGCACCGTTGGCCCCTCCATTTCACCGTTGCCGGAGCGGTCGCCTGGTTGCTTGTCATCGTCACCTACCTGATCCTGGCACTCAAGGTGTCCGGCGGTACCGACGAACTCCTCGGGCTTCTCGCGTTCTTTGGCATCCCGCCTCTGCTCCTGCTCGGCACGGTGGTGGTCTGGGGTGTCGACCGTGTTCCCTGGCCGGTCTGGCCAGTCGGCGTCGCCCCGTTGGTAGGAGCCGCAGGAGGCGCGCCCACCAGTCCATCGCAGTCGCTCGTCGTCAGCACGGTCACCTCCGTCATGGCGTTCGTCTATGCCCAGCTCATCCTGTTGACACTGCAGTCGGTCGACGTGCTCCGGGCAACGACGCCTCGGTCTGGTCGGTCCGGTGTCACCGTCGTCCATCCGTACGGGCCGGTTGGGTTGGGCGCTGGACGTGCTCCGGCTGCCTCCTGAGACCGGTCCAGTGCCGCCGAACGCGCGCCGGCGACGGCGGCTTCTCCAGGTCAAGGTGCTCATCGCGGTGCTGGTCCTAAACTCGACCTTCGACCCCCGCCCCCGTAGCAGAAGACGACGGGTGCCACGATTAACCCGCAACCGGTGCTGTTCGGCGAACTCGTCGCCATCCTCATGATCCCGCTGGTCATCGGGGCGGTCGCCCGGTCGATCTGGATCGCCCGAGTGCCGTCCTGCTCCGGCCCACCGCCTTCGGGCTGGGCCTGTGGTTGACGGATCCGGCCCAGCGACCACGAGCGCTCCTGGAGACCGGCTGGATCGCGCTGGTGGCCATCTGGTTCTGGGCCCGGGCCGCCACCGCCGACTACTGGCGTCGCGAACCGGTCGACGAGCCGTGGTGGCGCGACTCGTTCGGACCCTTCGCCGCGCCGCTGCGCCTGCATCGCGTCGACGCCCATCCCGACGGTCCCGGCTTCCGGCCGTACTTCGAGATTAGGGACGGCAAGGTGTACCTCGGCACGGGACATCCGGACGGACCCCGCTCCCAGCCGCTCTACGAGTCCAGCGATAGCTGAACGGAAGTCCGTGGGGCAGGGTGCCCACCGGCCGGGATTGATGGTTACCCGTCCGGGCCAGTGTGCCCGGTCTGTCGGCCTGCCCCCGGTTTACCCCCCGAAAACCCCCGCCTGTGGTTGACAGGCAGTGACAAAAAACGATCATCGCCTAGGCGTGTTTGTGCAGCTAGACGCCTAGTTCTGACAGCCAATGACAAGGGCGGGATGGCTACGTTCGGTAACAAGGGGCGTTGACAATTAATGACAAGCCCGAAAGGGAATCGTCGACAAGCGACTGTCGTGGGTTCGAATCCCTCGTTCTCCACGAGCACCGGGCCCTACTGGCGCCGACTCGAACATTTCTAGTCGCCGGGGACGATCACGCGCGCGTAGTCGGGCAGCGAGGTTAGCGCTCGGCGCTGGCCGGTGGCTGGGTCGGCGGCGACCAGTTCAGCGCCGTCGGCGGTCCGGCGTTGCAGGAGGACTTCGGTGCCTGCGAGACCGAGGAATTCCTCACCCTCGTCACCCTTGGGCGCCACGAGGTCGATCCGGCCGGCTGGTTGGCCGGACCGCAAATCAACCCCAATCAATGTCAGTGGGGGTGCTGCCTGCGTTTCCTTCGGCTGGCCGGTTGGGGCCTCCTCTTGCCGGGTGACCAGAGCCCACACCGTCGGCGGATCGCCTCCGCCGCGTATGAGCGGGACGAGCGCGTTGCGAATGTCGCCGGGGCCTACCTGTTGGGTGGTGGGGATCGACACTGAGCGGGCGTTGCGGCCGTCGACGTTTTGAATGGCGATGGTGAGCTGGCGGCGTGGCTGGAGGTTCGGTCCGAGGGTGAACTCCACTGTGGTCAGTTCACGTCCGTCCAGGAATGCCAGCATTCGGCGGTCCGACGTCGCGTGTAACGCCAGCGGGCGCAGCTCTCCGCCGGGCAGGGTGAACGCTGTGTACGCCTGGGCGGCGCCGGTGGTTTGCCCGAGCAGCAGCGCCCGTCCGTCGGTGGACCACTGCCGCAGCTCGTACCCATGCGGGACGGCCCGCTCGGTGATCCCGGTGAGGTCTCGAATCCACCACTGCCTGTCTCGGCGTTGGGCGAACCACCGCCCGTCAGGGGAGAGCGCCTGACTGAACTCGCCCGTGGTGGCGGCCAGCCCGACGCTGAATTGGTCCCCCGAGGTGGTCACCAGGTAGATCGGCAGTCGAGGCAAGTCGCCGCTTGCCGCGGTGAAGCTATCGGGGTCGTTGATCTGGTAGAGCAGGGATCCCCGGCCTACGGCCCGGTCGGTGGGCAGGGCGGTCGGGGTGGCCGGTGGCAGCAGCCGGTCGGGCAGCCCGGCGAGGAGTTCCCGGGCCGTGACGGGGGTGGCGACGTCGGCGGAAGCCGGTGACCGGGTGGCGCTCGTCCGCCAGGCCGTCACCCCGGCGGCCCCGCCGATCAGCAGCCCGGCCAGCGCGACCGCCAACCATCCCCGACGTCGGCGTGGTCCCGCCTGCGTATTGGGTGCCGATCCCGGTGCCGTGGATTCCATTGTCGGGCCCTCCTCGATCCGGGCATCCTGTCCGCGCACAGCAGACGGGAGATGCACCCAACCGTCAACGGCAAGGGCGGCCTCGACTCCCAATCGTGATCTTGAGGGAGTTCATCCTCGTTGAGTACCTCGCGCAGCCGCGGCACGTGGCTTTGAGGTCCCCTGAAATACCAACCTGACGCTGAGAACCAGTGTCAAGAGGGCTGCCGTCACCGGGCCGGGTCGTCGTCGAAGGATCACCAGGCTTACTGGAAGTGCTGTCGCTGTTCATCAAACGCCTCTCACGTAGAGCAGTGACGAAGTCGTGAGAGCTGTTGGTGGGGGTCGGTCGCTGACCTGGCCGTCGCCGAGTTCGATGACGCGCCAGAGATGCAGGTGTTGAGTGGAACCCCAATTGATTGGACCGGGCGGTGGCTGATACGCCGCCAGCGGCGGTCCGGTTACGTTCGGTCATCCCAGTGTCGGACTGGAGCTCTGCTGTCCCTTTCGTCCTGGCAGTTTGTGATCGCTCTTTACAGGTGATCATCGGGCTTTCTACAGTTCGGCCGTTCAATGGGCGTGATCAACGGGGGCCTTGCGGTGGTTGCTGTACATCTTCGCGTCGGATCTGGGTGCGGCTGGCGGGCAGAGCGACGCCCCCGAGGGTTCGCCGGGTTTGGGCTCAGACGGCTGATGACGGGTCTGGGGTTGCCGGCGGCCTTGGTGGTTGCCACTGCCGGGGTTGTGGTGCCGGCGGTCGCCGCACCTGCGGCGTGTTCGGCCGAGGCGCGGACGGAGACGGCAGCTGCGGCTATGGCTGCCGCTTGCGACCAGGCGGTGGTGGTTGATGCGTCGCGGTCTGAGTATGCGCGGGTGGTTGCGCAGCCGGACGGACGTATGACGTTCGAGTCGTCGGTGGTGCCGCAGTGGACCCGTAAGGCCGGCGAGTGGACCGACATCAACCTCGAACTGTTCCGCGACGCTGATGGTCTGCTGCGGCCGAGGGCCTCCGCTGCCGATGTAACTTTCGGTAGCGGTGGGTCCGGCCCGCTGGTGATTGTGAAGAATGCGGCTAAGACGATGACGATGTCATGGTCGGGCGGGAGCCTGCCGGAGCCGGCGCTAGACGGCGACTCAGCTACGTTCGCAAACGTGCTGCCAGATGTCGATTTGGTGCTGAGGGCCACGCGTGTCGGCTTCACTCACGTCGTTGTCGTCAAGTCCGCCGCGGCGGCGTCCAATCCCGCAGTGCGTCAGATTCGGTTTGATCTGGGTGGCGACGCGCAGGTGCGGCACAGCCCGAGTGGAGCCTTGAAGGCGACCGCCGGCGCGGTGGTGGTCGCCTCGGCGGAGCCTGCGGCGATGTGGGACTCGCGGCCCTCGACGCTGGCGGCCAGAGCTATGGAGCGGAACCAGGCGACCGCCGGCGAGCCGTCGTCCGCCATATCCGCCGGGGACGCCGCGCAAGTGGCTCCGGTGGCTGCGCAGATCACGGGCGGCGGTGATCTGCTGCTGACCCCGGACGCGTCGTTGCTGGATTCCCCGGACGCCCATTTCCCGGTCTTCATCGATCCGCAGTGGCGTTGGTCAGATCTGCGTAACAAGTGGGCGTACTCGACCAACAACGGGTCGTCGAACAGCGACTACAGCGTGGCGCGCGTGGGGTTGAACCCGGACACCGGCGCCATCTACCGGTCGTATTTCGAGTTCCCGACGGCGGCTGACAACGGTGTGTCACTGAAGGGGAAGTTCATTTCCGCCGCGCGGGTCGAGATGAAGGTGGACCACACCTGGTCGTGTGACGACACCGCGAACTGGATGTATCTGTCGCCGGTGATCGACAAGACGATGCGGGCAACCTGGTCGAAAATGGCATTGTCGACAGTGTTGGATTCTGCGTCCAGTCACGCCAACGAGGCGGGCGGGTGTGGTGGTGACCAGCAGGACAAGACGGTGCAGTTTGAGGGTTCGGCGGTGACCAGCCAAGTCCAAGCGGCGGCAGGCCGCAGTTGGTCAACGCTCACGCTCGGGTTCAGCGCCGCCGGGGATAAGAACGGTGCCGGTGAGTCGACGCAGGACCGCTGGAAGAAGTACTTCCCGGGTAACGCGAAACTGTTCGTGGATTATGACAGCAAGCCCGGCGCCCCAGCAGGTTTGCAGGTGGCGGGGGTGGCCTGCAACACCGGGGTGTTGATGGTTGGCACGTTCACGCCGACGTTGCGGGCAACGTTCCCGGACGCCGATTCGTGGGATTCCCTCACGGCTCACTTTGAGTGGATCGAGGTGCCAGCCGGTGGGATGGGCACGGTGACTGACACCTCTCCGGCACGTAAAGCGGGACCCGGCGACAAGGCGGGCATCACCCCGAACACGGTGGCGACCAGCGTCGCCTTGTCAGGGTTGGTTAAGGACAAGACCTATGCGTTCCGGGTGAAGAACACCGATACGTATAGCCAGTCGGCGTGGTCGCCATGGTGCCGGTTCGCCGTAGATAACACGAGACCTCCGGTGACAGTCAGCATCGTGACGGCGCCGCCCGGCCCTGGCCGGGCGGGCAGGTTCCGAATCGAGTCGTCGGATACGACGGTCGCCACGTTCACCTACGGGTGGGGCAGCGCGGGGGAGTTCTCCAAACCAGCGCAGGGCACCAGTCCGAAGTATGTCGAAGTGGACGCGACCGCGCCGAGCTACGGCCGGAATGTGTTCAAGGCCAAGGCTATCGACGGGACCTTGAACGAGAGCAACGAGTTCGGGTTCTCGTTCACGGTGGGCCGCCCGTCGCCGGCCATCGCCCAGTGGGGGTTGGAGACCTATCCAGGTATCGACCAGGCGGCGGCGTTGGCGGACAAGTCGAACCTGGGCGGGATCACGCCGTTGACTGCCACCGGCGTCGGGTGGACTGATGACGTGCGGATGGTCGACGGGAAGACCGCGACGTTCAATGGTTCTAGCAGCCAGGCGGTGTCGTCTGGGCCGGTGGTGGACACCACAAAGTCGTTCACCGTGGCGGCGTGGGTCCGGCCGTCGCTGATCGATGCGGTCGGTGACCGAAACGTGTTGGGGCAGGAGCCCGCGATGACCCCGGGTACGGCCATGGCTGGCGGGTTCTACCTGGGAGCGCGCCGCGACACCCAGGGGCTCCATTGGTCGTTCCGCATGAGTAACTCGCTGGACAAGGACAGCGGCACCCCGACAGTCTTGGCCGCGCCTACGTTGGGTAGCGCGGATATCGGTAGATGGGTGCACATCGCCGGCGTCTATGACGCTGTTGGAAAGACGATGCGTCTCTACGTCAATGGTGTGAAGGCTGGCGAGACGGCTCGCACGGCCACGCCGTGGGCTGCCACGGGCCGCTTCACGGTCGGGCGCACGTTCTGGGGAACGGCGAACAATTGGTGGGCCGGCAATATCGCCGACGTTCAGGTGTTCGACCGAGCCATCGTCGCGCACGACTTCACCGGAATGCTCAAGGAAGACCCCGACTCTGGCGGGTTCGACGAGCCCGGCATGCTGACCCCGATCCAGGTCGGTGGCTGGGCATTCGAAAGCGACCCGGAAGGCGCCTGCTGGGACCCGACGATCGTGAACTCATGCGAGGCCGAGGACACCACGACCTCGTGGGATCGGTGGCTTGCCCTGTCGAAGGGCGTCGAGATCGACACCGGCCGAGGTGGGGACGGCAGCGCTGGCCTCTTCTTCGATAGTGGGCTAGATGACGACGCTGACCCGAACACCCCGCCCGCACTCACGACCGAGTTCGGACGCTCGGCCTACAAGCTTAATCCGGTAAACGAAGTGGCGCAGTGGCAGACCACGGCGGTGCTGCGCACCGACCAGTCGTTCACTGTCTCGGCGTGGGTGAGGCTCGACCAAACCGACGACTACCAGACGGTGATGGTCCAGAACGGGACAGGCAACGGTGGCTTCTACCTGTACTACGGCAATGACAGCGGTGCTGGCGTGTGGAAGCTCAAAATGCTCGACACGGCGGCCACGCCTGACGACGGCACCGGGGCCACGATCGCGACGGCCCCAGCACCGGACGTCGGCGACAGTTGGCAGCACCTGGTCGGTGTCCTGGATGTCGGACGTCGGCAGCTCAAGCTGTACGTCAACGGCGACCTGAAAGCCACGACCGCACTCCGGACAGCATGGCAGCCATGGCAGGCGAACGGCCCGTTGATGGTGGGTAGAAACGGCAACTGGCACCCGCTGTACGGGACGATCGACGATCTCGGCCTCTACCAGGGCGCGATGACGGACGCCCAGGTGCTGGCCCTGCACGACACCCAGGCAGCTAGCTAGCCCCTTCTGTAGGTGCAGTGGTGACAAGTCCCCACCACTGCACCCACGAACGTAGATCTTTGACGGCCATAGTCCGCGCCGTCCTGTTGCACAGTCTTCTGTTCGAGTGGCTCTTGGTTCCTGGGAAGGGAACACATGTTGACGGGGTCTTCTCTTCGCCGGCTGCACCGGCGGGTTCTCGGCACGCCAACGCGTCGCCTGTCGGTGGCGGGTTCTCTGGCCGCCATGTTGGTGGCGTCGCTCCTGGTGAGTGTGCCCGCCGCCCAGGCCAAGCCCGAACGGCGGCCGCATCCGGCGCCGGCCGAGAAGCTGGACAACGACGGCGGGCCGGTGGCGGGTAAGGGCTGGCCGCAGCAGCGGGTGCAGTACACGCCCGCCCCCGCACCGGCGTGGCCGAGCGCCGGTACCGGCCATGTGGATCTTGGGGCGCCTAATGCCCGTGCTGCTGGTGGTCGTGGGACGAAGGCGGGTGATTTGCCGGTATGGGTGGACCGCGCTGCGGGTAAGGCCGGCGAGAAGCTGACCGACATCAATGTGCAGGTGATGGACCGAGCGGCAGTGCCGCAGTCGTTGCGTGACGGTCTCGTCATGAAGGTGAACACCCCGCGCGACGAAGCGGTGGGCACGGCGAAGATCTCGGTGGACTACAGCAGGTTCCGATACGCTGCTGGCGGTGAGTGGGCGTCGCGGCTGCGGTTGTGGCAGGTGCCCGAGTGCGCGCTGTCCACCCCGGACGACCCGAGGTGCCGGTCGCTGCCGCTGCGCACTTCCAATGACCTCGCCGCCGGTGTTGCCGCGGCGGAGGTCGCGGTGACTCCCACGCAGTTGCCGTCGGCACCGGCGACCAACGGCCGGCTGTCCGGCGATGCTGCGGTCGAGCAGCAGGCCGCCTCGTTCGTGGTGTTGGCCGCAGGCGCCTCGGGTAAGGACGGTGACTTCACCGCCACCAGCCTGACTGCGTCATCAACGTGGTCCAGCGGCGGGTCCTCGGGTGACTTCTCATGGTCGTATCCGATCCGCACCGCGCCGGCTACCGGCCCCGCGCCTTCGGTGACGCTGGCGTACTCCTCGTCGGCAGTGGATGGCCGCTCGGAGGTGACGAACAACCAGCCCTCGTGGATCGGTGAGGGGTTCGACTACTCGCCCGGCTTCATCGAGCGCCGCTATGTGCCATGTGCGGAAGACATGAAGAACGGCGCGAACAACACCCAGCGCACCGGAGATCAGTGCTGGCGATCCGACAACGCCACCCTGAGCTTGAACGGCAGCGGCGGTGAACTCGTGTTTCAGGCGGGTAAGGGCTGGCACTCCCGCTCGGAGGACGGCTTAAAGATCGAGAAGCTGACCGGTGGGTCGGGCAACGGTGCCAAGGACGGCGAGTACTGGAAGGTGACGACCACCGACGGTACGCAGTACTTCTTCGGCATGCACTCCTTGCCTGGTCAGACGGCTAAGACGGACTCAACGCTGACGATGCCGGTGTTCGGTAACCACTCGGGCGAGCCCTGCCACCAGAGCGCCTTCACCAGCTCCGACTGTGTCCAGGCGTGGCGGTGGAACCTCGACTACGTCGTGGACGTGCGGGGCAACACCATGTCGTTGTGGTACGGCAAGGAAAGCAACAAGTACGCCCGCAACGTCACTGACTCCGACGACGTGTCGTACGACCGAGCCGGCTACCTCACCCGCATCGACTACGGCACCTACGACCGGACGGCGGCGACGCACGGGGTCACCGAGCGCAACACCATCCCCTACGCGCAGGTGGTGTTCGACACCGACATGCGCTGCTTCTCCAACTGCGGCACCGAGTCGAGCCCGGTCAAGGACTCCTGGAAAGACACCCCCTGGGACCAGGAATGCAAAGCGTCCGCGACCTCGTGTCCGCAGCAATACTCGCCGACCTTCTGGACCACCAAGCGCCTGAAGAAGATCACCACGAAGGTGTACGACACCACTAAGACAACCCCGGCGTGGCAGGACGTGGAGTCCTGGACCCTGAGCCACACATTTACCGCCACCGCGGACTCCACGCACACCGGCTTGTGGCTCGACAAGATCGACCACGCGGGGCACGTCGGCGGGACGGTCACTTTGCCGCCGGTCACGTTCACCGCGACGACGCTGGCGAACCGGGTCTTGACCGAGCACGGTACGTCAGATAACTGGCTTCGGATCTCCGACATCAAGACCGAGACCGGCGCGATCATCCACGTCGACTACAGCGAACCCGAGTGCACCGCAGCGAACACCGAGTCGCTGGCGGCCCACACCAATACAAAGCGCTGCTATCCCGTGTTGGTGCCGGATCCGGACGACTTCAGCGGTGAGCGGCTGGTCACGCAGTGGTGGCACAAGTACCGGGTCGAGCACATCGCCGAGAACGATGTTCAGCTCAAGGACAGTCGGCAAGCAGACGCCACCCACACCTGGTACGAGTACCCAGACGCCCCCGCGTGGCACTACGCCGACGACGACGGGCTGTCCAAGCCCGATCGCAAAACCTGGTCTCAATGGCGAGGCTACGCCCAGGTCAACACCCGAGTGGGATCCGACCCGGCGACCCAGAGCTTGACCGTCACGAAGTTCATGCGGGGTATGCACGGCGACAAGGCCAGCCCGTCCGGTGGGACTCGCACCGTGACCGTCCCCGCCTCCGTAGGCTCGGAAACTGTCTACGACGAAGACCAGTTCGCCGGCCAGATCCGCGAACAGGTCGTCTACAACGGGGTCGCAACCAAGCCGGTGTCGAAGACAGTGAACGTGCCCTGGCGGTCCACGCCGACCGCCAGCCGGACAATCAACGGCGACACGGTTGAGGCGCGGTTCGTGGACACGCAGGCCACCTACTCGTCCACCGCGCTCGGCGTAGATGGTTCGAGGGGTTGGCGTACCTCGGGGCGGACGACGAGCTTCGACGACACGTACGGCACTCAGAACTGGTCGCAGGATGATGGTGACATCTCGAAGACCGGCGACGAGAAATGTGTCACCTACAGCTACAACCGCAATCTGAGCAAGAATCTGACGGAGGCGGTCAAGCAGACCACCACCACAGCGCTGGCCTGCGGCAAGAGCCCGGCCAGCGTCGATGACGTGATCTCCGACGTCAGGCTCTCCTACGACGGCGCGAGCAGCGCCGACACCACACCGAAGTTCGGTGCCGTCACCAAGACCGAACAGCTCAAGGACTGGGCGCCGGCCACGGGGACGGCGTGGCAGACGGTGTCGCAGACCACCTACGACCCCGGGGGTCGGGTGCTGACCGCCGCCGACATCAAGGGCAACGTCACCGCCACCACATACACCCCCGCGGTCGGAGGCCCGGTCACCAAGGTGACCACGACAGGCCCGGCGCTGTTTAACTGGACCTCGGCCGTGGAGACCAACCCGTACTGGGGGTCCACCACCAAGACCACAGATCCCAACGGCAAAGTGACCGCTGAGGTGCAGTACGACGCCCTGGGCCGTACCTCCAAGGTGTGGAAGCTGGGCTGGTCGAACGAGAGTAACCCGACCAAGCCGTTCGCCCAGTACACCTACAACTTCGCGCCCAACCGGGACACCTACCCCTACGTGACCAGCCAGGTCCTGAACGCCGACGCCAACTATGTGACGTCCTACCAGATCCTCGACGGACTTCTCCGGCCCCGGCAGACGCAAAGCCTGTCGATGAGCGGTAGCGGTTCCCGGGTCGTCACCGACACCGTCTACGACGAGTTCGGCCGGGCCGCCATCGGCTACGCGGCACACGCCGAACCTGGCGCCCCGTCCGGAGCACTCTGGTGGGAGCCGGAATGGTCCGTGCCGGCCGTGACCAAGACCGAGTTCGACCGCGCGTCCCGGCCCACGGCGAGCGTTTTCCTCGCCGGCGACGGCGAGATCAACCTGGTAGAGAAGTGGCGAACCGTTACCTCCGACGAGGGTGACCTGAGCACGGTCACCCCGCCGGCCGGTGGCACCCCCACCACCACCGTCACCGACATCGAGGGCCGCACCATCGCCCTGCGGCAGCACAACACCCCCGCCGGGGCGACGGGCGGCTACCTGGAAAACCGTTACGAGTTCAACCGCAAGGGCCAGGCTGTCAAGAACATCGACCCCGACGGCAACCAATGGGTGTACGAGTTCGACGCCAAGGGCCGCCAATGGCGGACGACCGACCCGGACAAGGGTGTCACGACCAGCACCTACAACGACGCGAACGAGCTGACCAAGACCGTCGATGACAGCGGTGAGGCGCTGTGGTACGTCTACGACACCCTTGGTCGGAAGAAGGAACTGCGCGACGACTCCGCGACGGGCGCGCTGCGCGCGGAGTGGAAGTACGACGCCCTGTATACCGGCCAGCCCGGGTACAAGGGCCAGTTGACCCAGGCGATCCGGTACGAGCCGGCGGGGTCGGCGAACGCCTACAAGTGGCAGGTCCGCAGCTTCGACGCCCGCTATCAGCCCAAGGGCTTCCACTACGTGATCCCCGCGGTTGAGGCGGGCCTAGACTCCACCTACGTCTACGGCTACGAATACGCCGACGCCACCGGCGCGCCAGTATCGATCTCCTACCCCGCCGGTGGCGGTCTCGTCACCGAGCAGATCACCACCGACTACAACGCCGCCACCGGCATGCCGACGAGCATCAACACCAGCCTGACCGGCTCGGTGGGCACCATGGCCACCGCCACCTACACCACCTACGGTGAGCGCAGCGGGTCGATTTACAAAATGCCCGGCGGTGTTTACACCCAAGACACGATCTACCGGGACGAGGCGACCCGCAGGATCAAGCGCACAACCATCGAACGGGAGAACGTCGCGGGCACCGTCTCCGACCGCAACTACGACCACGATGACGCCGGCAACATCATCTCGATCGTGGACACCCCACAGGTCGGCGTGACGGACATCCAGTGCTTCCGCCAAGACGAAATCGGGCGACTCAAGACCGCCTGGACGCCGAAGTCGGGGGTGAGCTGCAAGACCGACCCGAGCGTGGCGAACCTCGCCGGGCCGGCACCGTACTGGCAGGACTGGACGTTCACCAACACCGGCTCCAGGGCGACCGAGACCAGCCACACCGCCGCGGGAGACACCACCCGCAGGTACGCCACGCCCACCGGCGGTCAGAACGTCGCACGCCCGCACGCCGTGACCGCGATGACAACACAGGCACCGGGGCAAGGCGACGTCATCAACAGGTACGCCTACGACGACACAGGCAATACCACCTGCCGCCCCGCCGGCAACACCGCCAACGACTGCGCCACCGGAACCAACAGCCAAACCCTCGGCTGGAACGCCGAGGGCAAACTCGCCACCGTCAACGCCGGCGGGAAGAACATCGAAACCAACATCTACGACGCCAACGGCACCCGGCTCATCCGCCGTGACACCACCGGCACCACCCTGTACCTACCCGGCCAGGAAATCCGCCGTCAAGGCACCGTCAACACCGGCACCCGCTACTACGACTTCGCCGGCACGACTGTTGCCAGCCGCACCGCAAGCTCCGGAATCGGCAACCTGACCTGGCTCTACAACGACCACCAAGGCACCCAACAAGTCGCCATCAACGCCAGCACCCAGTCCGTCACCATCCGTCGGCAAAACCCCTACGGCACACCCCGCGGAACGAACCCCACCTGGCCCAGCAGCAAGGGCTTCGTCGGTGGCGACAACGACCCCACCAATTTGGTCAACATCGGCGCCCGACAGTACGACCAGACGCTGGGCCGGTTCATCTCGGTCGACCCACTTATGGACCTGTCCGACCCGCAGCATTGGAACGCCTACTCCTACGCCAACAACAGCCCCATCAACCTCTCCGACCCTAGCGGCCTCGACCCAGGTGGAGGCCAGCGAATCGACGAGGAAAGAGAGGCGGCGAAACCGTCTCCCGCGGGCGGCGGCAACACGCCTTCCTCCGGTGGCAGCAGCACCGTCGGCGACAACAATGTGAACGCCGCACGCCAGGCAGCCAAGGACGCGTTCCTCGCCACCTACACCGAAGACAGCATCAACTGCAAGGCCCACCCCGGTGACTGCCTCACGTACCGCACGGCAGTGGTCAAACAGAATTACGACCCGATCAAGGCAGAGATCCAGATCCTCTGCGCCGGTGGGCGCTTGGACTACACCAACTGCCTCAACCAGTACGGATTCCAGTGGGACTGCGGCGTCGCGGCGTGTCCCGAAGCGATGATGTATGCCGGCGAGATCCTGGCAGAGGTCGCCATGGCCGGAGGATTCTCCATCGCTGGCCGCGGCCTCGTCACCGCCGCCGCCGCCAAAACTGCAGCGCGCGCCTGCTCCTTCGAAGGTGACACGCTCGTCTTAATGGCCGATGGCTCCCGCAAACCGATCAGCGAGGTCGAAGTTGGCGACGACGTTATAGCGTCGGATCCGGAGACCGGGGAGCAAAAGCCGCGTGAGGTTACGCAACTCTACGTGCACCAGGACACCGTCACTGACCTAGCCTTGGACAACGGCGCAGTATTGAGTACGACTGAGGACCACCCATTCTGGTCTGTCACCGACCACAAGTTCGAGCGGGCTGACGAGCTCGCAGCCGGCGAGCAGGTCCTGACATCCGACGGCGCCACCCTTACGGTTGGCGGGCTTCGGCTCAGCACAAGCCGAGCGACCTTGGCCTACAACCTCGAAATCGACGGCATCCACACGTACTATGTGATCGCCGGCAACACGCCGGTGCTCGTTCACAACACCTGCGGTGGTGCCATTGTTGATCCCGGCAAGTTCGACTACATGTTCGGCAACGTTTCCTCCAACTCGCACAACGCTGCACGGTCGGCGCAGAACCAGGCGCAATTTGCTAAGGTCGGCGTATACAACAATGCTGAAGGTCGCGGGCTTCTTCGATCGCACTTCGATGAGGTGGTGGGATCTGACTCGAACGTCATGCGTACGTATAAGAACGATCATGGTGAATTCCAGGTCCGAGACTCGTTGTTCGCTGGCCCGGGTGGTTTTCTGCACCTTGAGACTACCTGGCAAGTGACCGGCGGCGGCCTTCGGATGACGACGGTTATTCCTCGTGGGGGTCGGTGATGGAGTACAGGCAATTCGTAGTTCCGTCGGATGCAGAGCTGCTTGACACGCTGGGCGTTTCCCCTGAAGTAGTTGAAGGTGAACCGACGGTGCGCTCCTTGCGGCTGACCGCAGTGTCCGGGGATGATGTCCTCATTTCATATGACGTGCAAGGTCGTTCCTTTCGGATTCAGATCTCTTCAGGCGATGCGTTGCGCCTTGATTTGCTGCGGGAGTCAGTAGCGAAATTCACTGTCAGGGCCGAAAATGGCGGCCTCCGCGTGTGCGTGGCGCTTGAATCGATGGGCTTGGCAGGCGAACTAGAAGTGCTCGTGAGAGACGAGATTGTCGTGCGGGACAGATTGCTGATGGTATAAAAATGTTCAGCAAAAGTGCCTGTTCTATTCTCTGAATGGAATTCGGCGGACCTTGCCAGTCGCCCACTACGGTGATCCGCCGTAGTGGGCGGTTGCCCCCTGGATGTCGTTGTCTGCCTCGGTTGCCGTCACAGGCTGAAGACATGCAGGTCGGACTGATGGCTGCCTGGCGCCCTCAACCTGACGGTGGGAGGTCGATGGTGCGGTGGAGGAGATGCAGTTCGATCCCGTACTGAGCGGCTCAGATTGATTGCCGGGCAGTCGTCTGTCACCCGGCGAGGCCGGGTGGCGTACCGGAGTCGTTGCTCGACAGTGGCGGGCGTGCGCGGGGCCCGTAGGCCGTAGCGGGTGCCCGGCCCGGCTCTAGCCGGGCCGTCTTGATCCCTTAGAGCAGTTTAGAGCCAGTCGGAACTTGGTGCCGCACCTTGGTCCGGCTGGCTTACTAGCCCGGACGCCGTCGAGCCCTTGACGGATGTCGGTGTTGACCTGCGAGAAGCGATGTCGGTACTGCCAAGATCGCCAGGCTTCCTCGTAGGACAGATCGATCATGACCTTGTCCAACGGCAGCCAGAGCGATCGTACATGAACACGCCGAGGGCCATGCCCCCGGAGACCGCGTTGCGTTGACGGGTTGGTGTCGGCATGACAGGGAGGCCATCGAGCACCGCCTTGGCAGTCCGACATGACGACCGTTCGCTCTGCCGGCCCGACAGCGCCCAGAGCAATCGCGCCTGAAGCAGCAGTAGGCCCTCGGCAACGCCGAGGGCCTACTTGCATTCGTTAGCTCAGGATGCCAGCGGGCTACCCAGAGCCCCCACACCTACCGCCCAAATGGTCTCCAACAGGTACTGCCAGAAACTCCTAGGGTTTCGGTTTGCTTTACGATTCTTCTTGAATACTCTGCTACCGGTCAAGTCCTTCTCCTCCTGCGATTCAACGCGGACTTCGCTCAACTTTCGGGCGAAGGTGAGGGAGATGAGAGTCGCAAGCATCCCTGCCAGGCCCAGCGAATCGAACGCCGGGCCGCTGGCCAACCTCAACCAACGAGCTCTGTTCAGTTGTGGCGGTGCGGCCTTGCTTGCGTCCATATCGGAGCGGGGCGGACGACAGAACGCACACCTAACTGTGCACCAGTTGCCCTAACGCTCCAGTGGGACGAGGCATTCCCGATCGATGCACCAGACCGACTGTCGGAGGTGCCGTCTAGCCTCCTGAGCAGGGCGACCTGGAGGGAGCTGCTTTGTCGGGCCAGCTGGAAGAGGTGCTCAAGCACCGCTACATCTACGTGCCGCATGGCACCAAGAAGGACACGATCCAGCCTGGCAAGCGGCTTGGCCTTGCTGTAGCGCGAGCGTCGCGGCCACCTGACGGTCGTGGCACCCCGCAAGGGCTCGGCGACCCACCACCCCGAACTCGCCAGCTCGACATAGTGGCCGAGCGGAGCGGCCATCTGCAGGACGGCGGAGTGGTCCTTGCCTGGTGCCCGACCTACAAAGTTATGGAGAAGAGCCAGCGCCTGGAGCGGAGCGTTGTGGTGCTCGTCGAGTGGATCCATGGCGAATTCGACGCTTGGGCGAGGCTCCATGGCGCGTACAGTGTCGCCAATGGCGAGGTCATGGACGCGGGTCTGACGGCCGAGGTCTCTGAGGCGTTGAAGGGCATCGTGTACGAGGGATACAACGGCTGGACCAAGAGCACCGATGAGCTCATGACCCTCAGCTTCCTCAAGGATCTCGCAGCAGCTGGTGCCTACGACCGCGAGCTGGTGCTCGCGTACGCCCGACAGTCCAAGTCCGAGCACAGCATCGAAAGGCTCAAGAAGATCCTCGACAGGTTCGAGACGTCGCAGAGGTCGCTGCTGACTACACCGGACTCGGACTTCCCGACCAGCCCCAGTTGGTAGGTGCTCCTCGATGACCTTCACATCGCTCCATCGCTACCTCGGCGATCCGTCCGGTCCGCTCACAGACGACATGATCGACCGCGCCATCGCTCACGGGCTCCGCGACGCGGACGACCTGGACTGGAAATCCGAGCTGCCACCGCTCGGCGCGATCCCGAACTCCGACTTCCCGAAGGACGTTGCTGCCATGGCCAACAGCGGTGGCGGCACGTTGGTTTTCGGCATCACCGAAGCACAGAGGGCAGCCACCGGAGGCAAGGACACCGGCGAGCTGACCGAGGGTTACGAGCGCGGCTTGCGCAGCGCTGCCGTGACAGCGATCAGCCCGCCGGTCTTCGGGCTCGAGGTACTGCAGCTCGGCGAACCGGGCAACCAGTGCGTAGTCGTCGCGATCCCGCCGAGTGTCGACGGCCCGCACCTGATCTACAAGAAGGATTACTTCGGCGCACCAATCCGCAACGATGCAGACACCGTCTGGATGAAAGAGCGTCAGATCGAGGCTATGTACCGAGCGCGCTTCGACGAGCGCCGGCGATCCACCGAGGTGCTCGACAAGCTCTACGCCGAGTCGGGTGCGATGCGCTTACCCGATAGCCCCGCCTGGATCGTGGCAGTAGCGCACTCCGTGGACGGAGCACCTCCGGACCTGTTCAGCGCTGCTCGCCGCGGCATACGGGAAGAGCTTCACATCGAAGATGACCAGTACGACCTTCGCCTGCTGGCCTTCCACCTCGCAACGTCCCTTTCGCAGTGGGGCGTCATGTTCCTCGCCCGCCTAGGCGCGATGCCTCGAACCGACTTCGAGGCACACCTGTCGAGAGGTGTCGAGGACGGCTGGGAACACCGGGCGATCGACTATGTGCCGTTGGAGCCCGACTCGGCACTTCGCTACCTCCTGCGACCTGACCGACGGAACAATTGGACGCCGGCCTGGCCCGCCTTGTACTACCTGACCTTGGTTAATACCTACGGTCGGCGGCAGGTAGACGCCGCACTCGGTCGCGTTCTGCATGACATCTCGTAGTCCCTGTCGATGCGCGACAAGCCTCGGAGGCTAGCTGCGCATTCGAGTGGCGTGGGCTGGTGCCGCCAGATGGGCAGATCAGGTACTGGAGGGTGCCCTCGTCGAGGTGCCGACGGCCGAGGTCAGCGGCATGGACCGGCGTGGGTTCGGCGAATTCGTGGGGGCGCATGGTGAGCTGGCCTAGGGAGTGTCTTCAAAGGCTCACAACCATTGCAGTAGGGCGGCGATGGTGACGGTGGCCTGGTACGGGGTGGCGGTCTTGTCGTAGCGGGTGGCGACGCTGCGGCATTGCTTGAGCCGGTTGAAGCACCGTTCGACGACGTTGCGGTGCTTGTAGAGCTGCTTGTCGAACGCCGGCGGGCGGCCGCCTCGGCTGCCGCGTCGGTGGCGGTTGGCCTGCTGGTCGGCGCGTTCGGGGATGGTGTGCCCGATGCCGCGTCGGCGCAGGTCGGCCCTGATCGCCTTGGAGCTGTAGCCCTTGTCGGCGATGACGTGCTCGGGTCGGACCCGGGGCCGGCCGGGCCCTGACCGCTCGACCCGGATCGCGGCCATGACCTGGGCGAAGCGGCTGCAGTCGTTGACGTTGCCACCGGACAAGAGGAACGCCAGGACCCGGCCGGTGCCGTCGCAGGCGAGGTGGATTTTGGTGCTCAGTCCACCTCGAGATCGACCGAGGGCGTGATTTTCTGGTTCGTCCGTTTCTCGGCGCCCCCTTTAGCGCCGGCGGCGTGCTGGTGGGCCCGCACGATCGTGGAGTCGACCGACACCAGCCAGTCGATATCGCCCGCAGCGTCCGCGTCGGCCTGCATCCCCGAGAGCATTCGGGTGAACGTGTCGTCGAGGGCCCACCTGCGGAAGCGGGTGTAGATCGACTGCCAGGAGCCGTAGCGGGCTGGCACGTCCCGCCAGGCCGCTCCGGCCCGGATCTTCCACACGATCCCATTGAGCACCCGCCGGTCATCGGCCCGCGGCCGCCCACCGGTTACCGCAGACGGCAGGTACCTCGACAGCGCTTCCCACTCGACGTCAGACAACTCGTAGCGACGACCCACGCGCTACATCATCCGACACCAAGATCCTTTGAAGACACTCCCTAGCTGTACTGCCCAGGCACGTTGGTTGAGGTCGTGTGACGACACGACCTAACGGATCTTGATTAGTGAGGACCTCCTGTCGTGGAGTGGAGCTGCTGAAGGCGACCACACCACAGACCAGGAGGTCCTCGTGTCTCACGCTAACGCAGCGCTGACTCCACGTGCTCGCTGCGTCTGGCCAAACTCGTCGTGGACCAGGGCTGGCCCGTCGCGCGGGCGGCCGAACGCTACGACGTGTCATGGCAGACCGCGAAGCGGTGGGCCGACCGCTACCGGTTGGCCGGCGAGGCCGGC